>NZ_CAMYKG010000025.1 GCF_947258925.1 uncultured Eudoraea sp. | reverse complement strand
CAATTTTGTCCCCGGCAAGAAGAGTTTGACATACATTCATGTTTTAGATTTAGAGTAGAAGAAAAAATTGATGAAATATACTGTTCGGTTTCAGAATTGAGAAATGAGGAGCTAACTGAGTTTATTAATTTTGCAGATAATAACTTAAAAACCCTTAAATTTTTGCCTGACAATAAAAATATTTTCTCTAAAAAATTAAAGTTTGAATATTACGATTACCTACCCATTCTTTCTTTGCGCGATATTCCCCTGCATAATCCTATCAATGCGGTCTTAAAGAGAACTTTTGATATCGTATTTTCCCTGATTGTAATTTTTGGACTCCTCATTTGGATAGCTCCAATATTGGCATTACTAATTACCATAGAATCTAGGGGTCCGGTATTCTTTGTTCAAAAAAGGACCGGATTTGATAATAATGAATTTACCTGTTTTAAATTCAGATCTATGACAGTGAATCCAGCCTCAGATATTGAGCAAGCCGGGAAAAATGACATGCGTGTTACACAAATTGGAAGGTTTCTAAGGAGAACCAGTATTGACGAACTACCTCAATTTTATAACGTGCTTTTTGGTAACATGTCTGTGGTTGGCCCACGTCCACATATGATAAAACATACGGATGAATATGCAGGCAGAGTAAATAAATACATGTTACGCCACTTTGTTAAACCGGGCATAACAGGCTTGGCACAGGTTCGTGGTTATAGGGGGGAAATAGAAAAGGATAGTGATATCCAAAACAGAATAAAATTTGATATTTTCTACATTGAGAACTGGTCATTTTTTCTGGATCTTAAAATTATCATACAAACCTTACTGTTGGGTATTTCTGGAGATGAAAAGGCATATTGATCAAAAAAATTGAAGAAATGAAGAAAGTTTTAATAACCGGCGCTGCAGGATTTTTAGGTTCGCATTTATGTGACCGGTTTATCAAAGAAGGTTACTATGTTATTGCCATGGATAACCTTATTACAGGGGATATAAAAAATATTGAACATTTATTTCCTTTGGAGCAATTTGAGTTTTACCATCATGACGTAACGACCTTTGTGCATGTTCCCGGTAAGCTGGATTATATTTTGCACTTTGCGTCCCCTGCCAGTCCAATAGACTATTTGAAGATCCCTATTGAAACACTTAAAGTGGGCTCTTTAGGGACACTTAATCTTCTGGGCCTTGCAAAAGAAAAGAACGCTACTATTCTTGTCGCTTCAACTTCCGAAGTATATGGAGACCCTTTGGTACATCCGCAAAATGAGGACTATTATGGCAATGTTAGCCCCGTTGGCCCAAGAGGAGTCTATGATGAGGCTAAACGTTTTATGGAGTCCATTACCATGGCCTACCATCGTTTTCATGGTGTAGATACACGAATTGTAAGGATATTCAACACCTACGGTTCAAGGATGCGGCTGAACGACGGACGGGTGGTTCCTGCTTTTATGGGACAAGCATTACGGGGTGAGGACCTTACCGTTTTTGGAGATGGTAAGCAAACACGCTCTTTTTGTTATATAGATGATCAGGTTGAGGGCATATACAGGCTTCTAATGAGCGATTATACAGATCCTATGAATATTGGGAACCCGCACGAAACCACAATAAACGAATTTGCTGAAGAAATTATTAAACTTACGGGAACATCGCAAAAAATAATTCACAAACCATTACCAAAAGATGATCCTATGCAACGTCAACCCGATATTACAAGAGCCAAAGAAATTTTAAATTGGGAGCCAAAAGTGAAGCGATCTGAAGGCCTTAAAAAGGTCTTTGAATACTTTCGTTCCTTATCTCCCGAAGAATTAAAAATCAAAGAACATAGGGAATTTTCATAAATACTATGGCCTATAATTCAGTGTACAATATTATTAGCGATACTTATTAGACATGAACATACTTATCATTGGCTCCGGAGGTAGAGAACATACCCTGGCCTGGAAACTAAAACAAAGCCCTAAACTAAATAAATTATTTATCGCGCCTGGAAATGCTGGAACAGCTGATATTGGCACTAATATTCCTTTAGATGTGAATGATTTTAATGCAATCAAAGAACTTGTCCTTAAGGAAGGTATTAAGATGGTGGTGGTTGGCCCGGAAGATCCGCTGGTAAAAGGGATTCACGATTTTTTTCTTGAAGACGCTTTACTAAAAGAAGTTTCTGTTATTGGCCCAAGGAAAATGGCATCTACCCTGGAAGGGAGTAAGGAATATGCCAAGAAATTTATGATAAAACATAATATTCCAACAGCATCTTACAAGAGTTTTACCGCTAATCAATTTGAAGAAGGGCTGCAATTCTTAGAAACCATAAATCCACCTTATGTGCTGAAAGCCGATGGACTGGCAGCAGGAAAGGGCGTCTTAATAATTCAAAACCTTGAAGAGGCCAAAAAAGAACTGCAGGAGATGCTTCTTAGCGCAAAATTTGGCTCCGCAAGCTCCGTTGTGGTAATAGAAGAGTTTTTGTCGGGAATAGAGCTCAGTTGTTTTGTATTAACCGATGGCGAAAATTATAAAGTTTTGCCTATGGCAAAGGACTATAAGCGTATTGGGGAAGGAGATACAGGACTGAATACAGGAGGAATGGGGGCTATTTCACCGGTTCCGTTTGTTTCCGAAGAATTCTTAGAGAAGGTCCAAGAACGAATAATAGAGCCAACTATAGACGGTTTAAAAACAGATCAATTACCTTATAAAGGGTTTATTTTTATTGGGTTAATAAAAGTAGGAGATGATCCTTTTGTTATTGAATATAACGTACGTCTCGGGGACCCCGAAACAGAAGTGGTCTTACCTAGGATTAAGAACGATCTGGTTGAACTCTTTGAAGCCGTAGCCAAAGGTAACCTGGATTCTCTTGATCTTCAAATAGATAAAATATGTTAGTTTCTGGCGGATATCCACAGGCTTACAAAAAAGGGATTGAAATTGAAGGAATAGAAAGTGTTGACGAATCCATAGTATTCCATGCAGGCACCAAAATTAAGGATAATAAGATCCTGACGAATGGCGGACGCGTTATGGCTGTTACTTCTTTTGGGAAAGATTTTAAAGAAGGCCTTCAGAAATCGTATCAGAATATTGATAAAATCCACTTCGACGGCATGTATTACAGGAAAGACCTTGGTTTTGATCTTTAGAAAGTTAGAACCAATACCTTAAATGCCAGTCAATAGAATGAAGAAACTTTAAAAGAAACTCTTAAAGGTAAGAATGTGCAGTTATAGTCTTATCTTCTTCTCCGCTATCGTCAAACTTTTTAAGTTGTATTAACCAGTATACCATGGCAATTGTACCCAGAATTGCGAAAATCCAGTTTATCGTATTGGAGGTCCACCAATTAGACATAAATCGAAAAAAATCATAAGGCCAGAAAAGTCCATTGACGAATAAATCTTCTATGCCTTCAAAAAATGCTCTCATCTTGGTTATATTTACAGTACAAAAATATAAAATCCCAGGATGATTTCAGGCATTTTTGGAAAAACAAAACCGATAAACTTCATTATTATCCTTGGATTTTTGTTCCTTTTCTATTGGTTTGTCCATTTTGTGCTTTATCCGCAAGCTTACTCTACAGAAGAATTAGTGTTAAAATTCATTGTTCTTGGTGTCCTGCTATTTAGTGTTTTTGTAGTTGATTTTATTGCCAAGCGTAATCAAATTACTGCTACTAATTCTTATGCCATTTTATATTACGCCCTGTTTATAGTTGTTTTTCCTGAAGTTTTGCTCGATAATAACGGCATCTTTTGTAGTTTCTTCCTTCTTTTGGCACTAAGAAGACTTATTAGCCTTAAATCCCTCAAGAATATAAAGTTAAAAGTATTTGATGCTACCATCTGGACTCTTGTAGCCAGTCTGTTTTATGATTGGGCAATTATTTACCTAATACTGGTCTATATTGCTATTTACTTTTACGAACCCAAAAACATCAAAAACTGGCTGGTTCCTTTGACCGGGATCTTTGCTATTGGTATTCTTGTATATTGTTTTCTGTTATTAACTGATAATCTGGACTTTTTTGGAAATCATTATCAATTCTCCTTAAGAATTGACATAATAGGGTATTGGATTAACAGTTCGAAGCTTGCTATATATGGTGTAATAATGGTCATTATGGCAACTTTGGCGTTTATAAAAATGGGAAAATTAGGCGTTGGCAAGATTATTACAATGCGCCTAATCGCAATTTCACTTGCACTCGGGTTAACTGTGACCTTTTTAAAGTCAACAGATGAAATATCTCCTGTAATTATTACATTTTTTGCGAGTGCAATATTTCTGACAAAGTATATTGAGTTTATTAAGAAAGCTACTTTACGTGAAATAATCCTTATAGCTTCTATAGTAACCCCTTTTCTGGTATTAATTACAAAAGTGATTATCAAATAAAGGGTATATTTGTACCAAATTCAAGCCACAATGTTCAGTAAATCAGCCTTCAAAATATTTGAGGAAAGCATTAGTAAATATCACATTAAGGATGATGTTAATCAATCATTTAGTAATCCGTACCCCAAAACGGATATCACACACCTCCTGTATAGAAAAAATTGGATTGATACGGTCCAATGGCATTATGAAGATATTATCAGAGATCCTGAAATAGATCCTGGAAAAGCCCTGGAATTAAAACGAAAAATTGATGCCAGTAATCAGGATCGAACAGATTTAGTAGAATACATAGACAGTTATTTTTTAAATAAATACCAATCGGTACAAGCTTTGCCTAATGCCAGGATTAATTCAGAAAGCCCGGCTTGGGCCATTGATCGTCTTTCAATTTTGGCGCTAAAGATCTATCATATGCAAGAGGAAGTTAATCGGACGGACGCTTCCAAAGAACACCTTGAAAAGTGCCGTCAGAAATTAGATATACTTCTTGAGCAAAAAGAAGACCTTTCCACCGCAATAGACCAATTGTTGTCTGCCATAGAAGAGGGTAGTATTTATATGAAGACATATAAGCAAATGAAGATGTATAACGATGAGGAGTTAAATCCTGTTTTGCGTGGGCAAAAGTAAGTTCAATCATCTTCTGGTAATACGCTTGTCGGCCATGGGCGACGTCGCCATGATAGTCCCTGTTTTAAGCGCCCTTAACAACCAATTTCCGCACTTAAAGGTTACCGTTCTCACCAAAGCCTTTTTTAGTCCCCTGTTTGAACAGTTATCTAATGTTAATGTTTATGAGGCAGATGTTAATGGAAAACATAAAGGTATTCTTGGCTTGTGGAAATTATTTAAGGAATTAAACGGATTGGGTATAGATGCTGTAGCAGACCTTCACAATGTGCTAAGGAGTTCTATTTTAAGGGGATTTTTTAGATCAACTAAAATACCTTTTGTACAGATTGATAAAGGCAGAAAAGAGAAAAGAGCTTTAACCGCGCACAAGAATAAGGTATTTATGCCCCTAAAATCTACATTCCAGCGTTATGCAGATGTTTTCGATAAACTGGGGTATCCGTTGAACCTGGAGTTTAGTAGTCCAAAATCAAAAGCTAAACTGTCCGAAAAGGCACTTCAATTAGTCGGGAAGGATAACCTGAAATGGATAGGAATTGCTCCTTTTGCTACCTATCCGGGAAAAATGTATCCCAGGGACCTTATGGAGGAGATAATCGCAACTCTAAATAATACCAAAAAGTATAAAATATTGATTTTTGGCGGAGGCAAGCTTGAAAATGAGATAGTTAAGGATTGGTCTGCTTCCTATCAAAATTGTATCAATACAATTGGAAAACTTTCATTCAGGGAGGAATTGGGTTTAATTTCCAATCTGGATCTTATGCTTTCCATGGACAGCGGAAATGGTCATCTTGCTGCAATTTATGATATACCAACCGTCACGCTCTGGGGGGTAACTCATCCTTATGCGGGTTTTGCCCCTTTTAATCAGCCCCCTGAAAACAGCCTGCTGTCTGACAGAACAGAATATCCTTTAATACCCACTTCTGTCTATGGAAACAAAATGCCCGAGGGATATGCAAATGTGATGTCTACCATAGAACCCGATAGCGTAATTCAATTAATTAGGCGGATACTCGAAACCGATTGATTTCATTAAGCGACTTCTTTTTGGGCTATTGACTTAAAATAATGCCTTAACTGCTGCATATACTTGTAGCGTAAATTTCTGCAGTTACCTTTCACCATAAGGGTTCTTACGCCCATGAATGAGGAAATCAGGTAGGTTGCAACACCTTCACTATCAATATGTCTATCTAAATATCCGTCGGACTTACCTTTTTGAAGGATTGAGATTAAATTCACTTCCCAAACTTTATAAATATCCATTAGGTAATTAGAAATGACCGTATTTTTACCATTGAATTCTGAAATAAAATTACTAAGAATGAAACCGAAGTCCATTTCATTGTGCTCGGCGGTTTCTAAAGCATTCTCAAAACATTTTTCAATTGCAAGGACTGGGTTTTCTTTTCCTTCAATTGGTTCAATTAAAAGGCTATATACTTTTCGTACCACCAGGTTTTGAACAATACTTACAAAGAAATCTTCTTTAGATTGAAAATGATAATAAAAAGCGCCCTTAGAAAGAGAAAGAGATTTTAAAATATCATCTATACTTGTGTTATAGTAACCATTCTTGTAAAACAATTCCAAGCCGGTAACTTGCATTCGATGCATGGTAGCCATGCGTTTTAAATTCTTATCCATTAGATTTGGGTTTTGGGGTTAAACAGACTATCAAGTCTCTAAACAAAGAACCCCTGAAACCACAGGAAGCTGAATATTTAAGGATGTATGACTTTAAAAACTCGTTAAAATGTTTAATTCCCGATAAACTACCTAACAGACCTTGATTTTTACCGACCACTTAGTCGGTAAAAAATATCGACCAACGGTATTTCGAGTCATATTTCTATGATCTAAAGTCTTTTTTCGGCTTAGGATTAGCATTTTTTAATACAGGATCATGTACAAATTTGGACATTATTGGATCCCGATAGCTGATATGAGGAAGCATCCGCTGCAAAAACCAATAAAAAAGTAAAAACCAACCACTTAGTTTTTAATAGGATTACAGACAGCATCCAAATAAAATAAAAAAGAAGCTGTTGAGACAGATTTCGGAGACAAAGTGCAGCAATTAGGTAAGTTAGTAAGATAATCTTAGTTAAAACCAACTACTGAGTTTGTAAAAAGCAAGTCTGATTAATAAAAATTTTACGCAAAACTAACTTTTCAATTGAAAATATCAGGCCTGTGTTCACTATGTTGCTCGTATTCTTAACTACTTAATGATAAAACAGGTGTTGAATGCTATATTTAGGCTTCAAATAAAACAAGTAGGACAAAAATCATTAAACATCATCATAGTCTATCTTTAATGTGGCAGTTACCGGATGAGCCTGACAAGTAAGTATCAACCCTTCAGCAATTTCACTATCGGTAAGGATCTGGTTTTTGTCCATTTTAGCTTCACCTTCAGTAACTTTTGCAATACAAGTGCTGCAAACCCCACCCTGACAGGAATAAGGTGCATCGATATCTTCATCCAGTACTGCATCCAAAACCGTTGTGTTTTTATCCATAATTAAGGAATGAACCTCATCATCCAAAACAACTTCTAACTCAGTTTTGCCCTCAAGACTTATGTTTTTAGAATCCTCATCTTCATTTTCACTGCTTGTGAAAAGTTCAAAATAAATTGAATCCTCAGAAACCCCGTTTGTTTTTAATAATTCGCTGGTCAGGGTTATCATGTCTTCCGGGCCACAGAGATAGAATGTTTTAAAACTGATATCCTTACATTTGTTTTTAAGAATAAAGTTTATTACCGAAGCATCTATCCTTCCAAACAGTGAATCATCTTCGTGAGCCCTGCTATAAACGAACTGTACAGTAAACCGGTCTTTATACGTATTTGCCAGTTCTAAAATCTCATCATAGAACATAGTTTCGGGTTTGTTTTGATTTCCGTAAACCAAAACAAACGTATTCTCCGGATGACCGTCCAATACCGCTTTCGCAATACTCATAATTGGTGTTATTCCACTTCCGGCTGCAAAGGCACATATATTTTCCGGATTGACAGAAGGTTTATAAACAAACCTACCTTCAGGAGCCATTAGCTCTAATTGGTCTCCCTCATTCAGGGACGAATTGGCATATACCGAAAACCGACCTTCCGGCACTTTCTTAATGCCTACAGTTATTTGTTTGTCTTTTGGACTTGAAGAAATGGAATAAGACCGCCTGATCTCTTCTCCGTTAACATGGTGTTTTATGGTAATATATTGACCAGCTTCAAAAGCAAATTCACCTTGCAATTCTTCAGGGATACAAAAACTTACCGCAACTGAATTTGGAGTTAACCTGGATATCTTGTCTATACTAAGAGAATAAAAATCACTCATCAAATAAAAATTTTTGCAAAATTAAGAAATGCTTTGGATTAATGATTAGAAATTAGCTTCTGTTTGTAACAAAATCTATATTTGAGCTACTAACTTTTGGAGAAAACACTCGCCTTCATGTTAAAACACTTTTTTAACCTTCAGTGGAAATCATTTTTCAGGTCCGCTTCTTTTAAAACAAATCTTGCATTTAAAATATTAATGATTTTCGGAGCATTGTATTTTATCGCAATATTCCTTGCTTTAGGAGTAGGGTCGTATTTTATAATTAAAAAAGAAGGACTCGGAGATCCTTTAAGATTTGTTAACCAATACATGATATACTATGTGGTGATGGACATATATATACGGTATATGTTGCAAAAGATGCCCATTTTGAATATTAAACCGTTACTCTATCTTCCTTTTAAGAAAAGCCAGGTAGTTTTTTATTCTCTGGGGAAAACCATTTTTTCTTTTTTTAACTGGGCACATGCATTTTTCTTTGTGCCATTTTCTATCGTTTTGCTAGTTGAAGGATATAACCCGCTAGGTGTTATTGGTTGGCATTTGGGTATTATGGCACTGTTTTATTGTAATAATTTCATCAATATAATGATGAATAATAAGGATAGTGTTTTTTATCCCTTAGTTGCTTTATTGGCCATTCTGGGTATTTGTCAGTATTATGGCTGGTTTGATATTACAGTATTTACTGCTCCGGTTTTCGATATGTTCTATGATATTCCATGGACTGCCCTAATTTCCTGGGGAGCATTAGCAGCGCTGTGTTTTGCTGCCTTTGGTTACTTTAAAAGAAATATGTACCTGGATGCAGGTTTGGCCACCAAGCACGATATTGCAAAATCTGAAGACTATACCTGGTTAAATCGATTTGGAAACTTGGGAACTTTCCTTAAAAATGATATTAAACTAATTAAAAGGAATAAACGCTCTAAAACCACAGTTATAATGAGTTTTATATTCATTTTTTATGGGCTTTTATTTTTTACAGGGAGCCTTGAGGTGTATGAAAATCCTGTTTGGAAGATTTTTGCAGGCATCTTTGTTTCCGGAGGTTTTCTCTTTAGTTTTGGACAGTTTGTCCCTAGTTGGGATAGTTCCTATTATCCTCTTATGATGAGTCAAAACATTCAATACAAAGAGTATCTTTCTTCCAAATGGTATCTAATTATAATTGCTACTATCATAAGTACAATCCTGTCTGCTTTCTACCTATTCTTTGGGCTTGATGCTTATTTGGCCGTAATAGTTGGTGCAATTTACAATGTTGGGGTAAACTCATACCTGGTTTTATGGGGCGGCGCATATATTAAAACTCCCATTGATCTGACTTCTAACAAAAAAGCCTTTGGAGATAAACAAGCCTTTAATATAAAAACACTTCTGCTGACGTTGCCAAAACTTTTATTGCCTTTGGCAATATATGGATTAGGCCATTACCTAATTAATCCCACTGCGGGATATATATTCGTTGCACTTACAGGGATATTAGGCTTTGCCTTCAAAAATGTAGTCTTCAAAAAGATTGAAAAAATATATAAAAAAGAAAAATATAAAACGCTTTTGGCTTATAAACAAAAAGCTGCATAAAAATAAGTTTTCGCATAATGATTTACTCGAATAATCTTACAAAAAAATACGGAGATCAAATCGTATTAAATATCGAAAGTTTGGAAATACCAAAAGGCCAAAGTTTTGGTCTGGTAGGCAATAATGGTGCAGGTAAAACCACTTTTTTTAGCTTACTTTTAGATCTTATTCAACCAACTACCGGGAAAGTACTAAACAACGAAGTACAGGTGAATACCAGTGAAGCCTGGAAACCTTTTACTTCAGCTTTTATAGACGAGACATTTCTCATAGGGTATTTAACACCCGAAGAATATTTTTATTTCATTGGTGAGTTAAGAGGTCAGTCTAAAACTGATGTCAATGAACTTTTGTCCAATTTTTCGGACTTTTTTCATGGGGAGATTCTGGGTCAGAAAAAGTATTTGCGCGATTTGTCAAAAGGAAACCAGAAAAAGGTAGGGATAGTAGCTTCTTTCATAGGTAACCCTCAAGTTATTATCCTCGATGAACCTTTTGCTAATTTAGACCCTACAACGCAGATCAGGCTTAAAGGGATTATTAAGAATTTAACTAAAAACAGGGAAGTCACTGTATTGGTTTCCAGTCATGACCTAATCCATGTTACAGAAGTTTGTGAACGTATTGTTGTGTTGAATAAAGGTGAAATAGTTAAGGATATTCAAACCTCAACAGAAACTTTGAAAGAACTTGAGACGTTTTTTGGGGGTTAAGAAAGAATCACTTGGATGGATAGGGTTTTCTTTTAATCGCACTGTTGTTTTTTGTCCGAATACAACAGCTTTTCCATATTTTAGATACTGATACGAAAGAATCCCGATAATTCAGGCTCGTCGGCATAATAATCTTAGTGTTTTTAAGTTAAGATTAGATAGAATACCAACAATTTTGAAGCTGCGCATTAAATTTATTCTGGCTGGTGTTCTTGGGGGCATAATTCTTAGCGCTTGTTCTACCAAGAAAGACACATTTGTAAACCGCAATTGGCATGCGATGAATACCAAGTACAATGTACTGTACAATGGGAATAACGCATTTGAGGAAGGTAGAGTTGCACTCAACAATTCTTATCAGGATAATTATTGGGAGATTTTACCCATTGAACGCCTTGAAGTAAAAGATGAGATAAAACTTGATTCTGAAGATAACAACCCGAATTTCATAATTGCGGAAGAAAAAGCTACCAAAGCCATTCAAAAACATAGCATGGATATCGCTGATGAAGAGCGTAATCCACAAACAGATGAGGCGTTTCTGCTCCTGGGGAAGGCCAGATATTTTGACCAGCGATATATACCTGCAATTGAGGCATTTAATTACATCCTAAGGAAATATACACAAAGCGATAAGCTGAACGAAGCTACAATTTGGAGAGAAAAAACCAATATTAGGCTTAACAACGAAGAACTTGCGTTGAAAAATTTAAACCGCCTTCTAAAGTTTGAAAAGCTCAATGACCAGGAATATGCTGATACACATGCAATGATGGCCCAGGCATACATAAACTTAAAAGCACCCGACACTGCAATTCAAGAATTAAAATTAGCCTCTGCCTATACCAAAAAGGCTCCCGAAAAAGGCAGGTATTACTTTATTATAGGGCAGCTATATAACCAGTTGGGCTATAGAGATAGCGCCAATTATGCTTTCAATAAAATTATTGAACTTAAAAGAAGGTCCCCACGGGTCTATATGATCAATTCGCATTTACATATAATCCAAAACACTGATATAACTGAGGAGAACAAAGAACAGATATTGGAAGAACTCGTTGATCTTGAGGAAAATAGGGAAAACAGACCGTTTCTGGATAAAATATACAATCAAAGGGCAGAATTTTACATGGCAACGGGATCAGACAGTCTTGGCGTGGTATATTATAACAAGTCAATTAGGGCAACCCAAAATTCACCTCAGTTAAATGCACTGAACTATGAAAATCTGGCAGAATATAATTTCGATGGCAATGAATACAAAATTGCCGGTAATTATTACGATAGCGTTCTAACTAATTTGCCCGAGAACACAAAGAAATTCAGGGCTATTAAGAAGAAATTGGATAACCTTGAGGATGTCATAATTTATGAAGACATTGTACAATACGCAGACAGCGTAATAACACTTTACAATCTGCCGAAAAATGAACAATTAGCATATTTTGAAGATTATATTGCCCAATTAAAGTTGGCAGAAGAAGAAGCAGCCTTAAAAAAGGAGATTCAGGCAAATGCCGGTTTTGCTGCTTTTGCCGAATCTAAAGGGGGTAAAGAAAACAAGGGGAAGTTTTATTTTTATAATATTGCCAGCCTTGGATATGGTAAAAATGATTTTAAAACGAAATGGGGAGACCGCGTTTTGGAAGATGATTGGCGCTGGAGCAATAGAAACACAGCTCAGCTTTTAGAGGGCGCCAGGGATGGTCAGATTTCCGATGGAACACCTGAAGAAGCTAAAGACTTAACGGAAGAACAGAAATATTCGGTAGAGTATTATCTGGATCAGATTCCAACAGATGTTGCAGTAATAGATAGTCTAAAAAAGGAGAGAAATTTTGCAAACTATCAACTTGGGATCATTTATAAGGAGAAGTTTAAGGAAAACCTCCTGGCTTCTGGTAAATTGGAGAATGTGCTAAAGTCAGATCCCGAGGAACGTCTGGTACTTCCTTCCATGTACAACCTCTACAAGATATATGAGGAATCTGGCTCTCCCCTTGCCGCCAATATGAAACAGAATATTATACAGAAGTATCCTGATTCCAGGTATGCTGAAATTTTAGTTAACCCACAGGCAGTGTTAACCGGCTCATCCGATAGCCCGGATGCCAAATACACGCAACTTTTCAAATTGTATAAAAATCAGGATTATTTAATGGTCATAACCGGAGCCGAAGAAAATATAAATCTATACACCGGAGATCCAATTGTACCTAAATTTGAGATGTTAAAAGCAAATGCAATTGGGAGATTGCAGGGTTATGAAGACTTCAAGGAAGCCCTGAATTACGTAGCACTTAATTATCCGAATAATCCGGAAGGTAAAAAAGCTCAGCAAATGATCGCCGAGCAGTTACCTAAATTGGAACCAAAGGATTTCTCAATGGAAGTTGATTCAAAAGGAACTTCCAATTGGAAGGTGGTATTTCCATTTAGGAGACAAAATGATGATAAAGCATTGATTCTCAAGAAGATTTTGGAAAAATCCATAGTCGATTTAAACTACAGCAACAGTGTATCCAGGGATATTTATAATCTAGAAAATGAATTTATAGTCGTGCATGGATTTAGATCCAAAGAATATGCATTGGGCTATGTAGAACTACTAAATAAAAATAAAGATTACCGCATTGCTAATGAGAATTTCGTAATTTTATCTTCCAACTATAAAATTATCCAAGTACATAAAAACTTACAAGAATATAAAAATCAAGTTTTAACCCCAAAACCATAAATAAAATGTTTTCTGATAACAAAAAACCTAGAACTATGAACGAAATAGGCGGACAACCCAACAGAATTGAAAAGAACACAAAAATCAAAGGCGATATAATTTCTGAAGCTGACTTTAGGATCGACGGAAAATTAGATGGCAATGTAAAAACCTCTGGCAAAGTGGTTATTGGCAAAGATGGCTACATACATGGCAAAGTAGAATGTGTTAATGCAGACATAGAAGGTAGTTTTAACGGAGAGCTTCAGGTATCCAACTTATTGGCATTAAAGGCATCCGCGGTTATTGAAGGTACCGTGACTGTTGCTAAATTGGCTGTTGAACCCGGCGCCACGTTTAATGCATCTTGTACAATGAAAGGTAAAGGAGGAATAGGCTCTAATGCTCCTGCTAAGCCAGATTCCGGCAGCAGTGCGAGCAGTACGGGTTCAGAAACCAGAGGTTTCAAGTCGGGAGTTACAAGCGGATCCGGCAGCAAAAATGAACCGGCAAAAGCTTCCTGATCAGATTCAGAATTTCTAATTCGAATAAATACCGCCTTATTTTGAGGTGAAAAAGGAATTAACTTTCTTTACTATTGTACAACAGTTTCTGCTACGCCAATAATCTTGTAGTTCTTGCAAGGACAAATAGGAAACTAACAAAAGAGATATTTCTCAAAATGACAAAAGGGAAAAAGGAAGTTAAATATTGGCTAAGTCTTACAGGGATAGCCGTGCAAATGGGGGTCATTATATATTTGGGCGCAAGGCTGGGGCAGTGGCTCGATACAGAATACGAGAAGGAAAATAATACCTATACCATAATTCTTACGTTATTTGCAGTGGCTATTTCGATGTATTTGGTTATTCAGCAAACGAAAAAATTGAACTCCTGATTTGAATAAAAGAATTCTTGTTTTCACCGGGCTGTTAATTAGTGCACTCTTGATTGTTGGCCTGCTACATGCCGGATATTACCTTGTTCGCAACTACGATCTGGATTACAAGCTATTTTTTCTGGGATATGTCATAAATTTTGCCATGGCCCTGGGGATCTATTCTGCGCTACTCTATTTTGCTGAAAGACATAATAAACATCTCGGATTTCTATTTATGTTTGGAAGCACATTAAAGTTTATTATATACTTCCTTATTTTTGATCCAATTTTTATGGTGGATGGCAAACTCTCTAAGGTTGAATTTTTTACTTTTTTTATACCCTACTTTACCTGCCTTTTCGTTGAGACTTTTCAGCTTATAAAATTAATGCGCGAATTGGATCAACAATAGAATGGCCAGTGCTTGTTTTAAGGGCAAAATAAAATTCTAAATGCTTTTTTCTTTTTGGGAGAATAGCTTACATTTGCACCGATTTTTAGAGACCCTTTTTTTTTAAGTGATATGCGAAATCCTCTTTTGGTAAAGTTCTTTCTGGTTTCCACATTATTTTTTAATGCGGCAATTTTCGCAAAAGATGCGGAGATGGTTAGCGAAGAAACAAATACCGATCTAAAAACCGAAATCGACGACTATATACAACATCACCTTAAGGATTCACATGATTTCTCCTTGTTTTCTTATACCGATGATGATGAGGTTACACATCATGTCGGGTTTCCATTACCTGTTATTCTATGGGATGATGGATTCGTGGTTTTTTCGTCCTCCAGGTTCCATCATGGGGAGGAGGTAGCTGTCTCCGGAGATAAGTATTATAGCTTATATCACGGGAAAATTTATAAAACAGATGCAGAGGGCACGATTAATTATGATGCCGAACACCATCCTACTAACATAAAGCCCCTGGATTTATCAATCACCAAGACTGTCGTTATGATAGTGCTAACAGGTATTTTGATGCTCTTATTATTTGGCGGACTTGCCAGATCGTATGCTAAGAACGGAGGAATTGCAAAAGGGGTAGGAAGGTTTTTTGAACCGATAATCCTATACATTCGCGATGATATCGCTATTGCTACAATAGGTGAAAAAAGGTATAAGAAGTATATGCCTTTTCTACTTACTATTTTCTTTTTTATTTGGTTTTTGAATATGTTCGGTCTAACTCCTGCAGGGGTTAATGTTACAGGGAATATTGCAATAACTACAGCTTTGGCTATTCTAACTTTTTTAATCACCAATTTAACGGGTACAAAGGACTATTGGAAACATTTATTTGATCCACTGGGGGATTCTATGCCATGGTATGCTAAAATACCCTTATATGTCATCCTTATTCCTATTGAGATCTTAGGAATTTTTATAAAACCATTTTCATTATTGATTCGTTTGTATGCAAATATGCAGGCAGGTCATATTGTTATGGACTTATGTTCCTTTTTAAGAATTGGATTGGCAGCTCGCTGTCATTTGGATTGGCTTTTGCCATTTCATTGATTGAAATATTGGTGGCCGTATTACAGGCTTATATATTTACGATGTTGTCCGCATTGTATTTTGGATTTGCTTCGGAAGAGCATGAGCATGCGGAAGCACATTAATTTGAATGTTTAATTTTTAATTATATATACTATGACAATTCCAAGAATTGTAGGAGCAGGATTAATTGTAATCGGTGTAGGTGTTGGTATCGGGAGAATCGGTGGCCAGGCTATGGAAGCGATTGCACGTCAACCTGAAGCTTACGGAAAAATTCAAACGGCTATGCTAATTGTTGCTGCGCTTATTGAAGGTATCGGTTTTGCTGCACTTTTTGCAACTGCAGAAAACTAGAAGGATAACTAATGGTAGTAACGGTTGGTTGCTACCATTAGTTTAATTAAAAACTTGAACAAATAGGATGTAATAGTTATGGAGAAATTAATAGAAGATTTTTCGTTAGGCCTGTTTTTTTGGCAAACACTATTGTTTATTGCTTTAGTGTTCTTATTGTGGAAGTTCGCATGGAAACCAATCCTCAATGCAGTAAATGATCGTGAAGAGGGCATTAAAAACGCCTTAGCCGCTGCTGAGGAAGCTAAAAAGGAAATGCAGAATGTAACTGCAGATAATGAAAAATTATTGAAGGAAGCCAGGGCAGAACGTGAAACGCTCCTTAAAGAGGCTAGAGAAATAAAAGATAAGATAGTCACTGACGCCAAAGAACTGGCCCAGGTAGAAGGGGATAAACTCATTAAGCAGGCAAAAGCAACCATTGAAAGTGAAAAAAAGGCTGCGGTAGCGGATATTAAGAATCAGGTAGCTGAACTCTCTGTTGAAATTGCAGAAAAAGTTATCAAAGAACAACTTTCTAATAAGGAGAAGCAGTTAAAGTTGGTTGATGATATGCTTGGTGATATTAAATTGAATTAGATACCAATGAACGAATCAAGAGCAGCTCTGCGATACGCAAAAGCCACTTTAAACCTGGCCGTGGATAAGAAGGCTACAGACGCAATTGAAAAGGATATGCGTGTAGTGGTTCAAACCATTGCGGACAGTGATGAGCTGAAGGATGTGCTGGCAAGTCCAATTCTTGAAGGACTATCAAAGAAAGAAGTCCTCATATCTATTTTTAAGAATGCCAACGATATTACGAAAGAGTTATTTTCATTACTGGTATCTAAAAAAAGAATAGGATTGCTCAATGAGGTTGCCTTAAAATATATTGCTCTTAATGAGGATTTAAGAGGGGAGAACGTGGCATATGTGACCACAGCGATTCCGCTAACGGCATCAATGGAAAAGAAAATTCTTAAACAAGTAGAAAAAATTACGAATAATAAAGTCACTTTGGAAAATCAAATTGACGAAAGCATAATAGGAGGTTTTATATTACGCCTTGGAGATTTGCAATTCAATGCTAGTATTTCCAATAAGTTAAATAATATAAAAAGAGAATTTACAAATAGTATTTAAATAGAAATCACGAAGGTAAAGGGAGATAATTCCTTTTTTTCATCTTAGATCTAAAATAACATGGCAGGAGTAAAAGCCGCAGAAGTATCTGCAATATTAAAAAAACAATTATCCGGATTTGAAGCTAAAGCTTCATTAGATGAGATAGGGACCGTATTACAAGTAGGTGATGGAATAGCCAGAGTATATGGTTTGTCCAATGCTGAATACGGTGAATTAGTTGAATTCGAAGGCGGTTTGGAAGGGATTGTTCTAAATCTTGAAGAAGACAATGTTGGTGTTGTGTTACTGGCACCCTCAAGGGAAATTAAAGAAGGTGCAGTAGTAAAACGTACACAGCGAATTGCCTCAATAAAGGTTGGAGAAGGTATTGTAGGGCGTGTTGTTAATACTCTTGGAAGCCCTATCGATGGTAAAGGAGCTATTTCCGGTGAACTTTATGAAATGCCTTTGGAGAGAAAAGCTCCCGGGGTAATTTTCCGTCAGCCGGTATATGAACCATTACAAACTGGTGTAAAAGCAGTAGATGCTATGATACCCGTAGGTAGAGGACAGCGTGAATTGGTTATTGGTGACCGCCAAACTGGAAAAACGACGGTTTGTATTGATACGATTATTAATCAGAAAGAATTTTATGATGCCGGAGAACCGGTCTATTGTATTTATGTAGCAATTGGCCAAAAGGCGTCAACAGTAGCCGGTATTGCAAAATTACTGGAAGATAAAGGAGCACTGGCTTATACAACAATTGTGGCGGCTAATGCCTCTGAACCAGCTCCAATGCAGGTTTATGCGCCATTTGCAGGGGCGGCTATTGGAGAGTATTTCAGGGATACGGGACGTCCGGCATTAATAATCTATGATGATCTTTCCAAACAGGCTGTAGCATACCGTGAAGTTTCATTATTGCTGAGAAGACCACCCGGACGTGAAGCATATCCAGGGGATGTTTTCTACTTGCATTCAAGATTATTGGAACGTGCGGCCAAAGTGATAAATGATGATGCTATAGCACAAAACATGAATGATTTGCCTGAGGTTTTAAAGCCTATGGTTAAGGGGGGAGGCTCTTTAACGGCTTTACCCATAATTGAAACACAGGCTGGCGACGTTTCGGCATATATTCCTACTAATGTAATTTCTATTACAGACGGACAAATATTTTTGGAGCAGGATTTGTTTAACCAGGGAGTTCGCCCGGCAATTAATGTGGGGATATCAGTATCTCGTGTTGGGGGTAATGCTCAGATTAAATCAATGAAGAAGGTTGCGGGGACATTAAAACTGGATCAGGCACAATTCCGGGAATTAGAGGCATTTGCAAAATTTGGA
Source organism: uncultured Eudoraea sp. (assembly GCF_947258925.1). Classification (GTDB taxonomy): domain Bacteria; phylum Bacteroidota; class Bacteroidia; order Flavobacteriales; family Flavobacteriaceae; genus Eudoraea. Next base: position 48,179 of record NZ_CAMYKG010000025.1, on the reverse strand, counting down.
TCGGACCTGGATGCGGCTACCTTAAATGTAATTGAAAAGGGGAAGCGAAATGTGGAAATCTTGAAGCAGGCCCAGAGCGACCCATTTACTGTGGAAGATCAGGTTGCTATAATTTATGCGGGGTCTAAGAATTTATTAAAGGATGTTCCGGTTGACCAGGTAAAGGAATTCGAAAAGGATTATTTGGAGTTTTTAAATGCCAAGCACAGGGATATATTGGATTCATTGAAGTCCGGGAAGTTAACAGATGAAGCAATAGAAACCTTAACTTCAGTTTGTAAAGATCTGGCAGGGAAATATCAGAGCTAATTTATAGTTTTCAATTTAGGAGATGGCTAATTTAAAGGAAATACGAAATAGGATAGCATCGGTATCTTCAACCATGCAGATAACCAGTGCCATGAAAATGGTGTCTGCTGCAAAGCTCAAAAAAGCACAGGATGCCATTACTGCAATGCGACCTTATGCCAACAAGCTCACAGAACTTTTGCAAAATTTTAGCGGAAGCTTAGATGGAGAAAGTGGCAGTAAATTTGCCGACAACAGGGAAGTGCAAAACGTACTTATTGTGGCCATTACCTCCAATAGGGGACTGTGTGGAGCGTTTAACTCAAATATCATAAAGGAATGCCTCTCTATGGCTGAAAATGCTGATGATGGCTGTAAAGTCGATTTTTTAACTATAGGAAAAAAGGCTGGTGATCAATTAGGCAAGTCATACGATATTGTAGAAGACCACAGTACAATATATGATGAACTTCGGTTTGATAGAGCTGCACAAATTGCAGAACAATTGATGAAGTTGTATACGGATGGATCTTATGATAAAATTGAGGTAGTGTATAATAGGTTTAAAAATGCAGCCACTCAAATAGTCACAACAGAACAGTTCCTTCCAATCATGCCTTCAGAACAACCCTCAGATACAACAACGTCAACGGCGGACTATATTTTTGAGCCTACAAAGGCAGAAATTGTGGAACAACTTATTCCAAAGTCCTTAAAAACCCAGCTATTCAAGGCTGTGAGAGATTCATATGCCAGTGAACATGGAGCAAGGATGACTGCTATGCATAAAGCAACAGATAATGCGACTGAGTTAAGAGATCAGCTTAAATTGACTTACAATCAGGCTCGTCAGGCTGCCATTACCAATGAAATTCTTGAAATCGTTGGTGGTGCTGAGGCATTGAATAACTAGTTTTAGTTGATTTATGTTCTAAACAAAATAAGAATCCCGTGTTATACGGGATTTTTTTATGGACTGTTGTGAGTTACTAAAGAATACTGTTTTGGCACCATATTTGGTTTTATATCTTTACCATGTAGCTACTAAAAAATAAATATGAAAATGAAAAATGTATCAATACTGATGATTCTAACTGCATTTAGCTATTGTGGATGCAGTTCTCAGAAGAATTTAAATACAAATCCGCCTTTCAGCATTGCTAATCCCACATGTCAACAATATGCAGGAGGATTAGAAAATAGCGGTACAGGCTTCATCCTGGAAATACCGGTTTCGTTAGAGGAAGGAGTCGAAATAGAATTTCTTGAAGTTTTTTTCAGGGGGCATGTTTTAGCATCAGAGATCAAGAAGGAGGAAGAAAGCATTATGATCATTTGTAATTATAAACAGACACCTAAGGACAAAAAACCTGATATTATAATGCATTCAGACCCAAAAAAAGAAGTTGGGAATCAACCTCCGAATTTAATCAGTAAAGAAAATGAAGACTTTCCATTTAGTTTGAAGAAAAATGAGGCGGTAATTAGCTATATAAATACCACAGGGAATTTTAATAATACGAAAGTAGACTATTATAAAGTAGAGGGAATAAAAGATAAACCTATGCGGGTATATCGATAACCACCATATAGCAGACTTTGTTCCATGGGTTTAAATACCTAATTTTAAGACCAAATCTAAAAGCCATTGAGTTTAATCAAAAAACTTTTTAAACAAACCTTCATTTATGGTTTGGCTACAGTACTTCCCCGTATGCTGTCCTTTATATTGGTCCCTATTTATACTAAAGTTATGCCACCCGGGTCGTATGGCGAGGTGACCCTGATTTTTGCCTGGTTTGCCATTTTTAATGTGATCCTGGCTTACGGGATGGAAACAGCATTTTTTCGATTTTTTAATAAGGAAGATGATGAAAATAAGGTAGTGTCCACCTCATTAATTTCCTTGTCATTCAGCACAGTGTTATTCACGCTATTCGCTTTGTTGTTTCAGAGCCAATTAGCTGATTTGCTTAATATTGAACCACAATACATTAAATATTTCATTTTTATTCTGGCTTTGGATGCTCTTGCAATCATCCCTTTTGCCTGGCTCCGCGCAAATGAAAGGCCCAAGCGATATGCGATGGTAAAAATCGTAAATGTGATTGTAAATTTAGGTTTAAATATCTTTTTGCTCCTCTTACTCCCCGGGCTTGCAAATGCCAACCCTGAAGGATTATTAAACGCCATTTATATTCCTAACTTTGAGATATCGTATATTTTTATTTCAAATCTGATCGCCAGCGGTATTACTTTGATTATGATGGGGAGCCTTTATGCAAAAAGGCCCTATGTGTTTGATAAATCCTTATTGGTTAGGATGTTAAAGTATGGATTGCCGGTGATGATAGCAGGAATTGCGTTTACAATAAATGAAGTATTTGACAGAATACTGCTTGCAGATTTATTGCCTCAGGATATTGCTAAAAGTGAAATGGGCAAGTATTCCGCGTGCTATAAACTAGCCCTTTTTATGACTTTGTTTGCCACGGCATTTCGTCTCGGCATAGAACCCTTTTTCTTTAGCCATTCCTCTTCTGAACGCCCTCAACGGGCTTATGCACAGATTACTAACTATTTTGTTGTTTTGGGGAGTGTAATATTATTGGCCGTTGTTGTTTTTGCCGATATACTGAAAGTCATCTTTATTCAAAATCCTGCATATTGGGAAGCAATGCCAATAGTTCCCGTAATAATCTTAGCCAGTTTTTGTCTCGGAATTTATCATAATCTCTCGGTTTGGTATAAAGTTACGGACAGAACAGAATTTGGCGCATATATCTCCATTATTGGAGCAGTGATTACAATTGTTATTAATTATTTGTTCATTCCGAAATGGGGGTACTATGCTTCTGCACTGGCAACGCTGGCAGCCTATGGAAGTATGATGCTTATATCCTATTTTTTTGGAAAAAAATACTATCCGATTCCTTATAATTTGAGAAAAATAACATTTTATTTAGGCGTATCCATATTATTCGCTACCCTGTCCTTTTACGTGTTTAACAGAAATTTAATAATAGGTAGTGCCCTGCTTTTAGTATTTTTAGTTCTACTCTACAAAATGGAAAATGAAACCCTGAAAAGGATATTTTTAATCGGTTCGAAAGGCACAAAAAAACAGTAGCTAATATGAAAGTTAGAATCATCAATAAATCTGAACATCCAATTCCTGAATATGAAACAGCAGCATCAGCAGGAATGGATCTCAGGGCAAATATAACGGAAGCAATTTCACTACAGCCATTGGAGAGGGTACTGGTTAAAACAGGATTGTTCTTAGAAATTCCTGTTGGGTACGAAGCACAAGTAAGGCCAAGAAGCGGATTGGCTTTAAAGAAAGGAATAACAGTTCTTAATTCGCCCGGAACAGTGGATGCGGATTATAGAGGAGAAATTGGCGTGATTCTTGTGAATTTATCTAATGAGGAATTTACCATTGTCAATGGCGAGCGCATTGCACAATTAGTAATTTCAAAACATGATCGTGCGGAGTGGATTGAAACGGAAATATTATCTGAAACCACCAGAGGTGAAGGAGGGTTTGGAAGTACAGGCTCAAAATAGGAGAACATTAAGAATTGAGATTGATATTAGTCTTATTATATGAACTTAAGGCATAAATGGTTGGTTATCTTTCTGGGAATATTGATTTTCTTGCAGATAGGTTATGCCCAGGAGGAGGAGAGTGCAGCGGTTTTTTTGGAAGACTATACGGACGAATTTCAGGAAGCATTCTTTGAGGCATTAAAGCAAAAAGGCATTGAAAATTATGATAAGGCAATTAATCTTTTATTAAAATGCAAAGACCTGGATGATTCCTATAAGGTAATTGACTTTGAACTGGCTAAATGCTATCTGGCTAATAAACAATATATCTTAGCTCAGCAATACGGAATCGAGGCATTAAATTCTGAACCTGAAAACATTTGGTATCTGGATACTCTGGTAGATATTATGGATAAACAAGGGAACGATCTAGAGATGATACAGGATCAAATCATATTTGATAATGATATGCTAAAAGAGAATCTGGCAGTAGTATATTTTCAGAGAAAAAATTATCAGAAGGCCTTAAATGTCTTGAAGGAAATGAAAAACACTTCATTTAAAGAGACACTTTCTCGCAGGATTAGTGATTCTTTGGATCAAATAAATAGAAAGAAAGAAATTAAAGAGGGGATTACAGTCCAAAACAAGGACATTGATCCACTCAAAAACTATAAATCAGATATCGAAGAATTAATTCAAAATAAGAATTATAGCTCTTTGATCAAAAAGGCAGACGAAGCTTTAGAGCAATTTCCCTCACAACCCTATTTCTATTACGCAAAAGGTATGGCTCTCAATAGATCTGGCAATCAAAGCGAAGCCATTAGTGAATTAGAAGCAGCCCTGGATTTTTTGATAGACGATATTCCACTGGGCAACAATATTTACAAAGAGTTGGCCAATGCGCATATGTTTTTGGGAAATACATCGAAGGCAAATATGTATCTTAGTAAAATAAAATCTGGTTCCTGATAGAATGAAATATAAGACCTATAGTTGGAAAAACTGGATAGTCACAGCCATCTTGGCAATACTTTCGTTCTCTTGCAAATCAAGCAAGGTAGTTTTAGAAGGAAAAGTTGATGAAAAGCTGACGACTAAGGCAATAATAAAAAATCATTATAAAAACCAATTAGAATTCAAGACCATTAGTGGCAAGTTAAAAATTGAGTATAATGATGGAAGTTCTGTTCAGACTGTTAGTGTTAGCCTAAGACTTGAAAAGGACAATGCTATTTGGATAAGCGCCCCTCTGGGCGTTGTAAAGGCATTAGTTACACCGAAAAGGGTGACTTTTTACAACAAGTTACAGAATGAATATTTCGATGGAGATTTTAATTATTTCAGTGAGCTACTGGGAACAGATTTAGATTTTGATAAATTACAAAATCTATTGCTGGGGCAAGCATTATTTGATCTAAGGACTGAAAAATATGTTTCTATTCCACTGCAGGAATACTATGAACTTAAACCTAAAATTATGGGCAGTTTGTTCAAAACATTGTTCTTAATTGAACCAAAGAATTTTAAAATTGCTACGCAACAGTTATCACAACCCTGGAATAAAAGGCTTTTGGAAATCTATTATAAATCATATCAGAAAAAGGATAAAATGGTTTTCCCTGAGGTAATTCAAATTACCGCAATTGATATTGATCAAACCACAAATATTGCGATACAATTTAGAAGTATTGAATTAAATAGAGCATTAAATTTCCCATACAAAATACCTAAAGGTTACGAAGAAATAGTTTTGAAATAAGATGAGAATTCCAAAGCAATATTCTACCTATTTAGTATTCATTCTTATACTGCTGCTGAGTTCATCCGCGCAAGGACAAACTAATGAGCAAAAAGTATTGGAAACCAGGAGAGAACAGCTGCAAAAGGAAATAGATGATATCAACAGGCTCTTATTTGCTGAAAAAAAACAAAAGGGAAGCGTTCTTGATCAAATGGAAGTATTAGATCAAAAGATAAATGTAAGACAGCAATTGATCCGGGTCACCAATCAGCAAGCTAACCTCCTTAACAGACAAATAAATGCGAACATTAGGAATATCTCTAAACTCAGAGAAGATTTGGATGCCTTGAAGGAAGAATATGCCTTAATGATTCAGAAGTCATATCAAAACAGATCACAGCAAAGCAGGCTGATGTTTCTTTTGTCATCTGAGAATTTTTTTCAAGCTTTTAAAAGACTCCAGTATATGAAGCAATATACCCAGTTTAGAAAACAACAGGGAATGGATATTTTACAAAAAACAGATGAACTTACTAAATTAAACAAGGATTTAACCGAACAACGCAAAGTTAAACAAGTCCTGATAGCGCAGAATACGAAAGCCAAGGGGGAATTACTTACTGAGATAAAGGCCCAGAAAGCACTTTTGAAGACAATTAGAGAAAATGAGAGCAGTTATGCCTCGGCAATAAGAAAAAAGAAGCAAGAAGCGCGTAAAATTGACAAGCAAATTGAAAAATTAATACGTAATGCAATAGCCGCCTCAAACAAAAAAGCGGGAAAAAGAGGAACATCCAATAGATTTGTTTTAACACCGGAAGCTACTTTGGTAGCGAACAATTTTTCAGCGAATAAAGGGAAACTGATATGGCCGGTGGAAAAAGGGATAAAGCAACAGGGTTTCGGCGTTTATAAGGATGCCGTTTATCCCGGGATCAAACATCAGAGCAATGGAGTCATAATTGCTACAGATGAAGGGGCAAAAGCACGGGCGGTTTTTGAGGGCGAAGTAATAGCTATTTTGGCTATTCCCGGCGGCAATAAGGGGGTGCAGATAAAACATGGAAATTACATAAGTACCTATTATAATTTGTCCAACTTGTTCGTAAAAAAAGGAGATAAAGTGAGTATTAAAGAAGAACTCGGAGAAATATATACTAATCGGTATAATGGATTGACACAATTGAAATTTTACCTCTACAAGGATGCGACCAGGCTAAATCCGGAGGAGTGGATTTACCGACTTTAAAATCAATTTAATTATGGGGCCAATTACAGATATTAAAGGGACTTTTACACTGCATAATGGAGTTAAAATGCCATATCTGGGCTTGGGGGTTTACCTTTCGGAGGATGGAAAAGAAGTTATAAATGCGGTAAAATGCGCTATTGAGGCTGGTTATCGACATATTGATACCGCTTCTGTTTATAACAATGAAATTGGCGTAGGTAAAGGGATAGTCCAAAGTAACGTACCAAGGGAAGATATTTTTGTGGTCAGCAAAGTATGGAATTCAGATCAGGGTTATGAAAGCACCCTAAAAGCTTTTGATGCGAGCCTCGAAAGACTTGGCCTGGATTACCTGGACCTTTATTTGATACACTGGCCGGTTTCAGGTAAATATAAGAATACATGGAAAGCACTGGAATTTCTTTATAAACAGAAGCGAATTAGAGCCATAGGGGTGAGTAACTTTATGCAGCATCACTTGGAAGATCTTTTGAGTAAAGCCGAGATAGTCCCAATGGTAAATCAGATGGAATTTCATCCATACCTCGTTCAACAAAACCTGCTTAACTTTTGTTTAGATAAAAACATCCAATATGAAGCCTGGTCGCCAATGATGCAGGGCAAGATATTTGGCATCGACAATTTTAAAGAGCTTGCAAAGAAGTACAATAAAACAATTGCTCAAATAGTGCTGCGCTGGGATCTGCAAAAAGGTGTTATTACCATTCCTAAATCTTCTAAGAAGGACAGGATTATATCAAATGCTGATATTTTTGATTTTGAATTATCAGCTGGGGATATAGCTTATCTGGATAGTTTAGACAAAGGACAGCGTTTTGGACCAGACCCGGATAACTTTGATTTCTAAACTAAGAAACTCAGGAAAATTATTCTTTTATAAATAGGGCGCGCAGTTCTGTAGCCTCACCGGGTTTCATTTTGCCTGCCAAAACAAGACTAAGCTGTTTTCTCCTAAGTGCACCTTCAAAACGTTCTGCTTCCAATTCCGTTTCAGGGATTATTGGAGGGACCGCCGTTGGTTTGCCTGTTTCGTCTACAGCGACAAAAGTATAAATGGCTTCATTAGCTTTAGAACTTTCACCACTAAACCGGTCTTCCATCCAAACATCGATATAAACCTCCATTGAAGTCCTAAAAGTTCGGGATATTTTCGCTTCTACGGTGACAACACTGCCCAATGGAACAGATCGGTTAAATGCAACATGATTAACAGAGGCGGTTACGGTAATTCGCCTACTGTGCCTTCGTGCGGCAATACTGGCAGCTCTGTCCATACGTGCTAACAATTCGCCGCCAAATAAATTATTTAGTGGATTAGTTTCACTGGGTAAAACCATATCCGTCATTATTGTTCTGGATTCACTGGGTGTTTTAGGCTGCATATTCGTTTTTATCAAAGATACGCCCAATTAAATTGAAGAAAAAGAAAGGAACTATTTTGTAGATAACATCCAGGCATCCTGGGATTCTGTGCGCTTAATTTTTCTAAGAAAGATCAGTGCATCTTCCGGGTTTTCATAACTACCGTAGGTTACCTGATGCAAACCATAACTATTAACACCAAGATATGTTGCATCATAGCCCTTATTTCGCAATTGGGTTACTTTCTTATCCGCATTTTCCTGAATTCTAAATGCGCCGGCGATTATATGGTGATTTCCAACACTTTTCTTGGTCACATGGAGTTTAAGTTCAGGTAATTCCAGAGGCTTGGAGTTAAAGAATGTGGCTTCCTGAATATTTTTGTATACCCGTGTTTGTGCTTCTTGCTGAACGAGTTCCTTTTTGTTAAGCGATTCACCATAAAATCTGTAAGCTGTCATGCCTGTGGACAAGGCTAATAGAATTATTGCGGCGTATTTCAAATATGGTCTGAATGACTTTCTTTCTCGCTGTTCAGGGGTAATTATAAAAGGAATTTTTTCTTCCATTTCAACCACTTGCTCTTTTAGAATTTCGCGTGTAACCCTTGGAGACACAAATGAAGACAGACCATAAGAGGAGGTGAGGTAATTAATCTCATTTGAAGGCTGGAATTGCAATTTACCTTCTCTGTTTAACCATAATTCACCTATAGAAGATATTTTTAGCCTTTCACCAGAATGTAATTGCTTTTTCCATGATTTAGCAAGATCTAATGTTTCCTTTAACATTTCTTCATAGGACTTGTTTTCGGCATTGGCCATATAGGAAACCAATAAACCATCATTGGAAGACAATTGTTCGTTAAAGGAAATTTGTTTTGAAGGAGGATAAAAGGTGTTGGTCGCTTTTTGATGTACTGCCGACTTCATTTGGGTTAGAAATGCACCAAAATCAGGGACTACAACACAGTTGTAGCGATATAAAAGTTGCTGTATGTAATGCTCAATGCCCATTAATACAAAGATGAAAAAAATTTAGGGGGCTTCAAACCGGACGAGAGAACTTTTTATTAACATAATATTTTATGTAATTTGTGAATAACTAAGAAAATAGCATAAATGACTAAGGATGAGTTAATTGCGGTCTTGAGGTTACAAAAGATTCCTCATATTGGAGATATTACAGCCAAAAAGCTGATTTCTCACTGTGGCAGTCCAATGGCAGTTTTTTCTGATAAAGTGAATCATCTTCAAAAAATTGAAGGAATTGGTACTGTAACCCTGGGTGGATTACATAAAAAGGAATATCTGCATGCGGCAGAAGCAGAATACGAATTTATCCTTCAAAACGGAATATCATATTCATACTTTTTAGATCCGGAATTTCCTAACTATTTAAAACATTGTATAGATGGCCCCATCCTAATTTTCAAAAAAGGGGATATCAATTTAAAGGACAAGAAAATCATAAGCATTGTAGGTACAAGGAATAATACTGCTTATGGAAGCGCATTCTGCGAAAAACTCATAGAAGATATCGCGCCTTTAGATCCCGTTATAGTAAGCGGTTTTGCGTATGGGATTGATATTTGTGCGCACCGGGCCGCTTTAAAAAATGGATTGCAGACCATTGCATGCCTGGCGCACGGATTAAATCAAATATATCCAAAATCACATCACAGATATGTAGATGAAATTCGTAAAAATGGGGGTTTTTTAACTGAATTCTGGAGCACATCCAATCCTGATCGGGAAAATTTTTTGAAAAGAAACAGGATTATAGCTGGGATGAGTGAAGCTACTATTGTAATTGAATCAGCTGAAAAGGGAGGAAGTCTCGTAACAGCGGATATTGCAAATAGTTATAATCGCGACGTATTTGCTGTGCCCGGCCGGGTAAAAGACAAGTATAGTTTAGGTTGCAATAATCTTATAAAGGGGCAAAAGGCCCATATGCTTACTTCTGCCGGAGACCTTGCGTATATCATGGGCTGGCAACCGGAAGAAAATAAAGCAGTTACTGTACAAAAACAGCTTTTTGTTGAACTGGATGACAATGAGAAAATTATTTATTCTTTTTTACAGAAAGATGGAAGGCAATTGGTAGATCAAATTGCCTTGAAATGTCAAATGCCGGTATTTAAAACGGTATCCAGCCTTTTAAACATGGAAATGAAAGGTATGATACGGCCTTTGCCCGGGAAACAGTATGAGGCAATTTAGGTTAATTTAAGACCGGGTAGTTTGTTCGCTTTGAATTACTAGTATCAATTGCTGATATTTATTGCATCTATCGATTAAATGTACTTTTGAACCCGGAGTTTTGAATTTTATAGGATAGGATAAAAGAATGCTGACAAACCGGGTAGTTGGTAAACAAAAAACTAATACCCTACTTTAACCCTGACTCTTTCAAGCACATTATCGGCCACTTTCCCGGCTTTTTCAGCCCCTAAAGATAGCGCATCATCGACCTCATTAAGGTTATCCATATAGTAATTAAACTTTTGCCGTGGGGATTTGAATTTTTCAAGAATTAGTTCAAATAATGCTTGTTTGGCGTGCCCGTAACCATAATTACCGTTAAGATAATTTGTTCGCATTTCATCAATCTGGGTATCAGAGGCCAAAATCTTATATAATGAAAAAGTAGTATCTGTCTCGGGATCTTTTGGCTCCTCCAAAGATTTGCTATCCGTGACAATACTCATGATTTGTTTACGCAGTTTTTTATCCGGCTGAAAAATATCTATGAGATTACCCTTGCTTTTACTCATTTTGGCCCCATCAGTGCCGGGAATATACATAGTATCCTTTTGGACCTGGGCTTCCGGCATCACAAAGGTCTCTCCCATTTTTGAATGGAAACGCGAAGCAACATCTCTTGTCATTTCTATATGTTGCAACTGATCCTTACCTACCGGTACAATGTTCGCGTCATATAACAGTATATCTGCCGCCATGAGCATAGGATAGCTAAACAAGCCGGCATTTACATCTTCAAGCCTGTCTGCCTTGTCTTTAAAGGAGTGTGCCAGGGTAAGTCGCTGGTATGGATAAAAGCAGCTTAAATACCATGCCAGCTGTGTTACCTGAGGAACATCACTTTGTCTGTAAAAAACGGTATTTTTTATGTCAAGCCCAAATGCAAGCCAGGTGGCCGCTGTTGCATAGGTGTTATTTCGAAGTTCATCACCATTTTTAATTTGAGTAAGTGAATGCATATCAGCAATAAAGAGGAAAGAATCATTTTTACGATCCCTGGCCATATTTATTGCGGGTATAATGGCCCCAAGGATATTTCCGAGGTGTGGGGTTCCTGTACTTTGTATGCCTGTTAATATTCTTGCCATTTAATATAAATTACATTGGCAAATGTAAAAGAAATACGATTACCCTGCTAAAATTGTTATTTTTGATTTATGCGCTTACTTATGGTAAAACTGGGACATGTTCTATATCGAATTTGGTTTTATATCCTGGTTGGCCTCCCCATTTTTATATTTTTCCCCATTCTCCTATTATTGGCGCTTTCCTACAAAACCTATCCACAATTTTTTTGGTTAGCGCGAAATATATGGGCAAATACAATTTTATATGGTATGTTCTGCTTTCCAAGAATTCATTATGAACAAAAATTGGTAAGAGGTCAAAGCTATATGCTAGTTGCAAATCATACCAGCATGCTGGATATTATGATGATGTTGAAAACAAGCAAAAATCCTTTTGTTTTTGTTGGAAAGAAGGAGTTAGTGAAGATTCCGGTATTCGGATTTTTTTATAAACGCGTATGTATCCTCGTTGATCGTGAAAATAGCCAAAGCAGAACAGCCGTATACCGCAGAGCGCAGAAAAGATTAAATCAGGGGCTCAGTATTTGTATTTTTCCGGAAGGGGGCGTACCGGAGGAACACGTGGTACTTGATGAGTTTAAGGAAGGTGCTTTTAAGATGGCAATAGCTCATAATATACCAGTTGTTCCAATTACATTTTATGACAACAAAAAACGTTTTCCTTTCACATTTTATAGCGGTAGCCCCGGCATTACAAGGGCGAAGGTTCATACATTTTATAAAACGGAGGGATTTGCAGAACAGCAAAAATCAGAATTAAAAGACAAGGTAAGATCAGTTATTTTTAATGAACTTCAGAAATAAGGAACGTACTACGCACAGTAAAGCTCGTTTAAATATACCAAATAGTATAATTATTCAGTGCGACGTCACTCTTCAAAAGCGGACTACTTATAGAAGGAGCTAAAATTTAAAATTTAAACCTGTATAGACCCCCACGGAGAAAGGTTGAAAATTTCCGGCCGTTTCAGAAAAGGTGTTTAACTGATACTTAAACATAGGCTCAAGGTTTAATTGCAAGGTCTTCGAAAACTTATAATTAAGACCGAAACCGATATTTGTACTTAAATTCACATTATTAATATTATTAGCTTCTCCCATTTCAACAGAATTACCATTCGATTCCAGAACCACGGAGTTATCCACAAGAAAGAGGGAACTCAACCCTCCAATGACATTTATCCCAAATTTCTTGTCAAGAAGCGCAAAATTTACTTCCAGGGGCAATTCTATATAACCAAAATCCTGTGTCATTCTGCCATCCCGTGCCGGACTTTGGCCAGAGACTTCAATATTAACTGCCTCTTGTGAAATTCTGTTGTCATCATTATTTCTGACAACTAAATTTTTGGAAGTCGAAACATAATTTATATTATCAATCTGGTTATTTGTAGAGGCGGTAAGTGAAGCTGAAAATGAAATCTCATTGGTATCATAACTATAATTTGTCTTGTGTAACCCGGAACGAATACTCAATTTCTTACTTATATCATAGGACACAGTTAAGCCATAACTTAGATTAACATTACCGGATTTGGAACTGGAGACAAAATTAGAGTGGATTGGTGAACCATTCCCAAATGAACTAAAGTAAACAGGTGCAATATTAGGGCCCACCGACCATTTAGTAACTTTGCTTTCAACTACTTTTGGTTCCTTAGTTTTCTCAATTTCGTCAAAAATCGACTTCTTCGGTTTTTCAGCCTTTTGTTCTTCCTCTTTTTTATTGTCTGTAAGAACAGCTACTCCGTCCATCGCATTTTTCTTCACGGTTGGACTTTCCATATTTGGATTTTTCTGAGGAAGACGCGGCTGATTTACCTTATCCATTGCTTTGTTGTCAGGAGAATCGATAACTGCAATTTTTGTATTTTGAGATTCCCTATCTACTTCCGTGGCATCATCTTTTTGTGCTTTATTCTGTAAGTCCTTAGAACCAACCGAAGCAATACCTGATTCTACATCACTCTTTTTGCCGTCATCCGCTTTTTCTTTCTTTTTTGTATTCTGTTTTTCAGCCGATTTGGTGATTGCCGAATTATTTTGGAGCCCCAATTTTGATTTTTTAACATCATTTGAAGGAATGGCATTTTCAGATTCTTCACTCTTCTCGGCTGGGTTAACCACATCTTCACTTTCATCATTATTTCCCACAGGAAGGTCCTTTTCGAGAGCATCTATCCCGGAATCATTCTTTGGAGAGGTATTTTCCACATCCGTAATTATTACATCCGAACCCATATTTTCTTCTGAAGGGATATAAACATACATTAGAATGGCCAAAACGGCCGCAATACCACCCAATTTCCACCACAGAGGAATAATGCGTGATGACTTTTTCTTTTTGTCTAAGGAAGCGGATATTGCCTCCCAAACTTTTTCATCAGGAACTTCGTTGAAGTCCTTCAACTTTTCCCGGTACAATTTGTCAATATTATCTTTTTTCATGCTTTAGGTAATTAAGCAATATTTATATTTTGTTTTTTTATTTTTTCTTTTAATATCATTCTTGCCCTTGCAAGATTTGATTTTGATGTACCTTCTGATGTCCCTAATTGTTGACTGATCTCCCTATGGGTAAAACCATCTAAGACATACATATTGAAGGTTATTCTATATTTATTGGGGAGTTCCTGAATGTATCGCAGTAAGGTGGGGAGTTCAATATCGAGATATTCTGATTCAATTGAGTCCAGCTCCGCTACATTTTCTGACACCACTTTCAGGTATTCTTCCTTTCGATATTTCTGAAGTACCGTGTTAACTGTAATGCGTTTAATCCAGCCTTCAAATGAACCTTTAAATTTAAATTGCCCAATTTTTTCATAGATAATCATAAAGCTATCGTGGAGGTTATCTTCGGCCTCCGTCTTATTACGTGAATATTTCAGGCAGATACCAAACAATATTTTTGCATAAGTTCTATACAATTGTTCCTGCGCTGATCTATCTCCTTTTTTACAATTATGTATGAGTTCTTTCAGACTCAAAATTTTGGTCAGATTAATTATCTAATTTAGTAGATTATTGGTTTACAGGAACTTCTATTTCCAAATATTCCTGCTCACCGTTTTCGTCCTCACCTGTCCAGAACCTAAAGAGGTAAGTGTCTGAATATAGACAAATAAAGTCGAAGGTTGATACGGCTTCGGCCATTCCATCTACACATTCCGGGTCATTAAATTGAGAACCAATAGGAACAACATTTCTTGTTGTTTGCTCAATAGGAGTAACATCAAAACCTTCAAAGGAAGCACACCCATTTGGTAACATATACGTTACACTAATTTCATAGGTTTCATGCAAATTAAAAGATTCTGGAACTTCTGCACTAATAACTTGAAGCGGAATAAAATAAAAATTTGGTTGATCATCATCCAAACTGCAGGAAGACAAAACAAACGCCAATACTACAAAAAAGGGGGAAACAACTTTTCTCATAATCATCTATTTAATCTTTAGAACAAGATGATAAGAATAAGCAAAGGTTGCTTAAAAAAGATAAACGAAAATTACAACGGTCAGAAATCAGGCTTTTACGGCGCTGATTGCTACTTTTATTTTGCCTTCCAATTCATCAAGAAGTTCCGGGTTATCTTGCAGAAGAGATTTTACGGCATCTCTACCTTGCCCAAGTTTGGTATCGCCATAGCTGAACCAGGAGCCACTTTTTTTAATAATTTCATATTGCACGCCAAGATCCAATATCTCACCAACTTTTGATATTCCTTCTCCATACATAATATCAAATTCAGCAGTCTTAAAAGGAGAGGCTACTTTGTTTTTAACCACCTTTACCCTGGTTTTATTCCCGAGAACGGCACCCTCCGTATCTTTTATTTGGGTAGATCTGCGAATATCCAATCTTACAGAAGCATAAAATTTAAGGGCATTTCCACCGGTTGTAGTTTCCGGGTTTCCAAACATGACACCTATTTTTTCTCTTAACTGATTAATAAATATTACGGTGCAATGTGTTTTACTTATTGAACCTGTTAATTTTCTCAGGGCTTGTGACATTAATCGGGCATGTAAGCCCATTTTTGAATCACCCATTTCACCTTCTATTTCGCTTTTTGGTGTTAAGGCTGCCACAGAATCAATGATCACAATATCAATTGCTCCTGAACGAATTAAATTATCTGCTATTTCCAATGCCTGTTCTCCATGGTCGGGCTGAGAGATAATAAGGTTGTCAATGTCAATGCCCAGCTTTTGCGCATAAAATCTGTCGAAAGCATGTTCGGCATCAATAAATGCAGCAATACCACCATTTTTTTGTGCCTCTGCTATGGCATGCAAGGTTAAAGTAGTTTTTCCAGAAGATTCCGGCCCATAAATTTCTATGACCCTACCCCTGGGATAACCACCAACACCCAAAGCAATATCTAAACCCAGGGAACCTGAAGGGATAACTTCTACATCTTCTACAACATAGTCGCCCATTTTCATTACAGCCCCTTTGCCATAAGTTTTGTCGAGTTTATCTAATGTTAGTTTTAGTGCTTTAAGTTTAGCGTCTTTATTGCTGCTCATGTGTAAAATCTATGAAATTAGGAAGGCTAAATTACCATTTCTTTTTTCATATAACAATGTCAAAAGCAACCTTTTTGGAATTCCAGTATCTCTTGGATAAGTATTTGTGTAAAAACTCAAAATAAACGAAAGTTCCATTAAACCTTCTATACTAACGACCGCATCCTTTTTTGGTTAATCTATGAAAAAGAAAATGGCCTGGAAGTGGTCTTAAAGAGTCTTGAAAATTCAAGACTCTTTTTTATTTGCAGTAATCGAGACAGTCATATTAATTAGAAGATTTATATTAAAATCAAAAGAGATTGTCTTGTGCTACAGCAGATTATGATTAGATTTGCACTCTATTACAAATACATATAACTTAATAATTGGTATAGCATGCAACTGTACAATACATTAAGTGCAAAACAAAGAGAAGCTCTTATTGAGGAGGCCGGACAGGAACGTCTGACCATTTCTTTTTACAAATATGCACATATTCGAAATCCGAAATTATTTCGGAATCATTTGTTTATTCATTGGAATGAACTGGATGTTCTCGGAAGAATTTACGTCGCCTCTGAAGGTATTAACGCTCAATTGTCTGTCCCGGCCAATAACTTTGAAAAATTCAAAGCACATTTAGACAGTATTTCCTTTCTGGAGAATGTACGCCTAAATATTGCTATTGAGCAGGATAATAAATCCTTTTTGAAACTTAAGGTTAAGGTAAGAAAGAAAATAGTGGCAGATGGCCTGAATGATACTTCTTTTGATGTGACTAACAAAGGCGTACATGTTGATGCCGTACATTTTAATCAGCTGATTGATGACCCAAATACAATTTTGGTTGACATGCGCAATCATTATGAAAGCGAGATTGGCCATTTTAAAACCGCAATAACGCCGGATGTGGATACCTTTAGAGATTCATTAGACATCATAGAAAAGGACTTATCCAACTATAAGGAAAGTAAAAACCTGGTAATGTATTGCACGGGAGGAATTCGTTGTGAAAAGGCCAGTGCATACTACAAACATAAAGGGTTTAAAAATGTATTTCAACTAGAAGGTGGAATTATAGAATACACCCGCCAGGTGAGACAGAAGGATATTGAAAATAAATTTATAGGTAAAAATTTTGTTTTTGATCACAGAAGGGGAGAACGTATATCGGACGATATTATCGCCCAATGCCATCAATGTGGTAAACCATGTGATACGCATGTAAACTGCGCTAATGAGGCTTGTCATCTCCTTTTCATTCAGTGCGAGGCTTGCGCAGGCAAAATGAATGATTGTTGTTCAAACCATTGCAAAGAAATACATGAACTTCCATTTGAAGAACAGAAAAGGCTTAGGAAGGGAAAAGTGGTAAGCAATAAGATATTTAAAAAAGGAAGATCTGAGGTTTTGAAGTTCAAAAAATAGATCAATCCTTCAATTGATTTTCCTGCTTCAGGATATTTCCCGGGGGCAACAGTATGGACCTCACTGTGTTATTTCGGAATGAAATTATCTATTCTTATGAAGCTATAGTCACTACTTTCCATCACAGTAAAAAAGTACTATCTTTACCTTCAGTAAAATTTATGAACCTACTTTAGTCATACTAAATGTCGTACGGCTAAAACAAGATACAAAATATGGGTTGTAACAGTTGTTCAACCGGCAAGGATGGGCAGCCGCGTGGATGCAAGAATAATGGTACTTGTGGCACAGACAGCTGCAATAAATTAACAGTGTTTGACTGGCTTTCAAACATGTCCCTGCCCAGTGGTTCCCAACCATTTGATTGTGCCGAAGTTCGGTTTAAAAATAGCAGGAAAGAGTTTTTCAGAAATACAGAAAACCTCTCATTGTCTATTGGTGATATTGTGGCCACACAGGCCAAATCTGGTCATGACATTGGCATTGTTACCTTAACAGGAGAATTGGTAAAAGTACAGATGAAGAGGAAAAAAGTCTCTGATTCTGAAGAAGAAATACCTAAAATTTATCGTAAAGCAACTCAAAAGGACATAGACAAATGGCAAAAGTGCCGGGATAAGGAGGAGGAGATAAAGAAGCGTTCGAGGGAAATGGCCATTTTGTTAAAATTGCAGATGAAAATCTCTGATGTGGAATTTCAGGGAGATGGTTCCAAAGCAACTTTCTACTATACCGCCGAAGAACGGGTAGATTTCCGACAATTGATTAAGGATATGGCTAAAGCCTTTGGCATCCGCATAGAAATGAGGCAAATTGGTTATAGGCAAGAAGCCCAAAGACTAGGTGGCATTGGTTCTTGTGGGAGGGAATTATGTTGTTCAACCTGGTTATCAGATTTCCGTTCAGTAAGCACTTCTGCTGCAAGATATCAGCAACTCTCTCTTAATCCTCAAAAATTAGCTGGGCAATGCGGGAAACTAAAGTGCTGTTTAAACTACGAATTGGACTTGTATTTAGAAGCATTGGAAGATTTTCCTTCGCTGGATAGTAAATTACTCACCGAAAAGGGAATTGCCTTTTGTCAGAAAACGGATATTTTTAAGGGGCTATTATGGTTCTCCTATAAAAATGACCCATCTAACTGGCATGTTCTCAGTAAGGAGCAGGTCCATGAAATACTGGATAGTAACAAAAGGAAAAAACCGGTAGCCAGCCTCGAGGAATTTGCAGCTGAAAATATTGAAGAAGAAGAATTAATTTTCGAAAATGTTGTAGGACAAGATAGCCTTACACGATTTGATCGCCCTAAACGGAAGAACAAGGGAAGAAAAAATAAGAAAAGAAGGAATAATAGAAAAAGACCTGCCAAAAATGCCTAAAAGGATTTTCTTTTTAATTAGTGTTCTATTGATATTGGCATGTGATAATAACCTGGTGCATTCAGAATTTCAGGCGAATCCGGGAGGAATTTGGGCAATAGATGACACCAAGGTGTTTAGCTTCACTCAAAATGACACTATTCAGGCAAATGATATGTTTATTTCTGTAAGAAATGATGAATCGTTTCCTTACAGTAATCTTTTTTTAATTACAGATCTCAAATATCCAAATGGCGACATCCAAAGAGACACTTTGGAGTATGAAATGGCCATGCCAGATGGTAAATGGCTCGGCAAAGGATATGGGAGCATAAAAGAAAATAAACTTTGGTATAAGGAAAACATCATTTTTCCCGTTATGGGCGTATATACATTACAAATTTCCCATGCAATGCGTAAAAATGGTAATACAGAGGGAGTTGTGGAACTAAATGGCATTACGGATGTCGGTTTCTTAATTGAAAAGCATAATTAAATTATGGCAAAAACCCCTAAAAAGAAGAATCCCAATAGTTTTTTTAAGTTTATAAAATGGTTTTGGATACTATTTGCCTCAGGTCTGTTTTTGGCATTTTTGATTTTTCTAATGGCTTCCTGGGGAGTCTTTGGCGAAATGCCCACATTTGAACGGCTCGAAAATCCACAGACAAATTTAGCTACTGAGATCATTTCTTCAGATGGTCAAACCCTTGGAAAGTTTTATTTAGATGACAATAGAACCCCGGTGTCTTATAATGATTTGCCTCAGAACTTAGTAAATGCCCTGGTCGCTACGGAAGACGCCAGATATTACGAACATTCCGGGATAGATGCAAGAGGTACACTTAGAGCAATGGTATTTCTTGGAACGCGAGGCGGAGCAAGTACTATTTCACAACAATTATCCAAATTATTATTTACTAAAAGGATATCTGGTGGAGTCCCGGGAAGAATTATTCAAAAAGTAAAAGAATGGGTAATAGCCATACGGCTGGAGAGGCAATATACCAAAGAAGAAATTATTGCCATGTATTTGAACACCTATGATTTCATTAATAATGCCGATGGAATACGTTCCGCAGCAAGAATATATTTTGGGAAAGAACCGGCGGATTTAAAGACCGAAGAATCGGCCGTACTGGTTGGCATGTTAAAAAATTCTTCGCTCTATAATCCTATTCGCAGAAGCGAATTGGTCTTAAATAGGCGCAATACGGTTTTAGGCCAAATGGCCAAGTACGACTACCTTACTGAAGAACAAAAAGATTCCCTGCAGGCCTTAAAAATGGATATCAACTTTACGCCTGAATCACATAGAGATGGTTTGGCTACCTATTTTAGAATGTACTTACAAGGGTTTCTTAATGAATGGATTGAAAAGAACCCCAAACCAGCCGTCGAAGGCGAAAGAGATCGTTGGAATATTTATTTAGATGGTCTTAAGGTATATACCACAGTGGATTACCGGATGCAAAAAAATGCGGAGGACGCCGTGAAGCAGCATATGAAAAGACTCCAGAAAGAGTTTTTTCATCAAAATACACCTGAAAGAAATAAAACAACACCTTTTCTGGATCTTACTACAGAAGAGACCGACCGAATTATGGAACGCGCAATTAGAACTTCCGAACGTTGGAGGATAATGAAGTCAAATGGGGTATCTGAAAAGGAAATCAGGGAGTCTTTTACCAAAAAAACGGAAATGACCGTATTTGATTGGGATAGTGAGACCCAGGAAAAGGATACCGTAATGACCCCCTTAGATTCGATAAGGTATTATAAAACATTCCTAAGAGCTGCAATGATGTCGATGGAACCGCAAACAGGTCATGTAAAGTCTTGGGTAGGTGGACTTAACTATAAGCATTTTCAATATGACAATGTAATTCAGGGTGCTAGACAGGCCGGCTCAACTTTTAAGCCATTCGTCTATGCTGCGGCCATTGATCAACTGAGATTATCCCCCTGTGACTCCCTGCCGGATAGTCAATATTGTATAGAAGCTAATAAGCATGGTAATCCTGAACCATGGTGTCCCAAAAATGCCGATGGTAAATTTTCAGGAAAGATGTATACTTTAAAACGCGCACTTGCCAATTCTGTTAATTCGGTAACTGCCCAATTAATAGACAGGGTTGGACCTAAACCTGTCGTGTCCATTGTAAAAGACCTTGGTTTAACGGGAGAAATTCTTGAAGTTCCATCAATAGCGTTGGGAACACCGGATTTTAATGTATACGAAATGGTTGGGGCTTATGGTGCTTTTGTGAATCAGGGCGTGTATGTAAAACCAGTTTTGGTTACAAGAATAGAGGATAAAAATGGCGCAGTACTTTATGAGTATGTTCCTGAAACCAAAGATGTACTAAGCAAAGAGGTAGCTTATGCAATGGTTAATTTAATGGAAGGAGTCACAGAAGGGGGCTCAGGAACCAGATTAAGACATTCCTTCAATAAAGACCAAACGGTATATAAAGAAATTATCACTGGTTATCCTTATGAATTTACAAATCCTATTGCAGGTAAAACAGGGACCACACAGAACCAAAGTGATGGCTGGTTTATGGGGATGGTACCCAATCTGGTAACCGGTGTATGGGTTGGAGGTGAAGAAAGGGCAACACATTTTAAATCCATTACATATGGTCAGGGAGCGTCCATGGCCCTGCCTATCTGGGGGTTGTATATGAAGAGCAATTATGCCAATGAAGAATTAGGAATCTCCATGGAAGAATTTCCAAAGCCTGAGGAACTTACCATAAATGTTGATTGTTCAAAAGTAGATGAAGAAGGCCCGAAAAAAATAGATAATCTTAAGGATGACCTTGATGATCTTGATTTTTAGAAGATCATTCGGATTTAAATAATTATCAAATTAAACTAATCCCGCTTTTTTTGCGGGATTTTTTATTTAAAAATGTACTTTAGTACTGCTGGGAAATTACACATTTAATTACTTTGTCAAGTACATATGATACGAAAAACAGTACCCAATGTAGAGGAGGCTCTAAGTGGTGTCAAAGACGGAATGACCTTTATGCTGGGCGGTTTTGGACTTTGTGGGATACCGGAGAATGCCATTTCTGAGCTTGTTCGATTGAGAATAAAAAATATTACCTGTATAAGCAATAATGCGGGCGTTGATGATTTTGGCCTGGGGTTATTATTGCAGAATCATCAGATTAAAAAAATGATCTCCTCCTATGTTGGTGAAAATGATGAATTTGAACGACAGATGTTAAGTGGAGAATTAGATGTTGAACTTACCCCACAAGGAACCCTTGCAGAAAAGTGTAGGGCAGCGCAGGCAGGATTCCCTGCGTTTTATACACCCGCCGGTTACGGAACTGAAGTTGCTGAAGGCAAGGAAACGAGGGACTTTAATGGCAAAATGTACGTCCTTGAGAAAGCGTATGAAGCCGATTTCTCTTTTGTTAAAGCCTGGAAAGGGGATGAAGCAGGCAATTTATTATTTAAAGGAACCGCGCGTAATTTCAATCCTTGCATGTGTGGAGCGGCAAATATTACTGTTGCTGAGGTAGAAGAATTAGTGCCGGCCGGTAGTCTTGATCCCAATGAGATTCATATTCCCGGAATTTTTGTTCAAAGAATATTTAAGGGAGAGCAGTACGAAAAAAGAATAGAACAACTTACGGTAAGATCACGTAATTAAATACGATGTAAGGCCTATATTATGCTGGATAAAATTGGTATAGCAAAAAGAATTGCAAGAGAAGTGAAGGATGGATACTATGTAAACCTTGGAATTGGTATTCCAACTTTAGTTGCTAATTATGTCAGAGATGATATTAGTGTCGAATTTCAAAGTGAAAATGGTGTTTTGGGAATGGGTCCTTTTCCTTATGAAGGTGAAGAAGATGCTGATATAATTAATGCAGGGAAACAAACCATTACTACCTTACCCGGAGCTTCATTTTTTGATTCTGCCACTAGTTTTGGAATGATCCGCGGCAAACATGTTGATCTTACAATTCTCGGCGCTATGGAAGTTGCTGAAAATGGAGATATTGCCAATTGGAAAATCCCGGGTAAAATGGTGAAAGGAATGGGTGGAGCCATGGATCTTGTGGCATCGGCAGAGAACATCATTGTGGCAATGATGCACACCAACAAAGCCGGAAAATCCAAGCTCCTCAAAAAGTGTTCCCTCCCACTCACAGGTGTCGGTTGTGTAAAAAAAATAGTAACAAACCTGGGTGTTCTGGAAGTTACCCCTGATGGATTTAGTTTACTGGAGAGGGCACCGGGGGTGAGTGTTGAGGAGATTAAAAACGCAACGGAAGGAACACTAATCATTAAAGGAGACATTCCTGAAATGACCGTTTAACGATCAAAACAGGCACTTCATCGATAAATAAAAAGGTGTTACTTTTTTCACAACAATTTGCGGATACTTCACAACATATTTTTAGATACTTAAATCACATAATATATCTTTATACCATATTAATTAAACCCCAAATCTTATATTAAATTCCAAAAGCTATGGACGCACAATTTAACCACAGACCTATTGAAGAGGAAATCCAAGTTTACCGAAATGATTTTTTTAGCGGTATAGTAATGTTGACCAGAAAACTGTTTATGTTTTAAAAGGGAAACAAAAAAATATTTTAAGGAGTAAAGCATTACGTTTTACTCCTTTTTTTATTTTAGGGGAAATGTTATTGGTATGGAACTTAAATTTTTTAAATGTTCTATTTCTGATTTGGATCAGTTAATTGCCCTTTCCAGAGAGACCTTTATTGAGGCTTTTGAAGCTGTAAATAATCCTGAGGATTTTAAATCCTATATGCAAAAAGCGTTTTCGAAGAAACAGTTAAAAAGGGAATTAGAGGATATGCATATGACTTTTTATTTTGTAACTCAGGAAAATGAAATTTTAGGCTATTTTAAGTTAAATGAAGATGTAGCACAAACGGAAACAAAAGATAAGCATGCTATAGAATTGGAAAGAATTTATGTAAAAAGAGCCTATCAGGGTAAAAAAATTGGTGAATGGATGCTAAATCAAATTAAACGTATCGCTGTCGATCAAAATAAAAGCTATTTATGGCTGGGTGTGTGGGAGAAGAACCACAATGCCATTAGATTCTATGAAAAGAGCGGCTTTATGAAGTTTGGAAGACACCCTTATTATATTGGTAGTGATAAACAAATGGATTGGCTAATGAAGTTTGATTTGGTTAACTTGGTAAAATAATTGAATCATCCATGTATCTAAAAAGAATTCTCCTTGTCCTTTCATTAGTTTCCATAAGTACAATTACTGCCCAGCAAGACTACTATTTCCCCGAGCGGAATGCCGTTTGGCAGGAAAAACCCCCAAAGGCTATGGGTTTCAATGAAGGGAAGCTTCTGGAGGCCGTTGATTTTGCAAAAAACCATGAGTATTCTGGTTCAAGAGATTTAAGGATTGCTATTTTGAAGGGATTTGAAAGGGAACCTTTTCATAAAATTTTAGGACCTACTAAGAAACGAGGAGGTCCTGCGGGGATAATTATAAAGGACGGCTATATAGTTCAAAAATGGGGTGATATTCAACGTGTTGATATGACCTTTAGTGTAACCAAAAGCTTCTTATCTACTGTAGCGGGACTTGCAAAAGATAATACTCTTATAAGAAGCACGGACGACGAGGTAGCCACCTATATCTGGGATGGCACATTTGCCGGAGAACACAATAGTAAAATTACCTGGAAACATCTACTCCAACAGAATTCAGATTGGTCCGGTGAATTATGGGGAGGAAAAGATTGGGCAGACCGGCCTCCAAAAGAAGGAAATTTAGATGAATGGAAATTCAGGGAACTCCGTGAACCGGGAACCGTAATGGAATATAATGATGTACGTGTAAATGTACTTGCATACGCTTTAACTCATGTTTGGAGAAAACCTTTGCCTGTGGTAATTAAAGAGCGAATAATGGATAAAATAGGAGCTTCAACCACTTGGCGATGGTATGGTTACGACAATGCGTGGACTGTAATTGATGGAATTAAAATGAATTCTGTAACAGGGGGGGGTCATTCCGGAGCAGGAATATTTATTAGTGCTGAGGACATGGCGCGTTTTGGCTTGTTATTTTTAAATAATGGCAAATGGGGTAAGGAACAACTACTAAGTGAAGCTTGGATTGAAGAGGCACTTACGCCTTCTGTTCCCAATATAAATTATGGTTATATGTGGTGGCTTAATAAAAAGGGGGATCGTCATTGGGAAGGACTCTCCGAGGATATTTATTATGCTGCTGGTTTTGGAGGGAATTTTATTGTCATTGATAAGGCCAATGATCTGGTTGTAATCACAAGATGGCTGGAACCTTCTAGGATTGGAGATCTGATGCGCCTAATTCAGGATGCTGTGGCAAACAAATAGTAATTTCTATACTTAAAAGAACTGGTTTACACCTAATGCCTCTTTGCTAAATGCTTATAATAATTTCGGCGGCCTTGAGAAGGGTTTCCGAGGTTTTTGCAAAACATACGCGAATCTGTTTATTATCTGCCAGGTCCTTGTTAAAAACAGAAATTGGAATACAGGCAATACCGGAATCTTTAACCAATCTTAAAGCGAAATCGAGATCATTTTCGTCTGTAATTTCGGAATAATCCAGGAGTTGAAAATAGGTTCCCTGTGTAGGTGTAAATCTGAACCTGGAGCCTTGAATTGCATTTAAAAACAAGTCTCGTTTTTCCTGATAGAAAGGACTAAGATTTAAATAGTGAGCTGGTTCTTTGAGATATTCAGCAAGAGCCCTTTGGAACGGATGATTTACACAAAAAACGTTGAACTCATGAATTTTCTGAAATTCCTGCATTAATTCTGCAGGTGCAGCGCAATATCCCATTTTCCAACCCGTGGCATGAAAAGTTTTACCAAATGAGGCACAAACAAAACTCCGGGAAGCAAGGTCGGGGTATTTAGAAGCACTTTCATGTGTGTTGGAATCAAATACGATATGCTCATATACTTCATCACTTAGCAAAATGATATTTGTGTCTTTGAGACAATTTTGAAGTGCCAACATATCTGATTTTGAAAAGACCCTTCCACTAGGATTATGCGGGGTATTAATAATAACCATCCTGGTCTTTTCATTAAGATGTGCTTTGAAATCATCCCAGTCTACCTGATAGTCCTTACCACTTAATTGAATTAGTACAGGTATACCACCATTGGCGATAATAGCTGGTTCATAGCAATCATACGCAGGTTTAAGCACGATAACTTCATCATTTGGCCAGACAAATGCCGAGATGGCTGTAAAAATGGCTTGTGTTGCACCTACAGTTATGGTGATTTCAGATTGTGGGTGGTACTTAGCGCCGTATAGGAGTTCAATCTTTTGAGCAATAACTTCCCTAAGCGGATAGATACCTCCTAAAGGAGCATATTGATTATACCCGTCCTTCATTGATTTTGTTACCAATTGGATGAGAGTGGGGTCGGGTTCAAAATTTGGAAAACCCTGTGAAATGTTAATTGCATTATGTTCCTTAGCAAGGTTACTCATCGTACTAAAGATTGATTCTGGCAGTTGAGGTAATTTTGAAGTAAGATGGTGTGCAGAAGAATTCATAGCGATACTATTTAGGTATAAACATATATAAAGATACAGGGATATTCCAAATAAAAACCCCGGATAGGTTTTATCCGGGGTTGCAAGTAATATATGCTCTTCTCTTAACCTTTTATTGATGCGCTTAAATACTCTCTGTTCATTCTGGCAATATTTTCAAGAGATATACCTTTTGGGCATTCTATCTCACATGCACCGGTATTCGTGCAGTTGCCAAAGCCTTCCAGATCCATTTGCCGAACCATATTTTGTACGCGTTCCGTGGCTTCTACTCTACCTTGAGGAAGCAGGGCAAACTGTGATACTTTAGCTGATGTAAATAACATAGCACTGGCATTTTTACAAGCCGCCACGCAGGCTCCACAACCAATGCAAGCTGCTGCATTAAAAGCTTTATCCGCATTTTCTTTCCTTATGGGGATATTATTGGCATCAACGGTATTACCTGATGTATTTACAGAAATAAAACCCCCGGCTTGCTGAATACGTTCAAATGCATTTCTATCTACAATCAAATCTTTGATCACGGGAAAAGCTTTGGCTCTAAAAGGTTCTATTACTATAGTATCCCCATCTTTAAAACTTCGCATATGAAGCTGACAGGCTGTAATAAGTCTATCGGGGCCATGGGGCCTTCCATTTATTTGAAGCGAGCATGTCCCGCAAATACCTTCGCGACAATCATGATCAAATTCAATAGGCACCTCTCCTTTTGAAATTAAATCCTCGTTTAATATATCCAGCATTTCCAGGAAGGACATATCCCCTTCAACACCATTCATGGTATAGTCTACTATTTTTCCTTTTGAGGAAGCATCTTTTTGACGCCATATTTTAAGATAAATCTTCATAGCTTATTATTTATAGGAACGCGTCTTTAATTCAATATTTTCATATACCAATTCTTCTTTGTGCAATTTGGCATCTTTAGGTTCCCCTTTATATTCCCAGGCCGACACAAATTTGAAATTTTTGTCGTCACGTAAAGCTTCACCTTCAGGGGTTTGATACTCCTCTCTAAAGTGACCTCCGCAAGACTCATTGCGCTCCAGCGCATCCATAGCAAAAAGTTCTCCAATCTCTAAGAAATCAGCAACGCGGCCTGCTTTTTCTAATTCCTGATTTTTGTCATTCGCATTTCCGGGAACTTTTACATTCTCCCAAAAATCCTTCCTCAAGGCAGAAATTTCATTTATGGCCTCCTTCAGTCCTTCCGCATTCCTGGACATACCGCATTTATCCCACATGATTTTACCCAGTTTTTTGTGATAGTAATCAACAGAATTTGTTCCATTAGCAGACATAAGTCTGTTAATCTTATCCATAACATCTTTCTCAGCCTTATTAAATTCTTCAGAATCTGTTGGGATAGGCCCGGTTCTAATATCGTCTGCCAAGAAGTCACCAATGGTGTAGGGTAAAACAAAGTAACCATCTGCTAAACCTTGCATTAAAGCAGAAGCCCCAAGCCTGTTTGCTCCATGGTCGCTAAAATTAGCTTCCCCTGCTGCGTAACAGCCTGGTATGGTAGTCTGTAAATTGTAATCAACCCATAAACCACCCATGGTATAATGCACTGCAGGATAAATCATCATTGGTGTTTTATATGGATTTTCATCCACAATTTTTTCGTACATCTGGAATAAGTTTCCATATTTCGCTTCAACGACAGCCTCTCCAAGTTTCCTGACTTGTGCATCGTCTGCATTTGTCAATCCGGATGTAAGGGCCTTTTCGCTTCCATAGCGCATTATAGCTGCATCAAAATCCAGATATACAGCCTCTCCTGTTTTATTTACTCCGTAACCTGCATCGCAACGTTCTTTAGCAGCCCTTGAAGCTACATCGCGCGGTACCAGATTTCCAAAAGCGGGATATCTTCGTTCTAAGTAGTAATCTCTGTCCTCTTCTTTTAATTGTGTGGGCTTTAATTTTCCTTCCCTGATAGCCTGGGCATCTTCTAACTTTTTTGGCACCCATATCCGCCCGTCATTCCTAAGCGATTCGGACATCAGGGTAAGCTTGGATTGATGTTCGCCAGAAACCGGGATACAGGTAGGATGAATTTGTGTAAAACAAGGGTTAGCAAAGAAAGCACCTCTTCGGTGAGTTCGCCATGCGGCCATTACATTAGCCCCCATACAATAAGTAGATAGAAAAAATAAATTTCCATATCCCCCTGATGCAATTACAACAGCATGTGCCGAATGTCGTTCAATTTCTCCGGTGATTAGATTTCTGGCTATAATTCCTCTGGCTTTACCATCAACAAGCACTAAATCTAACATTTCATGTCTTGTATACGATTTAATCTTTCCACGATGTATCTGCCTGTTCATTGCAGCATAAGCACCTAATAATAATTGCTGGCCGGTTTGTCCTTTGGCATAAAAGGTCCTTGAAACCAAAACCCCACCAAATGATCTGTTATCTAATTGACCACCATAGTCGCGGGCAAATGGGACCCCTTGTGAAACACACTGATCTATGATATTTCCTGATACCTCGGCCAGGCGATATACATTGGCCTCACGAGAGCGATAATCCCCTCCCTTTACGGTATCATAAAAAAGACGGTAGTCACTGTCACCATCACCTTGATAATTTTTTGATGCGTTGATTCCACCTTGAGCCGCAATAGAGTGAGCACGCCTCGGTGAATCCTGGTAACAAAATGTTTTAACATTGTAACCTAATTCGGCAAGGGAAGCGGCAGCAGAACCTCCTGCCAGACCAGTGCCCACAACAATGACATCTATATTTCGCTTATTTGCTGGATTTACTAAATCTATTTCATTTTTATGTTTCGTCCATTTCTCAGCTAAAGGCCCTGATGGAGTTTTTGAATCAAGAATTCCCATAATTAATGCGTTATAGGGTTAAGATGATGATATATAGCAATAAAGACAAATACCAAAGGAATTACAACTGCATAGATCTTGGTAAATGATTTGATAGAAGGGGTATATTTATTATTTAAACCCATACTTTGGAAAGATGAAGCAAAGCCATGCCACAAATGGAGGCTGAGCAACCCAAAAGAAACAACATAAAGGACCGTGCGCCACATAGGAGCAAATTTCTCAACAGTTTCCGCATAATATCGCGTAGGATCTTCAGGGTTAACCTGTATATATTTATAAGTCATTTCATGGATCCAAAAGTCGTAGAAGTGCAAACCAAGAAAGGCAAGAACAACCAGGCCGGTAATTATCATATTCCGTGAGACCCATGAAGCATTGGCTGCTCCTTTAAATTTCGTGTACTTTATGGTCCTGGCCTGCGTATTTTGGTACTCAAGAACAATACCCATTACAAAATGCACTATTACTCCAATAATTAACAGGGGTTGCATTATGTATTGCACCAACCCATTATAACCCATAAAATGGGACCATTGGTTAAATGTGTCGGGAGAAATTACTGAGGTGAGATTAATGGTTACATGAAGTGCCAAAAACAAAACCAAAAAAAGACCCGAAAGTGCCATTACCATTTTTCGGGCTATGGACGATTTAATCAGTGAACTCATTAGCTAAATTTTAAGATGTCAAATTTACGGTAAGAGGAAATCATTAACAAATTTCCAGACCTTTTAGCATGGTATTTAGATTGAATTTAAGAAAATACAGAGGGATTGGCTCACTTTAAAAAGAATCTGTTTTGTAAAGCGAAGAATTTTAGCTCAAACAAATCTTTAAAATATGGGAATGATTATTCTTTCTCCTTATTATCTCCCATATCAGATAGTTGTATAGAAAGTGCATTTGTAGAGAGTTGTACTTCAACCAGAGACAAAACCAAAGAAATCATAAGTGCCAGCAGACTAATACCAAAGATGAGGTTGGCCCAGAAATCTTGTTCTATATAAATAAGAAACATTGTAATGGCACTGAAGAGGAAACTTAAAATGGCAACTGCCTGCATGTTCTTTATGATAATGAGTCGTCTTTCCAATTGTCGGACCTGTATTCCCAAACCACGCGACGCCTTTTCCTGATATTGTTTATGCAATTGCCTTATCAGTGCCGCAATCGCCAAATATCTGGCATTATAAGCCAACATACTCAACGAAATGGCCGGAAATAAAAGTGCGGGAATACTTAGGGTTAACTGCATATAATTTAGGTTTATTCAATTTTAAAATTAATTCTTTGACTTATTTTACCTGACGATATTTCTACCTCATAAGTACCTATGGGTAAATAGGTTTTTCCATCTTTCGCCGTTTTAAGCTTCACTTTATTTTTTTTCAAATAATCCAGTTTTCCTTTTTTAGAAAAAGCGACATCATAGGACATAATATTCAATCCTTGGTCTGCTTTCAGCATTGATTCGCTCACAACCGTTTTATCAGAAGAAAAAACCTTTGCCGAGAAATCCGTTGTTGTTTTTGAATAAAACACAACGTCTAATCCGGGTGTATTTGGTTTTGACCAGGAACTGTAAGGATTACCCCATCTTTGAGAGTGCTTTAAGTTGTCGGGTTTAAAAACATGCAACTCCTTTTCCAGTATTTTTTTGTTCAGTTCCTGTAAATATGAAATATTTGCCCGATATATACTTCGTCCATGTGTCCCCACTAACAGGTCTTTAGCCTCTGACTGTATGACCAAATCGTGTATAGCTACATTTGGAATTCCATTTTGAAATAATTCCCAGGAAATACCCTGATCGATCGACATGTATAAC
This sequence comes from uncultured Eudoraea sp., assembly GCF_947258925.1. Taxonomy (GTDB): domain Bacteria; phylum Bacteroidota; class Bacteroidia; order Flavobacteriales; family Flavobacteriaceae; genus Eudoraea. The sequence continues at coordinate 17,024 of NZ_CAMYKG010000025.1, read as the reverse complement.
CCATTATCTGTACCTATAAACAAGAGATTTTCATTTTCAGGATCTTCCAGTATTACATTCACAGGTGACGCTGGAATATTAGCAGCAATATTTTTCCAGGAATTACCATAGTCATTACTCATATAAGCATAAGGCGTAAAATCATCATTTCTGTAGCCGTTTAGGCTCACATATATCCTTTCTTTTTTATGCTTTGAAGCTACAACCCTGCTTATCCAGAGATTTTTCGGAAGCCCACCTGATATCAAATCCCAACTACCCCCATTATTTTTGGATAGATGAACGAGACCGTCATCACTGCCTGTATAAATCAACCCAAATTTTAATGGAGATTCACTGATTGTGGTTAAAGTGCCATAGGCGACATTACCTTTTTTACCTCCCTCTGTAAGATCGCCGGAAATTACTTCCCATGTATCACCCTGATTAAGAGAGCGGTGCAATTTATTGCTTCCCAGATAAAGAATATCCTGGTTATGCTCAGAAAGCAATATGGGTGTTTGCCAATTAAAGCGGTAAGGTTGCTCACCAAGTTCATGTTTGGGTTGTATGCCGGTGGTTTTGTCTTCATTTAAATTCAAACGATAATAGTTGCCAAATTGAAATCCGGTGTAAACAATATTTGAATTCCTTTTGTCTATCTGGACCTGCATTCCGTCACCTCCCAGAATCATTTTCCAGGGGTATTGTCCTTGCTGGTGCCATTTACTATTTTCTTCAGAATCATGGGCGCCTTTCCACACACCATTATCCTGGAGCCCCCCATAAACATTGTAGGGTTTTTCATAGTCAATATTAATGGCATAAAACTGGCCTACGGCAGGGGTATTATTTTTAATCCAATTAGCTCCGTTATCATAGGAGATATTTACTCCGCCATCATTTCCATTAATCAGGTGACCCGGATTTTTCGGATTTATCCAGAGTGCGTGATGGTCTGCATGTACATTATCCCCGTTAATGGAAGTAAAAGATTTACCACCATCGCCAGACTTTATTAGGGGTACGCCACCTAAATAAATTTTATTCTTATCTGAGGCATCTACTCTTATCTGTGCAAAATAATATCCATAGCTATAAAAAAGATCATCAATATATTTTTCATTTCTCTTATTCCAGGTCAATCCCCCATCTTCACTTCTATATACTTCGGCTCCTACAACCGGGGTATCAAATAGTAAGGAATTGGCATTTTCAAGATAGCTGGCAAGATCCTTAGGTTTAGCAGTGCCACTCTTAATAAGCTGCTTAACATTCTCAGCCTTGTATTTTTCCTGAAATCCATTTCTTTTCAGGTACTTATCCAACTCCTTATTATCCAGCTTTAGAAAGGTGTCAATAGTCATGGATTTAAAATCATCTTTAGTGAGTCTGTCTGTTTCATCAGGATCAACGTCCTCCTTCGCTCTTCGAAACTGACTGTCCAGTACTGCATAGATGGTATTTTCATCATATACAGCTAATCCAATACGGCCCACATTTTCTCCGGAGGGGAATCCACTGTTTTCGGCACTTATCTTGCTCCAGCTACTACCCCCATCAATACTCTTATAAATTCCGGAACCACCACCATTTCCTTTAAAATTCCATGCTTTTCGATCTTTTTCCCAAGCCGCTGCATACATTATATTAAAATTACCGGGCACAAAAGTTACGTCAATAATACCGGTCGCATCATTTATATAAAGGGTCTTTTCCCAGCTAGCACCCCCATCAGAAGTTTTATATATTCCGCGTTCCTCATTATTAGTATATAAATGTCCTGTTACACCCACGACCAACTCGTTGGGGTTATTTGGATTTATTACAATCCTGCCTATATGGTGCGAATCCAAAAGCCCTTTGGTCTGCCAGGATTTACCTTTATCATCAGATTTTAGAAGACCAATCCCGGCATATGAAGATCGTGAAGCATTATTCTCCCCGGTTCCAACCCAAATGGTCCCGGAACCCCAATGGACTGCTATATCTCCAATATTTTGTGTGTCCGAATTATCCATTACAGGAGAAAAGGAAGTACCGTTATTGGTAGTATACCAAAGACCACCCGAAGCATAGGCCACATAAAATTCCGTAGGATCATCAGGATTTACATCAATATCTACAACTCTTCCGCTCATGATAGTCGGGCCAATACAGGTAAATGAAATATTTTTAACCAGGGAATTCGTTTCCATTTGCTTTTTGAGGGTCAAAGCTTCCTGGATGTTTATAGATTGACCTGATGCTGTTTGTAGTGAGCCAATAAAAAGAGTTATAAAAGCAAATATGAGCAGATGTAATTTCATGAATTCAGAATAAAAATTAGTGTGTGAAAATATGCATTTGTTGCGGCGCATGCAAAGATATTCAGAATGCTTTCAACTTATCAGGCTATATAAAATCTTGTATCCCATATTTGTTTACTTCTATAAGTATTCTTCTTTTTTGCAGAGAACAACCTTATGACTATTTTTGAGAAAACTACTTTGTCAAATGAAATATGACCAAATAAACAATGAGCTGTTTAAAAAGAATAGGGCAAAATTCACGGCTCAAATGAAACCAAAGAGTATTGCCATTTTTAATTCCAATGACATATATCCGATAAGTGCTGATAGTACGATGCCCTTTCAGCAGCACAGGGACATTTTATATCTCAGTGGGGTGGATCAGGAAGAATCTATTCTTTTACTTTTCCCAGATGCCATTGATAAAAAAAACAGGGAAATTTTATTTGTAAGGGAGACTAACGAACACATAGCTATTTGGGAAGGAGCGAAGTTAGATAAAGAACAGGCAACTGCCGTTTCCGGCATAGAAACCGTGCATTGGCTAACCGAATTTGACAAGGTGTTCTTTAGTTTAATGACGGAATCGGAGATCATATATTTTAATACAAATGAGCATTACAGACAGTCTGTAGAAACACAAACCAGGGAAGACCGATTTATTTTGAAATGCAAAAGGGATTTTCCGGGACATCAGGTAGCTAAAAGCAATCCTATTTTGCAACAAATCAGGGGAGTAAAAGAACAAGAAGAGATTGCCCTTATTCAACATGCCTGTGATATCACGGAAAAAGGATTCCGTCGTATATTGAAATTTTTAAAACCCGGCGTTTGGGAGTATGAATTGGAAGCCGAATATCTACACGAATTTATTCGAAATCGTTCTAAAGGCTTTGCATATACACCAATCTTAGCGTCGGGCAATAATGCAAATGTTCTGCATTATATTGAAAATAACAATCAATGCAAAGATGGAGATCTTATCCTGATGGATGTAGGTGCCGAATATGCAAATTATGCAAGTGATATGACCCGGTCCATTCCGGTAAATGGCAAATTTACCAAAAGGCAACGCCAGGTTTATGAATCGGTACTTCGGGTTAAGAATGAGGCTACAAATATGCTGGTGCCTGGTACGGATTGGGCAGAATATCATGTTGAAGTTGGAAAGCTGATGACATCTGAACTACTTGGTTTGGGATTACTTGACAAAGAAGACGTTCAAAAAGAAAATAAAGACTGGCCCGCCTATAAAAAATACTTTATGCACGGGACCAGTCACCATATGGGATTGGATACTCATGACTATGGGGCCTTAAAAACACCCATGAAATCAAATATGGTTTTTACGGTAGAACCTGGGATTTATATTCCTGATGAGAAGATGGGAATTCGATTGGAAGATGATGTAGTTATAATGGAAAAAGGGGCTCCATTCAACCTTATGAGGAATATACCAATTGAAATAGATGAGATAGAAGACCTGATGAATAGTTGAGGTAAAACCATCTTGGGAATTGATAAATGGGCCTACCATCTGTTTTGGTTACCGGCATCTTCGTCTAAGTATTTTTTTCAAAATTTGCAACGATAAATACGATCAGGGCAGGTAATACCCACCCCATACTTAAGTTGCTCAGGGGAATATATTCAGTAATAGATTCTATACGATTACTCAATCCTACACTGCCTAAAAAATCAGGGATACTAAAAAGGAAAGTAGTGAACACAACAATTCTGAAGATCTTTGGGGAGCTATATTTTTGAGGAACTACATTGAGCAGTATCAAAACAATTGTTATTGGATATATAAACATAAGTACAGGCAATGCAATGGCAATTATATAATCTACATTAAATTGCCCCATTAGCACCCCCATAAAACTACTGATCAGTGCTGTAATCAAATAGGCTTTATTTGAATTTGGCAGACGCGACTTAACAAAATCTGCGGTGCCTGCTACAATTCCTACGGCCGTGGTAAAACAAGCCAGGCTTACTAATACACCAAGGAGTATGTTGGCGTTAGACCCCAGGGTAATTTTACTAATCCCTGTGATAAGAGAAGTGCGTGAAATTGACGGGTCAAATTGTTCTTGCATAACTGCTCCTGTAAAAATTAACCCTGCATATATCATAATAAGACCTAATCCGGCAAGCCATCCTGCCCTGGTAATCAATACTTTTTTACTCTCATAAGTAGCTTCACTATCAAAGAGGTTGATAGATGTAATTATTACTCCTCCCACCACAATAGCACCAATTGCATCAAAAGTTTGATAACCTTCTAATATTCCCCGGGTAACCGGATGTTCAAAAGTGTTCGCTCCAAATTCCAGGGGAAAGGAAAATAGTGTAATACCCAATATCAATAACAGAATTAGTATGATAGCCGGGGTTAAATACTTCCCTATAATGTCTAATATTTTAGAACGATTCATAACAAAAATGAATACCAAAACAAAATAGACAATACTTGTACTTAAGGAGGAATTATGAAGTAAAGGAGCAATACCCATTTCGTGGGTGACTGAAGCCGTTCTTGGTGAAGGCAAGGATATTGATACACCGTAAATCGTAAAGCAATATACAAGGCTAAAGGTAGGAGATATCTTTGAGGCAAAATCATACATGGTTCCCTGCAATTTGGCATGACCAAGTATACCTAATATTGGAATTAGAACAGCAGATAATGCAAACCCAAGGGAAACAAGCCACCACAATTCCCCGCTTTTAAATCCTAGTTGCGGAGGTAGAATAAGATTTCCAGCACCGAAAAAAAGAGAGAAGAGGGCAAAAGCTGTTACAAGCGTTTCCTTTGTTCTGAACATACTAGTTTTTAAAAGCGAAAGATAAACGAAAAAAGCCTTTAGCAGGAATAAAACCCAACCTCATAACCGACCTGTTCATCGAAAAAAGTGGCATTCATCGAAAAAAGAATATTTTTTATGGGGATCACTCAATAAAACCAGCATTTGAAGCGTTCTGAAAATAAGTTATTTGATAAAATAGTATCATTAACTTTTACTGAAAGTTTATCATTGCATATTAAGGATCCCCAAACCCTACCAATGCAGACCTAAAACCTACAATATGAAGAAAATATTTTGTAATATTTTTGGCCACCATTATTCCGTATCCAAGAAAGTAACCTTGCATATAAAAGAATACAAGTGTGTTCACTGTGGCAAAGAAGTCACAACAGATGTAAGCGGAAATCTCTCCGTATTAACTCCTGAACTTCAGGAGATCAATGATACCCTAGAAGACTTATACCAAAAAAGACATAGGACTACCCAACAGGTAGCTTAATTATGCTTTGGCAAATGAATTCCAGCCCTGAGCGGTAAGTGGAATTTTAGAATTATTCCTGGATATTAAGTGTGCGCCTTCGTGCTTATCTGTTATGTGCCCCACAACAGTAAAGTTAGGATTGCCCTTTAAGTCCGGGAATTTTTTTTGATCAATAGTAAACAATAATTCATAATCTTCGCCACCGCTTAGTGCAACAAGCGTGCTATCTAGTTTAAACTCTTCACAAGCCGAAATAACTGTTGGATCTAATGGGATTTTATCTTCAAAGAGATTGCAACCCACTTCACCCTGTTTGCATAGATGAAGAATTTCAGAAGAAAGACCATCACTAATATCAATCATGGAAGTAGGTTTAATATTCAGTTTACCTAAAAGTTCAACCACATCTTTTCTGGCCTCAGGTTTTAATTGGCGTTCAATAATATAACTGTATGCCGAGAGATCCGGCTGATTATTTGGATTAACTTTGAACACTTCCTTTTCGCGTTTTAAAACTTGTAACCCCATGTATGCAGCTCCCAGATCTCCGCTGACTACTAAAAGGTCATTGGGTTTTGCCCCGCTCCGGTAAACAATGTCTTCTTCCACAGCTTCCCCTATGGCGGTAATACTTATGATCATTCCTGTAGTAGAGGAGGTGGTGTCTCCCCCAACCAGATCTATTTTGTATAGTTCACAGGCCAGGGTAATACCACTATAGAATTCTTCCAAAGCCTCCAAAGGAAAGCGATTGGAGACGGCCACTGAGACGGTAATCTGAGTGGCCCGTGCATTCATGGCGTAAACATCAGATAAATTAACCATTACAGCTTTATACCCCAGGTGTTTCAGTGGCATATAACTAAGATCAAAATGTATCCCCTCAATCAACAAATCTGTAGAGACAAGGGTCTTTTTATCTTTGAAGTCCAGTACAGCGGCATCATCACCAATACCCTTGATTGTGGATTTATGTTGTATTTTAAAGTGCTGGGTCAGATGATCAATTAAGCCAAATTCACCCAATTTTTCTAGCGAGGTTTTTTCCTGGTTCTTATCTTCAAGCATGGTACAAAAATAAGCGGATGGGAATAATATATTATCTTTATGGCGAAAAAGAATTTCTAATTTTGCCCCATGAACAAGTCTTACCCCATTATTTTTTCCCTTTTCCTTTTATTTAGCTGCTCTAGTAGCGATGATTCACCTCTGGGTGATGGTGATTCAATGATGATGGATGATGACAATCCTGGTAATATTATTGAGAATCCACAAACAGGTTTTTTACCATGTAATAATGGGATGGCGGGAATATATCCTAATGGAACTGCATTTGTTGATATAACCGATACTGAAAATCTTGTATACCTTGGGAAATTACCTACGGCAACTGTATCCAGCACCTGGAGGGATATAAAAGTATATCAGGACTATGCCTATATTGTATCTGAGGCGGGGGGACACGGAATGCAGGTTTTTGATTTAACAAATTTGAGAAATGTGGCGAATGCTCCTGTAACATTTGAGGCAGATACCCGCTATACTGGTTTTGGGAATGCACATAATATTGTTATCAATGAAGCCAGCGGATACGCTTATGCCGTTGGTACCAGCACTTTTAACGGAGGAGCCCATTTTATAAATATCCAGGACCCTCAAAATCCAATCGCTGCAGGCGGTTATGGCGTCGGCGGTTACTCCCATGATGCACAGGTGGTTACCTATAATGGTCCTGACACGGATTATACGGGGCAGGAAATTTTTATTGGGGCAAATGAAAATCAGGTTGCCATAGTAAATGTTACAGATAAAAATACCCCTCAGCAGATCAGTACTTTTCAGTATAGCAATATAGGCTACACCCACCAGGGTTGGTTTTCTGAGGATCAACGCTATTTTTTTTTAGGAGATGAATTGGATGAGATTGGTAATTCAGGTTTTAATTCACGGACATTGGTCTTTGACCTGTCAGACCTGGACAATCCAAGTTTACACACCACATATTTGGGTGAGACGGCGGCAATTGATCACAATGGTTATGTGAAAGGGGATGAATTTTATCTCGCAAATTATACTGCGGGGGTTAGAATACTCGATATTTCAGGCATAGAAGGACAATCTATTGTTGAGCAGGGATTTTTTGATACCTACCCCTCAAATAATACGGCTGCTTTTGAAGGTGTATGGAGTGTCTATCCCTATTTTGAAAGTGATAAGATTTTGGTGAATGATATTAATTCTGGTCTTTTCGTTATTAAAAAGTCAAATTAGAAAACTGTGAAAAACATTTTTTTGCTTCTAGTAGTTTTATTTCTTTTTTCATGTTCGGATGACGATTCTGAAATTCAGGACAACGGCTATGACCAGGCTGAGTTTTTGGGCGAGATTGATTGGGTGAAAAGTTTTGGCGGAACGGACGAGGAAACTGCACAATCTGTAATACGCACTTCAGACGGGGGCTATGCAATTTTAGGCTACTCTAAAAGTACAGATGGAGATTTATCCGGAAAAACAACAGAGGTAAATGACTATTGGTTAGTGAAATTAGATGCTGAAGGGAATTTAGTCTGGAGCGAAACTTACGGGGGCAGTAAGGATGACCGGGGACAATCAATTATCCAGACTTCGGATGGGGGTTATGCGGTTACCGGTTATGCGATGAGCGATGATGGAGACGGAAGTAGCAACCAGGGATTTCATGATAACTGGATATTGAAATTGGATGAATTAGGAGCTATTGAATGGGAAAAAAGTTTTGGATTTTCAGGCCATGATCATTCGTATGATTTATTACAAACTGCCGATGGTGGATTTTTCTTTGCAGGATTTTTAGATATTACAGCAGCAATTGACGATGGCACTTATTACAAAGGGAACTCTCTTACCCGGCATGGTGTAGGTGAATTTTGGGGAACTAAAATAGATGCTTCCGGCAACCTGGAGTGGAGGAGTTATTATGGCGGGACCAACAATGATAGGGCTCATGCGGTAATTGAAGCAGATGACGGCAGTTATGTTATGGCAGGATTTTCCGAAAGTGATGATTATGATATCTCAAATACCAAAGGAAGCTACGACTTTTGGGTAATTAAATTGTCGAATACAGGGGAATTGTTATGGGAACGTTCATTCGGGGGCTCGGGTATCGAAATCGCCTATGATATTTCAAAGACCGATGATGGGGGTTATGTCGTTACCGGGAATACATTTAGCACTGATAAGGATGTTTCAATGAATCACGGTGAATCTGATGTATGGTTAATTAAAATAGATGATGATGGTAACCTGCTTTGGGAGAAAACCTATGGAGGTGAGCGGTTCGATGCCGCTCAGGGTGTAAGCACCACCTACAATGGCGGATTTATAATCACCGGAAATTCAAAAAGCATTGAAGGGGATACCGAAGAAAACATGGGTGAAAACGATATTTGGTTAATAAAAACAGACCCGCAGGGAAATATGGTTTGGCAGGGCACTTTTGGCGGATCTGGCATAGATTATGGATTTGACGCAGTTGAGAATCTGGATAAAAGTATTATCCTGGTCGGTGAAAGTTCTAGTAATGACTTCCCAAACCTTTTAAATAAAGGACTTTCTGACATTGTAGTTATTAAAATCAAATAAATAGCATTAATTCAAGACCGCCCTTAAACCCTGGGTATCTAAAGCCGCATTTTATTGCCAACTGATTGCCGGTATTTCTCCAAAAGCAATAGATAAACCCTATGGTTTTATACGTTATAATAATGTTAGGAATTGTTGTAAAACCCTAACTATAACTTATATTTGTAAACTATTTAGAATAATACCAAATAAGGATATCAAATGATAAAAGTATCTGAAACAGCAAAACAACGTGTTACCTTACTCATGACTGAGGAAGGATTTAATGCTGAAAAAGATTTTGTTAGGGTTGGTGTAAAAAGTGGGGGTTGCAGTGGTTTGTCCTATGAATTAAAATTTGACAATAAAGTTGATGAAACTGATAAGGTTTTCGAAGACAATGCTGTACGCATTATTGTAGATAAAAAGAGTTTTCTCTACCTGGTTGGAACAACACTGGAGTATTCCGGAGGGCTCAACGGTAAGGGATTCGTTTTTAATAATCCTAATGCACAGCGCACATGTGGCTGTGGAGAGAGTTTTTCATTATAAAAATATGAAATCCCGTTAAGGGATATAGAGGCCTATGGCATATACTGAAGAAGAATTAAAAAAAGAATTGGAAACCAAAGAATATGAATATGGTTTCTATACCGATATTGAGTCTGACACTTTTCCAAAAGGATTAAACGAAGACATCGTTATTGCTATTTCCAAGAAAAAGGAAGAGCCTGAATGGATGACATCGTGGCGCCTTGAGGCTTTTCGTGCATGGAAAGAAATGACGGAACCGGAATGGGCCAATATCCATTATAAAAAACCAGATTTTCAGGACATTTCTTACTATTCAGCTCCCAATAAGAAACCAAAATACAATAGTCTCGATGAAGTTGATCCGGAATTACTGGACACCTTTAAAAAATTGGGGATTTCCCTGGATGAACAGAAAAAATTGGCCGGGGTTGCCGTGGATATTGTAATGGATTCAGTTTCCGTTGCAACGACATTCAAAAAAACACTAGCAGAAAAAGGCATCATTTTTTGCTCTATCTCGGAAGCGATAAAAGAACATCCTGAATTGGTAAAAAAGCATCTTGGAACAGTAGTACCCCAAAAGGATAACTTCTACGCGGCCTTAAATTCTGCTGTATTCTCGGACGGATCTTTTTGTTATATCCCAAAAGGGGTTAGATGTCCGATGGAATTGTCTACTTATTTTAGGATAAATCAGGCAGGAACAGGACAGTTTGAGCGTACCCTTGTAGTTGCAGATGAAGGAAGTTATGTGAGTTATCTTGAAGGTTGTACGGCACCATCAAGAGATGAAAACCAATTACATGCAGCTGTTGTAGAACTTATAGCATTGGATAATGCTGAAATTAAATATTCTACTGTCCAAAACTGGTATCCCGGGGATAAAGCAGGTAAAGGGGGAGTTTACAATTTTGTTACAAAACGAGGGATTTGCGAGAAAAATGCCAAAATTTCCTGGACACAGGTAGAAACAGGTTCAGCCATTACATGGAAGTACCCTTCCTGTGTTTTAAAGGGAGACAATTCTATAGGGGAATTTTATTCCATCGCGGTAACCAATAATTATCAGCAGGCCGATACCGGTACTAAAATGATCCATTTAGGGAAAAACACCAAGAGTACTATAATTTCCAAAGGGATATCTGCCGGCAAATCTCAAAATAGTTACAGAGGCCTTGTTCAGGTCAATAGCAGGGCTAAAAATGCCAGGAATTTTTCACAGTGTGATTCATTGCTGATGGGGAATGATTGCGGAGCGCACACCTTTCCATATATCGAAGTCAAGTCTAAATCCGCACAGATTGAGCATGAAGCTACAACCAGTAAAATTGGAGAAGATCAGATATTTTATTGCAATCAGAGGGGAATAGAAACAGAAAAAGCTATAGCACTTATAGTAAACGGTTTCAGTAAGGAAGTGTTAAACAAGCTTCCTATGGAATTTGCCGTAGAAGCTCAAAAACTTTTGGAAATCAGTCTTGAAGGATCAGTTGGTTAAGTATTATGAAAAATTATCTGGTATTAGTTGTGGTAATCTTACTGTTTGCTTGTAAAGATTCAAATAAGCAGGCAAATAATATCTCTGGTGTCCAGGAGAACATTTCCGGGCCTGAAGTGAAACTATACACTTTTGATGGAGGTACCGTAATAGTTAATACGCTGGGACTTTTTGCCCAGGATTCAACCTATAAAGGACAAAGTAAGGAATTTGCAGATGCCTTTTATGTCATTCAGCATCCAAAGGGAAATTTGATGTGGGATGCAGGACTTCCTGAATCTTTGGTTGGCCTCCCCGAACCCTATACGTCGCCCGATGGAGCATTTACAGTATCCAGAAAGGATTCTGTTTTAAATCAATTAAAAGAAATCGGAATGACCCCTGAAGATTTTCAATATATTTCATTATCACATACGCATTTTGATCATAGTGGTCATGCGAATACATTCAAGGATGCCACCTGGCTTGTTCAAAAAGACGAGTATGATTTTGTCACGGGGAAAGAGGTCAAAGAAAAGAACCCTGAAATGTATAATGCGATCAGGGACTTAAAACAAATTAAAAAAATAAAAGGGGATTTTGATGTATTTGGCGATGGGACAGTGGTTTTGAAATATATGCCCGGTCATACACCAGGTCATCAGGTACTATTTCTGGATTTAAAAGAACACGGGCCATTGCTTCTATCGGGAGACCTCTATCATTTTTACGAAAATAGGGAGTATAAAAGAATTCCAATTTTTAATTATGATGTGGTTCAAACGGGAAAGAGCATGAAAGAATTTGAAGCTTTCGCCCGGGAAAAAGGGGCAAAAGTATATTTGCAACATCAAAAGGAAGACTTTAAAAAGATGCCGAAAGCACCGCAATATTTAAACTAAAACGTATGCTAAAAGTAAATAACCTGCACGCAGGTGTAGAAGGAAATGAAATTTTAAACGGAATAAACCTGGAAGTAAATGCAGGTGAAGTCCATGCAATCATGGGTCCGAATGGTTCAGGTAAAAGTACCCTGGCCGCAGTGATTGCCGGAAAGGAAGAATTTGAAATTACCGAGGGGAATATTGAACTAGACGGCGAAGATATGGAAGACACTTCTCCTGAAGAAAGAGCTCATAAAGGAGTTTTCCTTTCTTTTCAATATCCCGTTGAGATTCCCGGGGTTTCGGTTACCAATTTCATGAAAACAGCAATCAATGAGTCCAGGAAGGCCCGTGGCCAGGAAGATATGCCGGCAAATGAAATGTTGAAGCTTATTCGGGAAAAATCCGAATTATTGGAAATAGACCGAAAATTTTTGTCCCGTTCGTTGAATGAGGGCTTTTCCGGAGGAGAGAAAAAGCGTAACGAAATTTTTCAAATGGCGATGTTAGAGCCAAAACTCGCAATTTTAGATGAAACAGATTCCGGATTGGATATTGATGCCCTGCGTATTGTAGCAAATGGGGTTAATAAACTTAGGAATAAGGACAACGCCATTGTTGTTATTACACATTACCAACGATTGCTGGAATATATTGTTCCTGATTTTGTACATGTATTGCACGAAGGAAAAATTGTAAAATCCGGAACAAAAGAACTAGCATTGGAATTGGAAGAAAAAGGATACGATTGGATAAAAAATGAAACAGTCGTTTAGCGTTGTGATGGAATTATAATAAGGCCATAAATGGAAAAGAAAACAATGGATTTAAAGGAAAAACTGGTTTCGTCATTCTTGGCATTCGAGAATAATGTAGATGTAGACCATCCGGTTCATGACATAAGATCTGAAGCGATTAAGAACTTTGAGAATAAAGGTTTTCCTAATAGAAAACAGGAAGCATGGAAATATACGTCTTTGAACAATTTGCAGAAAATAGATTTCAGCATCTTTCCAAAAAAAATAAATGCCCTGGAGTACAAAGATGTAAAACCTTATTTTCTTCATGAGATAGACACCTACAAAATAGTCTTTATAGATGGTATATATAGCTCATTCTTATCAGAAACTACGCATGAGGGAGTAGATATTTGCCTTATGAGTGCTGCACTCAGGAAACCCATGTATAAGCAGGTAATAGATGTATATTTTAATCAAGTGGCTTCAAAAGATGAGTCTTTAACCACATTAAATACAGCATTCAGTAAAGAGGGGGCTTACATTTATATTCCTAAAAATAAGATGCCAAAAAAACCCATAGAAATATTACATTTTGCTACGGGCAATGAGGCTGCACTGTTACTTCAACCGCGAAATTTGATTATTGCAGAAGAAAATGCTGAACTTCAGATTATAGAACGTCATCAGAATCTGACCTCTAACGAGGTTATGACCAATTCAGTGACTGAAATATTTGCAGCAAAAAATGCTATTATAGATTATTACAAAGTTCAAAATGATGTTGAAAATGCTTCTTTAATAGATAACACTTACATATCTCAAAAGAGTAATAGCACGGTAAAAGTTCATACGTTTTCCTTAGGGGGAAAGCTTACCAGGAATAATCTAAATTATTACCAGAATGGAGAGTATATAGATTCTACCATGAAAGGGGTAACCATCCTTGGTAACAAACAGCATGTAGATCATCATACCCTGGTACATCATAAAGAACCCAATTGTGAAAGCCATCAGGACTATAAAGGAATATACGGGGAGAAGTCCACTGGGGTATTCAATGGTAAAATTATTGTGGATAAGATTGCCCAAAAGACCAATGCCTTTCAACAAAACAACAACATTTTAATAAGCGACAAGGCTACTATAAATACCAAACCCCAGTTAGAGATCTTTGCAGACGATGTAAAATGTTCCCATGGTTGCACCATTGGACAGTTAGATGAGGAAGCTCTCTTTTATTTGCAAACCAGGGGCATTCCGAAGAAAGAAGCAGCGGCGCTTTTGATGTATGCATTTTCTAATAATGTATTGGAAAGTGTTCGGATACCAGAATTGAAAATAAGAATAAACAAGTTGATTGCATCTAAGCTGGGTGTTCAATTGGGATTTGACCTTTAAAAAATAGTTGAACTGCAAATAACATGGACGATATGATTGCATCCAAATTGGATATTGAAACTATACGGAAGGACTTTCCAATTCTCAAAAGGAAAGTCAATGGCTATCCTTTGGTATATCTTGACAATGCAGCGACCTCCCAGACGCCAAAACAAGTCATAGATGTTATAGTAGATTATTATTCCCGCTATAATGCTAATATTCATAGAGGGGTCCATACCTTATCACAGGAGGCTACAGATGCTTATGAAAAGGCACGCGGGAAGGCTCAACAACATGTAAATGCGGCTGAACCGCATGAAATTATCTTTACTTCAGGAACTACGGAAAGCATTAACCTGATAGCCAATGGTTTTGCATCATTTCTAACCAAAGGTGATCAGATATTGGTTTCCGCTTTGGAGCATCATTCCAATATTGTGCCATGGCAAATGTTGTGTGAACAAACCGGATCAACTTTAAAAGTGATTCCAATGGACCACAATGGCGAGCTTCTGATAGGGGAGTACTCAAAATTACTTTCAAACAATACAAAACTGGTGGTTGCCAATCATGTTTCTAATGCTTTAGGGACCATCAACCCTGTAGAGGAAATTATTTCTTTAGCCCATAATGCCGGAGCAGCGGTACTTATTGACGGTGCCCAGGCGGCACCACATATAAGAGTAGATGTTCAAAAATTGAATGTTGACTTTTATACCATATCAGCACATAAAATTTGCGGTCCAACAGGGGTAGGGATGTTATATGGAAAGGAAGAATGGCTCAAAAAATTACCTCCATACCAAGGGGGGGGAGAAATGATTGCGGAAGTTACATTTGAAAAAACTACATATGCTGATTTACCTCATAAATTTGAGGCCGGCACACCAAATATAAGTGGTGGAATAGCCTTTGGTGCTGCACTTGATTATATTAACGCCCTGGGCTATGAGACAATTGCCAATTATGAACAAGAGCTACTGGCATATGCGACCGGGGAACTTTTAGCAATTAATGGGCTTAAAATATATGGCACTTCTGAAAATAAGACATCAGTTATCTCTTTTAATATTGAAGGGATTCATCCCTACGATATTGGAACAATCCTGGATAAATTAGGAATTGCCGTAAGAACGGGACATCACTGTGCTCAGCCAATTATGGATTACTATAAAATTCCTGGAACTGTAAGGGCGAGTTTTAGCTTTTACAATACTAAAGAAGAAGTGGACGTTTTAGTGGAAGGAATAAAGAAGGCCAGGCTAATGCTAAGCTGAATATAGGATGTTATCATTTTCCCAAACTATTGAAAACCATTGATAGTTATCGTATTTTAGCCCAAAATCTTTTTTATGACTATTGAAGAAATTCAGGATGAAATTGTAGAAGAATTTTCCATGTTTGACGACTGGATGCAGCGCTATGAATACATGATTGAATTAGGTAAATCCCTTCCTTTAATAGAAGAGGAATATAAAACAGAAGATAATATCATAAAAGGCTGCCAGAGTAAGGTTTGGGTACATGCAGAACTGAAGGAGGACAAATTGGTTTTTACAGCGGATAGTGATGCCATAATTACCAAGGGAATCATTGCTATTTTGATAAGGGCATTTAGTAATCAAAGGCCTAAAGACATCATTGATGCAAACACCGATTTTATAGATGAAATAGGCCTGAAGGAGCATTTATCGGCAACTCGGGCCAATGGTCTTGTGAGTATGATCAAACAGCTAAAATTATATGCTTTGGCTTACCAAACACAATTGAATTAAAGAGATAATCCTGGAAATATGAGTGAAACAGCCATTAATACGAGGGAATTGGGTGAAAAAATCGTTACGGTTCTCAAAACAATCTATGATCCGGAAATTCCGGTTGATATTTATGAATTGGGATTAATTTATGATGTTTTTGTAAATGAAACCATGGATGTCAAAATATTGATGACTTTAACCTCTCCTAACTGCCCTGTAGCGGAAACCTTGCCTGTTGAGGTCGAAGAAAGGGTAAAATCTCTGGATCTGGTTAAAGATGCCGAGGTGGAAATCACTTTTGACCCTCCATGGACGCAGGATTTGATGAGTGAGGAGGCGAAATTGGAGTTAGGACTTCTCTAGACCTTCTGTTATCTCAAAGAAAATCTTAAAAGATGTCTGAAATAGTAAATCGTGTAGCCCAAAGTAAACTTGTGACCCTGGATTTAGAGGATTACTATCCCGAGGGCTCCAGGATAACAATTGATATTAAGGACTGGTTATACGAAGGGCTAATTCTTAAAGAAAAGGATTTCAGGGACTACATCGCTTCACATAATTGGGAACAATATGAGGGGGCATATGTGGCACTCAACTGTTCTACCGAAGCAATTGTTCCGGGCTGGGCGTACATGTTAATTGCATCAAAATTGCAACCCTACGCTAAAAAATTGGTTTTAGGTTCTTTGGAGGATTTAGAATCTGCGCTTTTTTCACCTATAATTGAAGATTTGGATATCACTCCCTTTAAAGGCAAACCAGTTATAATCAAGGGGTGTAGTAATAAACCTGTACCACCAAATGCCTATTTATGGGCAACTCTTAAACTTCAAGCTGTTGCTAAGAGTATTATGTATGGCGAAGCCTGCTCATCGGTACCCTTGTTTAAAAGGAAATAAACACGGTTTATTATATTTTCCAAACTATCATTACATTTGCTGCTCTAAATTAAAAACTAGAAATTATGAAAAAAATATTGTTGATGTTAGCAATGCTAGCGGGCACGGTCTATTCCTTTTCACAAACTAAAGAAGAATTACAGGCTGCAAAGGCAAGTAAAACAGACTCAATAGCAGCAATTCAGG
>NZ_CAMYKG010000024.1 GCF_947258925.1 uncultured Eudoraea sp. | reverse complement strand
AACTTTAAGAGATAAAATCAGAAATGTATAACTAGAAATCAGAGATAATAAACCGACATATTTTAATAATTTCATTGTGTTTTTCAAATTGCGTAGAACAATAGTATATAGTAACAAGTTACCATATACATCAAATTTAAGAAATATAGTTACTAGCAACTATATTTCCATTATATCTACAATCATAGTTATTTAAACTTTCGGAACCCATTCAGATCTAAAATATTACGGTCCGATTAAACAGCCATTTTATTGAACTGTTTCTCAAATAGGCATTTCATTTTCTATAAGTGCCCCATTCGTGGTCTCTTTTAGTGGTTTCGTTAATTGACCTTTTAGGGGATACTTTTGCTTTTCAAAAAAAATTGTTTGACCGAAAAGAATTTTTTTAGTAACCTATTTCGCCGGACTTCAAAGCCTTCCCAATACCTTGCTGTAAACCCTTAATAATTTTCATAGCCACTTGATGATGATTTGTTGGAATATTTGGAATCTTTACCCCGGTACTTCTGAGCAACTTAAAAGCAACATCTTTCTCCCTTGTTGGCAGCCCCACCAAACTCGCATAGAATTTCCCCGGATTCTTTACAAAATCTTTTTTTGCACCATAGGTCTCCACATAATTTCGATTGTAGCCGGCAACCCGGTCAAATGTTTTTTCACAAGCCTCATAAAACTTGTCCCTGTCAAATCCTCGTTTTGTTGGCTTACCATTTAGCATTACCTCGGATGCCTTATGTTTTGCCAAGGGAGAAAGTGTGTAAGTATTGGTCACATCTTTTCTGCTGACAATGATATGCACATGGGTCTGAAAACCTTCTTTTTGCATTCCGGCCACAATCATTTTTCCATTTTGTTTATGAGGGGCTTGGTCATTGAGTTTTTCGATTTTGTTTTCTAGTTTTTTTATGTTTCCACTTATTTCTCCACGTTCCACTTTTCGGATATCATTTCGCAGTTTGGCAATCTCTTTACGGCAAGGTGCATTTTCCATTACTTGTTTTTCAAATCCTCTATAAGCCCGTTGGTGTTCTATTTTGGCATAGTACTTTATACTGTCTACCGTAACTTGTTGGTTTCTATAAAAAGAATCGGCATAGTCTTTCATCAATTCCCGTACATATTTTCGAAGATGGGCGGGGTCAATGTTCAAAGCCTTTAGTTCCCTTTGACTTGGACTCACCACGATCGAATAAAATTTAGGGTCCCTTTTTCTCAGTTTGGCAGTGTTACCATCAATTTCGGAAACGACTTTTTCTGGGGCAACCCTATCATTGAACTGGTCAAAGAAATTTTCCCTTAGGCCCGGGAGCTTCCCTATATCTTCTTTTTCAAGATATTCGATATAAGCTCCGACACTTGAAGTATAGGTACTTCCCATTTTTTGTGGTGATATGGCTATGTACATAATCAGTTCTTGTTTAATTGTCTTCTAAGCTGTTCATATTCTCCTTGGGAGAGATTGACCTTCAGATATGGCTTTCCGAAGGTGGGTTCTGTCACTTCAATTTTTTCCAGTAGTTTGTTGCACTCTTTTATGTAAGCTAGGAACTCCCGTTCCAACCTTTCATTTTTTAATCTTGAATAATTATCTCTAGCTTCCTCGATGATGGGTCGAGGAAGAAACGCCTTCTCTTTTTTGATTGTCTTATTACTTTTACAATAAGCCTCGAACAAAATCTTTACCATTTCATGGGTAGGCTTGATATGTAGCTTCTCAATGTTCTTGATAATGGAAATGAGGTATTCTATTTGCTTCAACGTCTTCTCCTGTTCCTTGATAAGCTTATCAATGCTATGTTTAAATGGATCAAGACCGTTCCAACTTAAAAAGTGGATCATACGATGTAGCACTTCGCTATTCGATTTTGAAAATTGCTTGGAATAGCTCCGAAACCTTACGGCCACATCTGCCTTGATACTGATGGCCGAATACTCGTATTTGTTTTTCTGTTTTTTCTCCATGATTTTACTTTTTGCGTCAAAATATTTCAATGTTTTAAGGACTTGTGAGGCCTTTTACAGTAAATAGGATTTTCATACTGTAAATCGACACTGCCTAAAAACGGTCTAAACTTTTGATTTTCAAAGTATTGAAAATCAAAATGCAAACGTGATGTCGCTTTAGCGCATCACCCTCTTGCTATTCCTTTTTTTCTCTCCGCTCCAAAAAAAATACCTTCTCCTAAAAGGTAAAAGCCCTCACTTGTTGCAAAGAGAAAACCTAAAACTTTAAGAGTTGTTAGCCTAGAATTTTGAGGATACTTGACCAAATTTTGAAAATCCTTAAATATCCTTCAATGAGATATTTTAGGATTTGCATCTATATACTTGGCCAAATGATGGTTTGCTTGTCGGACTGGAAATAACTCGCAGAGTTATTCTATTTCGACAATCCCATGTACTCCTTTGCAATTGCACCCTATCCTATTTTTGCTTCCCGCCAGAGGCGGGCAGGGACTCTTATCTTTCCGAACACTACAAAAATCGGACACCCCGATAGCTATCGGGGTTGTGCAAGGTTAGTTATGGTAGGATTTGGGAGCTTCGCTCTTTTGTTTCTCCTTTGCCTTGTAATGGTTCATTAGATTTTGCATATCCTCCCCGACCTTCTTTTGCAAGACTCTAGCATAAATTTGGGTGGTAGATAACTTGGTATGCCCTAAAAGCTTCGAAACAGTCTCGATTGGTACACCATTGGACAACGTTACCGTTGTGGCAAATGTATGCCGTGCTCCATGGAAGGTGATATTCTTGTTTATGCCGCAAGCTTTGGCTATCTCCTTTAGGTTCTTGTTGGTCTTTTGATTGCTATACACAGGAAGAAGCTTTCCTGATAGTTCATGTTCTTCTTTGTGCTTATCCATTATTTCAATAGCCATTGGCAATAGAGGTATCTTTAGTGGCTTGCCAGTTTTTGTCCTTTTGGTATGAATCCATTTGTTTCCATCTATTCCTGTCATGATTTGTTCTGGATGCAATTCTTTTAAATCGATATAAGAAAGGCCTGTATAGCAACTGAACAGGAATATGTCCTTTACACGCTTTAGACCTATAGTCATGAAATCTGTATTTTCCAATAACCCTAATTCCCTTTCCGTTAAATAGTCCCGTTCGTTTTTGACAAAACGGAGTTTGTAGTTTTTGAATGGGTCCTTCTCCAGCCATTCCATTCGAATGGCCATATTGATTATTTTCCTTAACCTTGAAAGATGTTTCATTACACCATTATTGGAGCAAGTCTTTCTAGCTTTTTTAGGGGTATAGGTCCTGATATAATTCTCGAAATTGACGATGAACTTATAGTTCAATTGAATCAAATAAATATCATTGCTCTTCAATCGTTCTTGTAGAAATTGCTTTAAGTATTTCTCTGTTGCAAAGTAATTCTTAAGTGTACCCCATCTGAGTGATTTATTGATATTACTATTGTGGTATTCAACAGCCTTCATTAAGGTCATTCGTTCTTCGTCCTCCCCGAAGTACCTTAACTTGATCGCTTTGGCCGTAATCAGCTTCCGTTCCGAGTGCAAACCCTTGTGGGCATTGAGAACTTCGGCATATACGTCATCTAGATAGGTGTTCAGTAAAATCAGGTTTTGGTCGGTTTCTTTGGCCCGACACCTGAAAATATCCCAATTGCACACCGAAATGTCACGTTTTATGCTAAATTCAGCACGTTCCTTGTTGACCGTAATCCGGACGTAGATATCCAGTTTTTCGGGATCGTTCCTTTTCTTGCGAGTGAAGAAGATCACTCCTAATGTGCTGTCCGTACGCATGTTGTAAGTCTTTTTAGTTAAACATTTTTTGTTTAAAGACTACATCTAAATGGGCTAAATGCTATTTAAATTTACAACAAATTACGTACCGCTTTGCACACCGAATTGCACACCAAAAGGATGGTTTCAAATGGATTCAAATGAATACAAGAAAAATGTAAAAACCTGCTAATCATATGATTAGCAGGTTTTTGATACGCCCTAAAAGGCGGTTCGTCGGGGTGGCAGGATTCGAACCTGCGACCTCCTGCTCCCAAAGCAGGCGCGATAACCGGGCTACGCTACACCCCGATGGTTATCTATAAATCGTTTTGCACTAAAGAGAATATATACAAATATAATTTTCTCTAGTTGGGGGTGGTCACGCCTCGGCGTGACGACCTCCTGCTCCCAGCAGGACTTTATAACCGGGTGAGACCTGCCACGCATTAGCGTGGTAAGCCCCGATGGTCTGGTTTACAATATTTCAATATCCAAATTTCAGGTGATACACCAGCGTAAACTTATTGCGGATATATCTATTATAGCCTGCCGGTTCCACCTCTGGCGGAAAAAGGCTGGCAAAAGCGGAGAGACTGGGACTAAGGCTGGCAAAAGCGGAGAGACTGGGACTCGAACCCAGGCGACACTTGCGCGTCGACAGATTAGCAATCTGCTCCGTTACCACTCCGGCACCTCTCCTTTAATTCTTAAATGAACGTGCATTGTAAAATGCGGATGCAAATGTAATTCTTCAATTTCTGGAACGCAACTTTTTCTTTGAGTTTTTAAATTATTAGTTCCACATTTAAGACATTTTAACCCAAAAAATTTCCGTAACAAATATGCTTTAGTTCATTATGCCCCGGAAAACAAATAAATTTAACTAATTTCAGACTTCAATTCCAATTCTACAAAACCCTATACTTTGTAGTTAAAGTAAGAATATATTAGCAGCTCCAAAATAACACATTAAATGAAAAGAATCTTATCAGTGCTCAGTAAAACTCTGGCTTTGCTAAGTCTTGTTTTTATCCATTCCTGTTCAGCACAATCCCAATTAATAGCGGATGAGAAAGAAACCATATCCGTGGAGAAGATGCAGTATTACCTTTATTATCCAAAGGAGTATGAGGTTGAAAAAGACAAGAAATTTCCCTTGCTTTTGTTTTTACACGGAGGAGGAGAATCCGGCGGTAAACTTGAAGATCTTAAAACCAATGGCCCTCCAAAGTTATTAGCAGAGGGGAAAGAATTTCCCTTCTTAATTCTCGCTCCTCAAAATCCTTATCAGAAAAAATGGTGGAATACGAGGGCGGTAATACAATTATTAGATACCATTGTAGAGAACAACCGGGTTGATTTAGACAGAGTATATCTTACAGGTTTAAGCAGGGGTGGGAGTGCAGCTTGGGAAATAGCTGTTCAATACCCTGATAAATTCGCTGCAATGGCCGTGGTATGCGGCATGACACCTGTGCCTTATGCCTCATGGATTAACAAAAATATGCCAATTTGGGTCTTCCACGGTGCTGAAGACAAATCCATTCCTGTTACCGAATCTGATGAGATGGTAAGTAAACTTAAACAAATGGGCTATAATGTTACATTTACCAGATACGAAGGGGTAGGGCATAACGCTTGGACACAGGCATATACCACCGAAGCATTATATGAGTGGTTTATAAATCAAAAACGATTAAAATAGTTTCAGCGGTTATTTATGTATAAAAATTTGAACAATATGAACAGTACCCCATACAATTCATAGTATATTTATCGTAGAAAAATTAAAACCTGAATGTACATAAGGATTCTATCAGGATTGGCCATTGGTTCAGGAATACTTGCCCTTGTTTTACTTATTGTTGGAGATATCAATACCCTGGGCCCAGTTTTAATATTTTTCTTTCTATCCCTTGCCTTAGTATTACGAAAGGTTGATTCATTAAAAGGATTCTCATTTACAATAATGATTTTTGCGGCAGTTGTGGCTTCTATGTTTTATCCTGAGTTTTTTTTGAAAGCAGGAAACTTTGACCTTAAAAACCTCATTGTTCCCCTTTTAATGGTAATAATGTTTGGGATGGGAACGGCAATGAGTTTGCAAGACTTCACGGGAGTAGTAAAAATGCCTAAAGGTGTCCTGGTAGGTCTCTTATGTCAATTTACAATTATGCCTTTTGTTGGTTATGGCCTGGCTTCGGCCTTTGGTTTTCCTCCAGAAATTGCAGCGGGAATTATTTTAGTTGGCAGCTCCCCTAGTGGTCTCGCCTCTAATGTCATGGCCTATATTTCAGGAGCGAATCTCGCCCTTTCGCTTACTTTGACCGCAGTAGCAACTCTTTTAGCTCCTTTGTTTACGCCACTGCTTATGAAGATTTTGGCAGATCAAATGGTCCCTATTGACTTTCTGGGAATGCTCTGGAGTATTGTAAAAATTGTCATACTTCCAATTATTGCCGGATTGGTCTTTAATAGATTTGCACATGGGAGAATGCAATGGCTGGACAAAGCCATGCCGGTGGTATCGATGGCAGGAATTACTATAATTATTACAATCATCACCGCTGCCGGAAGGGACTCACTAATAGCTTTAGGCTTACTTTTAATCGTTGCAGTAATTTTACATAACATTATTGGTTATTTCTTCGGATATTGGGGGAGCAGAGTATTTGGTCTCGATAAGAGATCGGCACGCACGGTTGCCTTTGAAGTTGGTATGCAAAACGCCGGACTAGCCTCTGGTATTGCACTGGAAATGGGTAGGGTAGGTACTATGGGACTGGCACCTGCCGTTTTTGGACCCATGATGAATATTACCGGTTCAAGCTTAGCAACCTGGTGGAGAGGAAAACCCATTAAGGAAGGGGTGCAGGAAAATGATTAGTCTTTCCGCTATTTATAAAGAAATGGAACTTTGAAATAATATAAAAATTTGAATCGACTTAATAAATTAGTTTGTTTTAATGTGGTTTTGGTACTCTTGGTTGCCGGGGTCGTTTATCCCGAAAATATATCGCCAATGAAAAGCTGGACGGATCATTAGGACAGTAACGCAAGCAATGAAATATGTTTAAACTGGAATTCCCCTTTGACCTATATACCGGGCTTCCAGGAACAAGAATCTAAATAACCAAATTATGAGACTATTAAAAACGATTATCGCCTTATTAGTACTTTTTGTCCTTAACACCAGTGCGGGCTATGCTTACGCAAATTTAAAAGTAGAGAATGACTCTAGTACTACAATAAAAAAGAAGCCAAGAAATGTAATTTTTATACTTACCGATGACCACAGGTATGACTATATGGGCTTTACAGGTAAGGTGCCGTGGTTGCAAACACCGCATATGGATAAATTAGCCGCGGAAGGGGCATACTTACCCAATACCTTTGTAACTACTTCGCTGTGCTCGCCAAGCAGGGCATCTATTTTAACGGGTCAGTTCTCTCATAGCCATACTATAGTGGACAACCAGGCACCGGATCCCGGGAACCTGACTTATTTTCCAGAGTATTTACAGAAAGCAGGATATCAGACAGGCTTCTTTGGAAAATGGCATATGGGCGATCATGGAGATGAGCCACAACCCGGTTTTACACATTGGGAAAGTTTTCCGGGACAGGGCGTATATTACAACCCTACATTGAATATTAATGGGGAAAGAACAGCCTACAAGGATTCTACCTATATCACCGATCTTTTAACAGAACATGCCGTAGATTGGATGGAGAAAAGGGATAAGAGTAAACCATTCTTTCTGTATTTGTCTCATAAAGCGGTTCACGCTGGTTTTCAACCCGCAAAAAGACATAAAGGAATTTATAAAGGTAAACGCATAAAACTACCGGCCACTTATGATCAAACAAAGACAGGTAAATATCGAGATTTAAAATGGCCACAATGGGTGGCTGACCAGCGTATTAGTTGGCATGGTGTTGATTATATGTACCATTCTAACCGGGATCTTTATGAAATGGTTGTGGATTACTGTGAAACACTTTTGGGCGTTGATGAAAGTGTTGGTGCGGTAATGGAATATTTGAAGAAAGAAGGTATTGATGATTCCACTCTGGTAATTTATATGGGCGATAATGGATTTAGTTGGGGGGAGCACGGTTTAATTGACAAAAGACATTTTTATGAGGAGTCGGTCAAAGTTCCTTTACTTGTCAGATGTCCCGAATTGTTTGATGGTGGAAAGGTTCCAAAGCAAATGGTACAGAATATAGATATAGGTCCAACGGTGCTTGCTGAAGCAGGTGTTAAACAACCGGAAAATATGCCGGGCGTGTCATTTATACCTATTTTGACAGGGAATACTGATCATTCCCCTCGAAAAGAAATATTTTATGAATACTACTGGGAATATGATTTTCCCATGACACCTACTGTTTTTGGAATGCGCACCGATAAATACAAATACATCAAATATCAGGGGATATGGGATAGAAATGAATTATATGACCTTCAGAACGACCCCGATGAGATGTACAATTTGATAGCAGATCCGGATAAACAGGAAATTGCCAAATCTATGTCTGGTGCCATATATGACTGGCTCGAGGCAACAAATGGTATGAATATTCCATTAAAGCGTACAGTTAAATATCGCTTCGGGGACTATAAACATCAAAAGGAGCATTAAAAATCTAAAGTTCTTGTTTCCTTACCATTTGAATCAAAAAATCTGATTTGACGGACATTAGAATTCACTTCTACATGTCTACTGGATTGTGACTGAAATGACGAACCCCAATAGTATTCCTGTATCTGCCTGCTATTATCATCAAAGTAAAGCTCGCATTTAACTTCATAAGCTTTTAAAGGAACCAAGCGGGGTGCAGGATTGATAGTTGTTTCAAAAACTTTTAAAAAGTCATTGTTTTGTGAAGCGACAATTACAGATTTTTCATTGGAGATGGTCAATTTTATAAGGCTTTTAGCGTCACCCGGGACAAAGAAATGACTTTCTTCGAGTGATAGGATTTCAAAACTCCCATCCCCATTATTGGTTAACAGCATACCCACAAAAGCATCGGCAGGACCTTGTTGAACTTCCATTCCAAAATCATTGCCAACCAGGGCTATATCCAAAAGATTATCATTATTTAAATCTGTTGTAATAATCCCATAGACAGGGGCAATCTGAGCACCTATTGGCAATGGGTGGGTTTTAAATTTTCCATCTCCCAGATTTTCAATCCAGGATGTCTGCATATAGTTAAATGTAAGCTTTATGGCATCTTCCAGAAGGCCGGGGGGAAAGACTTCCGATAACGTAGCTTCACCAAATTCACCAAAAGAGTTGAACCTTTTTCTTATCCCAACATATTGTTTAACAACATCCTGCCAGGGATGATAAAGGTATTCTTTCTTTGTCCCCACGCTATCCCGAAGGTAATAGGATATAAACGGATCAATCATTCCATTATCATCCAGATCCTTTGCGTACAATCGGACAGGCATATCCTTATCTGCCTTAAAATTGATATTCCTACCAAAATTCCCTGCTATATAATCTATATCACCATCATTGTCAAGATCGGCTGCTGCCAGGCTGTTCCACCAACCTAAATTATCCTGAACTCCACTGGTATTGGTTATTTCATGAAGCCTTCCTTCACGGTTCTCAAAAAAGCGAATAGGGGCCCATTCCCCGGCCAGAATCAGATCTGGCCAATAATCTCCATTGAAATCGGTCCATAGAGCATCTGTTATAAGCCCTGGATATTGTAATTCAGAAGAAACCTCCTCAGTTACATCAACAAAGCGAACCTTATCAGCGGTACTTTCATTTCTTAGGACATAAGATCGGTCTGCTTTAGGGTAGGCCATAGGAAGAACTCTGCTTCCGATAAAAAGGTCCAGATCTCCGTCTCTGTCAAAATCTGCAGCCCTTACTGCAGAAGAATTAGTTCGCATATCAGGTAATCCATCACTGGATTCTGAAAAGGTACCATTTCCATCATTTATAAACAGTACATCCCTATAAAGTGCATCTCCGGGGGGATACTGAGCACATCCACGGGCTATATACAGATCCAGATCCTTATCACCATCAACGTCAAAAAGCAGCGTTCCCGCATCCTCTTCTTCCAAATCTTTTCCTTTTTTATAGTTTACTTCCTTTTGAACGAAACTTCCGTCCTTTTGCTGAATAAACCATTTTTCTTTAAAACCCCTTGTGGCGGCTACAAACATATCGTCCAGGCCATCATTATTAATATCACCTACCGATAGGGCAGGACCATATTGTGAAAACTTATGGGGCAATGTGCGCTGAAAGTTGAAATCTATAAAGTCCTGGTCTTTACTTTCATGTACCAGATTATAATGCTTTGCCATTTCTCTTGCAATTGGTACGAACAAAGTATCCTTGGGCAGGGAAACTTCCAGTAATTCCGGATTATAGGCAATATTGAGGACCTTGTCGGATTCCGGGTTAATCAATTTTTGAATACCTCCGCCTGGCCAGATGATTTTTATGGAATCTACCTGGGATTCAGAACCAATTCCAAAATGAAATACATTTTCGGACTTAGAAAGATATCCCCTTCCGGAAAGCAATGACTTCTTCTGTCTCATTCCGTTCGAATAAATCTCTACAATACTGCCGAAGGCACCAGGATTCTTATCTGAGCCATTGAGTTTTATTCTTAGGTAATGATTTTCCGGATAAAGTTGTGAATGCTTGTTTTCCATTAATAAGACAGGATCATTGATATTATTAATTACCAAATCTAAATCCCCGTCATTATCCAAATCTCCATATGCAGCGCCATTTGAATAGGTGCCAAAATTAAGTCCCCAGGCATCTGTAACGTCTTCAAATTCCATGCCCCCGGAATTCCGGAACATAAAATTTGGGATCTTAATTTCAGGAATTGAGGCTATTAGTTTTTCCTTGCTTACCAATCTGCTGGCTGTAATCCGGAAATCCCCAAAATCTCTGTCGGTAACATCTTTTGGAAACCCATTGGTAATAAACAAATCCTGCCAGCCATCATTGTCAAAGTCCGCAAAAAGGGGTGCCCAGCTCCAATCCGTTTCCTGTATCCCGGCAAACATACCCGCGTCTCCGAATATTGGTAGCCCCGTTTCAGGATTCACGCCAAGATTTATTTGTAGTGTATTTCTGGTATACTGTAATTCGTAATTATACTTCTTGGTGAAAATCTCCTTCTGATAACTGCTGGGACCCTGGAATAGCTTCTTACGCTTGTTGTAATAGGGTTGCATTTCGGAAGTAAAAATATCCATCTGTCCGTTATTATTGACATCGGCAATATCACTGCCCATGGACGACAGGCTAAAATGTTTGAAGATATCCCCGGCACGATTGGTAAACGTTCCATCCTGATTGTTTATATAAATAAGGTCATTACTCAGAAAATCATTTGCCACATAGATATCCATCCAGCCATCATTATCAAAGTCGTGAATTAGCGTACTATGACTATATCCGTGGAATCGTATCCCCGCTTCATCAGAAATGTCTCTGAAGACCGGGTGGCTTAAGTTCTCATCCCATTCGTTTATATAAAGACGATCGCGGCTTAGAGAGGTACCATCGTCTTCCAGGGGACTAAATTGGCTAGGGTTAATTCCCTCAATCCTGTTCACTCCTATAAAAAGATCCAGGTCATCATCATTATCGAAATCAAAAAATTGTGCATGTGAGGAGTAGGTACTGTCTGCAATTCCATAGGCCTCGGCCATTTCCTTGAACAGGGGAGTGCCATCAGCTGAATTGCCCTGGTTTATATAGAGTAGATTCCTTCTTCTGTCGGGATTTTTATAAAACGTATTACATACATAGATATCCTGTTTCCCATCCAAATTAATATCCACAATAGAAACTCCGGAGGACCATAGGAGTGAATCTGGTTTAATTACTCCGGCAGCTTCGGATACATCTTGAAATTTCAAAGCTCCTTTATTAATAAATAATTTATTATCTACCTGGTTCCCTGCAAGGTAGATGTCTTCCAGGCCATCGCCATTAAGGTCTCCCAATGCCACCCCGGAACCATTGTAAACAAATTCATTATCCAGGATATTTATAGAGTCATTTTCGGTCAATGCATTGGTGAAATTAAGACCAGAAACCGTATGTGGAACACTATTGAATAGGCTAGTTTTTTTTTCCTGTTTATCGCAGCTTGTAAATAAAAGGGCAAGGATGGCAAAACCTGCCACAACGGATTTTGAATTCATTGGATTGGTAATTTGAATCATCTTACAAAAATGCAAGAACCCTGCAACATGCACAAATAAAAAGGCCGCTTTTCAGCGGCCTTTTAAAAATTATACAGTCACTTGGATTAATATCCAGGATTTTGAGATAATACATCAGAGCCTTGAATATCTATTTGCGCTTGTGGAATAGGATATAATTCACTTTTACCAGCAGTAAAGCTAGCTCCACCAAATTTTGTTACAAGGTACTGACCTTCGTATGCTAAATACTCATTTAATTCCTCAGCTGCAACACCCCAGCGTACCAGGTCAAAGAAACGGTGGCCTTCTCCTGAAAGCTCAAGCTTTCTTTCAAAACGAACCGCTGTTCTTGCTGCGTCCTGAGAAGCGAAATCGCCTGCGGTATATTCAGAGATATTATAGTTGGCAGCATTGTCGCCGGAACCATCTGATTTCTTCACCCAATGTTCGGAAAGTCCAGCTCTTCTTCTTACCTGATTCACATAATCTAAAGCCTTTGTTAACGATCCTGCTTCAACTTCAGCTTCAGCTGCCATAAGAAGCACATCGGCATATCGAATAATGGTATAGTTCATTGTGGCATAACCGCGTGTCCAGGAACTCCCATCGGTAAACGAATTCTCCTGTGATCTATAATAAATGTATTTCTTTGGAGAGTAAGGCCCGGCATAAGGAAAACTTCGTATCCATGCAGATCCCGGAAAATCTATCCAATCTAAGTATGGTATACCTATTCTACCTATGGAATGATCAATTCGAGGATCTAATGGCCCTGAATCTGGCACAAAAGTAGCTTCATCATTTCCATCAACAACGACATGGAAAAAGTTATTATCCACTTCGTTGGCAGGATCATTATAAGACCCGTCTAGCAATGGCAATCCATTTGCCTGTGTTCTAAAAGAATTGGCCATTGATATACTAGGCTGGAAAAATCCACAGCAGTTACCTGGGCCATCAGGACCCGTGTTATAAGGATAGTTTAAATCATCAAAATAATTCGCGTTCGCAGTACTTCCTGTATTATTCGCAGATTCAACATCCATTACAGCTTCTGCGTGGTTGTCATTTTCGGCATTATAAATTTGAGCGTAATCATCTAATAATGCATAGGCAAGACCATTAGAAGTAACTCCATTTGCAATAACATCATCAAACCATGTTATGGCCTCAGAAAATTTTCCCTGGTACAATTTTGCTTTGCCCATGTATGCAGCAGCAGCCCATTTGTTTACACGTCCTGCATCCGTTACCTCCGGTAAATTGTCATAGGCATACTGGAAATCAGCTTCGATTTGCGCCCAGGCATCTCCATTATTTGGAACAAGAATAACTTCCTCTGCAGGAACAGTTTCATCAAAAACCGGGATATTTCCAAAATGTTTCTTGAGGTCAAAATAAAAATGACCACGTAGCATCCTGGCTTCACCTGTAACTCTGGCGGCATCTGCAGCAATTAGTGCGTCAGGGTTGGCCGTAACCGTTGCAAGCACCCTATTAGCCCTTGCAATACCTTCGTATCTGCCTCGCCAAAGCTCATTTAAATCTCCACTTGTCGGATCTGTTTCATAACGCTGGATAGGATTAATAGTAGAATAATCCCCGGCATCAGTTCCTTTATTGGCTTCACCGCCCATAATAGAGCCGGTTACCCAATGATTGGGTCCTTCAAATCGGTTTCCAAATACGCCGTTCAGGGCGGAATAGGTTCCAATAAGTAAGGCTTCAATACCATCTGCTGTTCCCAGCTGGGCATCACCTAAAGAACCCGCCGGTGGTACTTCTAAAAATTCATCACTACATGAGATGCCCAGAACAAGGGCGCACATGAGGAAAATTCCAAATTGCTTAATCTTTTTAATTGTCATCATAACTTTTTTTTTCAAATATAATTAAAAATTTATCAAAATAATTCATAATCAAGATCTTAAAGTCCTAGGTTGATATTTATCAAATAAGATGGTGTTACAGGATAGTTACCTACATCAATACCAAATCTGGTATCAGCATCCCCACCAACAACCGGGTCTAAACCGCTATATCCGGTTATTGTCCATATATTATTCGCTGAAATACCTAATTCAAATTTGCTTAACGTATTGGACTTGTCAACTAAATCCTTGAAGGAATAGGTGAACGCTAATCGTTGAAGTCTTCCATAATCAGCTTTTTCAACATACCAGGAATTTGAAGCCCCACTTGTACTTAAGTTAGAAGCACTTTCCCAAATAGGAGCCTCAGCGCTATTGCCCAATTCCGGTGTCCATGATTTGAATGCTGCAATACCTTTTGCAGAGCCTTCAAACGTACCAAAGAAATCTCTGAACCATTTGGACTGATTAAAAATATCAACTCCGGTAACCCAGACCCAGTACATCTCAAACCGTAGATTTTTATAATTAAGATCTATGGTTGCTCCACCACTATAATCTGAAATAGGATCACCAAGATAGGTTCTGTCATCAGGAGTAATTGCTCCATCTCCGTCAACATCTCTATATTTAAATCTACCAACTCCGGCTCCATCCTGAGCAGGAGAACTGGCAACATCTGCATCACTTTCAAAGTATCCCACTACATCATAACCAAAGAAAGAAGATAAGGGCTTGCCTATCTGGTTTCTCGTTGGTGAGATTCCTCTGTAAGTACCGCCATCCAAAAATTCGATACCAGGCGCAAAACTTACCACCTCGTTCTTAAGGAATGTATTAATAACTGTAAAATCAAAAGTAAAATCTTCAGTGAAATTACCTCTCCATCCTATTTTTACATCAACACCACGGTTAAACATAGAACCAACATTCCTGGATGGTGCACTAGCGAAATTACCGGTTACACCTGCCAATGGTACCACGAATAATAAATCTTCCGTATCCCTTTTCCACCAGTCAAATTCAATGTCCACATGGTTATCGATTATGGTAGCATCAAAACCAATATTAGTCGTTGTACTGGTTTCCCATTTTGCATCAGGATTTCCAATACGGCTGGTAGCAAAACCTTCATCGGCTCCACTATTTTGTCCACCAATAGGATAAAAAGTGTTCCCAAGGTTAGATGCTGCCAAAGAATACTGGTTGGCCGGATCCACGTTGTTTGAGTTACCCATCTGACCCCAACCTACACGAACTTTTAAATCCTGGAAGAAGTTTTGGTTATCCATAAAGTTTTCTCCAATAATTCTCCATGCACCTGAGAATGCAGGGAAAGTACCGTATCTGTTATTTGCACCAAAGACAGAAGAACCATCACGTCTAACAACCGCAGAAACATAATAGCGTTCGTCATAGTTGTATTGAGCCTGACCAAACAAAGAGCTAAAATTAACACCCGTTCTTATAAAACTTTGTACTACCGGACTTTGTACGGCAGATAGTGTTACAAAATCCAGATCGGTAGAGAAAGGATTAATACCGGAACCCTGGATTCTTCTTCCTCTAGGCGCCGCTCTCGGCGTATTTGTTCCTTCAATTGCTTCCTGTCCAAGGATCACTTTTACCTTGTGTTTATCTCCAAATAATTTTTCATAGGTAAGTGTATTTGTAAAAGTCCATGAGAATCCATATTCAGACCCTTCATTAAAGCTAAAGCTAGCCTGTGGTTCTGAATCACCTAAATACCTGTAATTGTAATCCCGGTTAGTGAAGTTATAATATTGGCCTCCAATACTTGTTCTGAAAGTCAATCCATCAAAAGGCTTAATTAAAGCATAAAGATTTCCAAATCCACTTACTGAAAATGCTACATCATCACCCCTGTCTTGTTCCAGCCTTCTTACAGGATTACGCGGGTTGTTGAAACCGGCTGCTCTTGTACTGGCATAACTTCCAAAATCATCAAATACCGGAATTATAGTTGGCATACGGTATGCGGATAATACTTCAGATTCATCATCAGAAATACCGAGACCACCATTGGCCCCTGTTTGACCAACAACTGAGTTATATGTAAACTGAAGGTTCTCACCTATACTTAACCAGGGTGCCAGATCAAATTCTGAATTAAAACGGGCCGTAAATCTTTGTTGCCTGTTAGCCAAAAGAATACCATCCAGGTTTTGCATACTCAAACCTATGTAGAAACGACCATTCTCATTTCCACCATCGAAACCAAGGGTTGCCCTTAAGGCTGGCGCAACTCTTGTAATTTCCCTATACCAGTTGGTTCCGGCAAGGTTTGGTCTTATTAAGAACACATTTTCAGGATCTGCTTCATAGTTTGCCTGTATTTGTGCTAAATTTATATCACTGGCTGAAACACCGTTCTGACCATCTGCATGCAGATAATCAGGGAAGGTTGGCGTCGCGTTAGGTCCGTATTGCGGATGTGTATACTGAGGAGCAGTACCATTGGCAGCTGCATTGTTCCTAAAACCAATATGGGTATATTCTGCCATATCCTGTGGATTCAGCATTTTTGGAGAACCGGCTACATTAGGATCTGTTACCCCACTCTGAATGTTAAGGGAAATACGTGTTTTACGATCTCCCCTGGAACCCTGTTTTGTAGTATAAACAATTACCCCGTTGGCTGCTCTGGCTCCATAAATAGAAGCGGCGGCAGCATCCTTAAGTACCGTAGTGGTGGCAATGTCATCCGGATTTAAAAATCCGATATCCTGTATTGGCACTCCATCAACAATGTAAAGGGGTTGGTTACCGTCAAAGCCTCCAAAACCACGAACCCTAACCTGGCTGGCAGTTCCCGGCTGACCATTGGTGATAACTGTAACACCGGCAACCCTACCTGCCAACTGCTGTTCAACGTTACCAGAAGGAATTGCTGCCAATTCTTCTGCACTTACAATAGACACAGCTGCAGTTGTTTCTCTTTTTGACTCAACTGTATACCCCGTTACTACAACCTCGTCTAAAGCAAGTCCTTCTTCAAGGGTTGCGTTTATAACACTAGCCGAGCCTACGGTCAACTCCAATGCGTTGTAGCCCGTATAGGTAAATACAAGGACATCTCCGGGACTGGCCTCGATGGAATAATTTCCATCAAAATCGGCTGCGGCACCGGTTGATGTTCCTTTAATCACCACATTGGCACCGGGAAGTGGCACCCCACTGGCATCAGTAATTGTTCCCGTGATAGTGGATTGAAATGCTTCAATCGTTGTTACTGTTTCGAAACTTGTTGTAGGAGCTGCAATTGCGATCGTACAAACAAGACCCATAAGTAATGAAAAAACCTTAGTGGTGAACTTTTTAATTTCACCAAAAGAAGGTTTTAACGAATGATAATCACTTTTTAGAATCATAATCGTTTGTTGTTTAGTTAGCTTTAATTAATTGATTTTGATGCTTTTATTCAACATTTTAGCGAAATCGTTTTCGGTAAATGTTAAAATAAACCATAAATTTTTGATAATATTAATAAAATTATACGAATAATATAATGTTAGCTTACATTATTTTGTCATTTATTAGTCAAATAATGAATTATTGCGAATTTGTCATATCCATAAATTAACTAGTCTGTTAATTTTTAACACCTTTTATGGTTTAAATCCTTCTTTTTGAAAAAACAATACCTTTTGGTTTTATACAAAAGGCATTGTTCACTACGCTACTTGCGATCCCTCTATTTGGGTTCACAAAACATCTGCAATCGTTTCCCATAATTTGCCAGTCAGATGCGGGAAACGCCGCGCTAATTCAAAATAATTCAGCGCAGAAGGGGAAACTATCATTAAGACATTAATCTATTCCGCTCAATCAGGTTTAAAATATTCTTTACAGATTCATTAGATGATAACTGGTCTGTTGGTGTATCTTACGATAATCTCTTCGTCTTCGGGAGCCATAAAATAACTTCCGGGTTTTTATATCTGGATAGTATTCCATTCTTCTGTAGTAATTCACTATTTGGTTTATGAATAAGACGCAGATGCTTTTCCATAAGTACTTCAAAATTACTTATCCGATTTTTTATATGTACACTATCAGAATTCCTTGTTTTACATTTGTTGATCTAACCTGTCCCACCAGAATTTTTTAAGTAAAAATCCGCAAACGGCGAATATCCCTAGCGATAACCACAAGGACGTATATTCTCTCAGGATTAGATAAATTGGGATAATCATAAGGAGTGTCTGGGCTGTGGTACCTACTAAAATATTGAACATGTCCGTTTTAAACATCTTGTTTTGTTTAAAGTCCGGATCCTCAGCGATTACCTTTTCCCGGATAGGTTTCCAAAAACCCCAGGGTCTTGTCTTTTTATAAAAGTTGATTAGTGTTTTTTCATTGGTTGGTGGCCCAAGATAGGTGCCGATGATACAACCCACGGTCGTAATTATTAAAAATAGCGGAAAGAGATAAAGCTCCAGCGTTTCCAGAAATACAAGAGGAAAAATTATAGCCGGAATCAGACCGGAAAGCATTCCCCAAAAAAATCCATATCCATTAAAACGCCACCAGTGCCATTTTAAGGTATTAGAGACTACATAACCGCCCCATAAGGCAGATACTATCCATTGTAGAACTGAATTAACGTCTTCAACATAAAAGCCAAGGACAATGCTGATGATTACTACCAATATTCCACTGCCATAGTTCATCCATTTTACTTGATTGGGTTTGGCATCCTTCTTTATCCTTAAATAAACATCATTAACTATATACGCCTGTGCAGCGTTCAGTGTTCCGGCAAATGTTGACATAAAGGCCGCTAAAAGCCCAGCTAACAAGAGGCCCATTAAACCAACAGGCACAAATTCGCGTATAGCCGAAGGTAAAATATTTTCGAAATCAATAATTCCGGCGCGCTGGAGATCGAGCTGGTCGTAAAAAAGGATTCCTAAAACAGCAAAACCTCCTATCATCAAATATCTGGTGGGCATAAGTACGATAGAGACAAATCCACTCATTTTAGCGGCTTCTTTAGGGGATTTTGTAGATAGAATTTTCTGCATATCATAGTTTGGCGCAGGACCGGCAATACTAGCCAGGATACCTTTAAATACCACCAACATGAAAAACAATCCGAATAAGGTATAACCATCCGAAGCAATTTTTTCATTGACTTCAGTAATAATGCCAGTCCAGTCTATATCGAGAGTCCATCCAAAAAAAGGATCCATCCAACTGTCGGGCACATTTAGTGTAGTTGTACCCATTGCCTGCCAGGCTATAAAGGCTATGGCAATAGAAGAGATAGTCATTATGGAAAATTGAAGCAAATCTGCCCAGACAATACCAGACATGCCTCCGAGTACTGAATAAAACACCGCAAACATCGTGAATATTGTACCGTAGAAATGGGGCACATATTCCAAAGGAACGTCAAAGGGAATATAAGTGCTTACTGCTTCCCAGGGAATAAAAATTTCTACAAATTTACCCAGGCCGATAAATCCATAGGCCAAAAAACCGAGGCAGCTAATGATGGCAAATGCGACCACTACTGTATGAGATAACCTGCCACCCCTGCCTTCACCGAATCTGAATAAGATCCATTCCGCTCCTGTAGTGACATTAGAGCGCCTTAACCATGCACTCAAATAGACCATAAGAAATATTTGGTTAAAAACCGGCCACAACCATGGGATCCAGATACTTTTTAAACCGTATACAAATGTCAGAGTTACCAGCCACATGGTGCCCGATATATCGAACATCCCTGAAGCATTAGACAAACCCAGCATATACCAGGGAAGGGATTTGCCACCAAGTAAATAATCATCTTTGCTTCTTTGAGCCCTTTTTCTTAGAATAAGACCAATAAGTACAGTAGCTAAAAGATATAATAGGATAATGACAATATCTAATCCCTTAAGCATATTTTAGGATATCTTAAATAGAAAATATTCAAGCAAAAAAATAGGGATTATTACTTTTAAGTCCAATTTTTTGATAAATTATAAAAATAATCGCCCTATTTTTAGTGATTTCTGTTTAAATCTAAAATATTTGTATATGTTGTTTTGGTATTATTTTGTCATTTGATTGAAGTATAACAACAACTAGAATTGATAATAATGGATATACTTAAAAGTATTCATCGTGAGATCACACCACTTTCCAATGAAGACAGTTTTCTGGTTTTTGACAGGGTAAAGGACTTTTTTGACTATCCGGTGCATTTCCATCCCGAATTAGAACTGAACTTCATATCTAATGGTAAAGGGATTCGCAGAATTGTAGGGGATAGTATGGAAGAAATTGAAAACCTGGAATTAGTGCTCGTTGGCTCTAATCTTTTTCATGGCTGGGATCAATATAAATGTACCAATAAAGATATACATGAAATAACCATTCAATTTCATAGTAACCTGTTTAATTCAACTTTTTTGAGTAGGAGAATTATGAAACCCTTAAAAGATTTGTTTGACAAATCTGCTCATGGTATTCTTTTTTCTGAACAGGTAACCATTGCGATGAAACCCAGATTATTGAAGGTGTCAAAACTTGGAGGCATAGATTATTTTATCGAACTTTTTTCCATATTGTACGACCTGGCAACGTCAAGAAATCAAAGATTGCTTTCTACAACTACAATTCATCTGGAAAACTTTGAGCACAACAATAAACTCAAAACCTTATATGACTATGTTCAGGAGAATTATGCCTCAAGGATGACCCTTCAGGAAGTTGCTGATATCATGAACATGAGTAGTGTTTCCTTTAATAGATTTATTAAACGGCGAACAGGCAAGACTTTTGTAGAATATGTAAACGATGTACGTATAGGGTATGCTTCCAAATGGTTAATTGAAAGGGATTTGAGCATTTCAGAAATTGCATTTATGTCCGGATTTAACAGTATTGCAAATTTTAATCGGGTGTTTAGAAAAAGCAAGGGTAGTACCCCAACCCAATACCGACAGGATTTCTCCGGGATACGACGAGTGTTATAGTCCATTTTGGAGTTTATACAGCACTTATTTTATCTATTCCAGTTTATATTTACATTAAATTGTCAATTTCTTCTGCATTTCTACCAAACCGTTCAGACTTGATAATATTTGGAATAAATAATGTAATTTAAGCATGCTTTAATTTATTTAAAAGGCCTATAATTAATTATAAATTTACTATGCAAATAAAGGAATCACCAACACTGTATGATGCTATAATAGTGGGTTCAGGTGCCGGAGGCGGCATGTCCGCTAAAGTATTGGCTGATGCAGGTTTAAAAATAGCAGTTGTTGAAGCAGGACCGTTTTTTGACCCTAAGGATCCTGAACAACAGACCCAGTTGAAATGGCCTTATGAATCGCCTAGAAGAGGAGCCAACACAACCAGGGTTTTTGGTGAATTTGACATGGCTTATGGGGGATGGGAAATAGAAGGTGAACCCTATACACGTAAAGACGGTACAAAGTTTGACTGGTATCGCTCTCATATGCTGGGCGGCAGAACCAATCATTGGGGCAGGATTTCACTGCGTTTCGGACCTAAGGATTTTAAGCATAAAGATGAGGATGGACTTGGTGAAAATTGGCCAATTGGATATGAAGACGTAAAACCCTATTATGATAAGGTAGATAAGCTTATTGGTGTTTTTGGCACCAATGAAGGACTACCTAACGATCCGGATGGATTCTTTCTCCCTCCACCAAAACCGAGGTTACATGAGCTCATGTATATAAAGGGAGCCCGAAAATCAAATATCCCGGTTATTCCTTCAAGGATGTCTATGCTTACAAAAAAAATTAACAATGATCGCGGGGTATGCTTTTATTGTGGCCAATGTTCCAGATCATGTCAGGTTTATGCCGATTTTTCATCTGGTTCATGTTTGATTTTTCCGGCACAGAAAAGTGGCGGACAAGTGGACCTTTATGTAAATTCTGTAGTTCGGGAAGTGACAACTAATGAAGAAGGAAAAGCTACCGGAGTATCTTATATAAGCAAAGACGATCGTAAAGAATATAAACTAAAAGGTAAAGTTGTGGTGCTTGCTGCTTCTGCCTGCAGTTCTGCACGCATTCTCTTAAATTCAAAAAGTAAACAACACCCTAACGGACTTGGAAACAGCAGCAATATAGTAGGCAAGTATCTTCACGATTCTACTGGAAGCAGCAGGGCAGGATTTATTCCAGGCCTGATGAATAGAAAAGTATACAACGAGGATGGTGTTGGTGGCATGCATGTTTATACCCCCTGGTGGTTGGATAATAAGAATTTGGATTTCCCCAGAGGCTATCATATCGAGGTTTGGGGAGGCATGGGAATGCCCAATTACGGCTTTGGTTTTAATCCAAATGAATTCAACAAATTCTTTGGCTTACCTACGGGTGGTTATGGCGAAAGTCTTCGTAAGGATGTAAAAAAATACTATGGCTCAGTACTGGGCTTTGGAGGAAGGGGAGAGGCCGTTGCAAGAGAAGATAACTATTGCGAAATAGATCCTACGACGGTTGATCAATTCGGTATTCCCGTACTTCGCTTCCACTATAAATGGTCGGACTTTGAAAGGAATCAGGCCAGGCATATGCAAGCCACTTTTGAAGAACTTATCCATAATATGGGAGGAGAAGTTCTGGGTGAAACGCCATCAAAGGAACAGGATTACGGATTGCTGGCCCCGGGTAGAATTATTCATGAAGTGGGAACCACCAGAATGGGCGATGACCCAAAAAAATCGGTTGTAAATAAATTTCAACAGTTGCATGATGTCAACAATGTATTTATTACAGATGCCGGTCCCTTTGTTTCACAGGGCGATAAAAATTGTACCTGGACCATCCTGGCACTGTCCTGGCGTGCGTCTGACTATATAGTAGAACAATTAAAACAGCAAAATATCTGAAAAATGGATAGAAGGAAGAGTATAAAATCAATCTTGCTGGGAACTGTTGCCGGAGGACTCGTTGTTCATGGTTGTAAACCAGAATCGGCAAGTACAGAGGAAATAGCTGCGATTACATCAGACGAAAATTTCTTTGGAAGAACACCAGAGGAAAAAGAACTGATAGATAAGATCAATTCTGAGCAGTTTTTTAATGAACATGAATTGGGCACCATTGCTGTCCTAAGCAACCTTATACTGCCTCCAAATGATAAATTTGGGGGAGCAACCGATGCTGGTGTGCCCGATTTCATTGAGTTTATGGCCAAGGATGTACCTGAACTGCAAACTAATCTGCGCGGAGGCCTTATGTGGCTGGATCATAAAAGCAATACAGAATATGGAAGTGAATTTAAGTCGGTTACCGAGGAGCAGCAAAAACAAATACTTGACTTAATTGCATATTACGATGCGGAAATCCCTTTGGCTGAACAACCTTTAGAGATACAGTTTTTCTCTTTAATGAGAAATCTAACCCTAACGGGCTATTACACTTCCAGGATTGGAATTGAAGACCTTGGATATAAAGGAAACATGCCTAATGTTTGGGATGGGGTTCCGGAAGATGTATTGGAGCAACACGGATTGGCATATGATGAGGAATGGCTGGCAAAATGTGTAGATCAGAGCAAGCGGGGAATTATCGCGGAATGGGATGATGAAGGAAATTTATTGACATAACTAAAATTAATATCATGAAGAAAAGAAACAACTTTTTAATTTTTGGCACGGCACTTTTATGCTTTGTTTTCGGCATCTTTCAAAGTAATGCTCAGGAAGTAGGAATACAATTGTATAGCCTTCGTAATCAGTTTAAAACCGATGTCCCCGGGACATTGAAACTAATTAATGAATGGGGCATTACCAAGATTGAAGGCGGTGGCAGCTATGGTCTTCCATTGGAGGAATATAAAGGCCTGTTAAAGAAGAATAATCTTGATATGGTTAGCGTAGGAGCGGGTTATGAAGATCTTAAAAACGATGTGGATAAGGTCATTAAAAATGCCAAAGATTTTGATGCAAACTTTGTAATGTGTGCCTGGATCCCACATGATGGAAATACTTTCGATATTGCTAAAACGAAGGAAGCTACTGAAGTTTTTAACAATGCAGGAAAAAAGTTGAAAGAAGAAGGTATCACACTGGCATACCATGCGCATGGATATGAATTCAGACCCTATGAAGATGGTACTCTATTTGACTATATGGCCAAGAATGCCAGAGATTTTGCCTTTGAAATGGATGTGTATTGGGTGCATCATGGTGGAGAAGATCCATTGGCGCTATTGAACCGATATCCTGATAAATTTGTTCTGTTACATCTTAAAGATATGGAGCATGGGGTTAAAGGGAACGATACAGGCCACGAGGACGTAGAAACCAATGTTGTGCTGGGAACAGGACAGGTAGATATTGCCGGTGTAGTTAAGCGTTCCAAAGAACTGGGCGTAGTCAAATATATGTTTATAGAAGATGAATGTTCCAGGGTGGTAGAGCAGGTTCCGCAAAGTTTAAAATTTCTGGAGAAACTTTGATATTTAACAGGTCATTTCTTAGCTGTGGTTGCCTCATTTTGTTGACTTTGGCAATAGGATGTGGTCATAATGATATTAAAGTAAAGAAAGCAGAAAAGCCTAATATAATATGGTTGGTCGCCGAGGATCAGTCGCCCGAATTTTTTCCGATGTACGGGGATAGTACAATCCCGTTACCGAATATTGAGTCTCTTTCTCATGATGGTGTTGTATTCAACAACGCTTTTTCACCGGTTCCCGTATGTGCTCCGGCAAGAAGTGCAATAATAACAGGCATGTACCCAACTTCTTTAGGCACGCATAATATGCGCACATATAACGCATATGCCAAAGAGAACCAGCCGGAAATAGGAATACCCAGTTATTCACCCCTTGTTCCGGATGGTGTTAAAATGTTTACGGAATACTTGAGAAAAGAAGGGTATTATTGCACCAATAACGCAAAAGAAGATTACAATTTTAGAGCGCCGGATTCCGGTTGGGATGAAAGTAATTCCGGTGCCCACTGGCGAAACAGGCCGGAGGATACTCCTTTTTTTTCCGTTTTTAATTTCAATGTTTGCCATGAATCCGGAATATGGAAGCAGGGAGAAAAAGAACTGTTTGTTTCCCCGGATTCTGTTACTGTTCCGCCTTATTTTCCCGATAATGCTGTTATCCGTCATGATTTAGCCGTGAATTATTCCAACTTAAAGCGCATGGATGAACAAGTGGGGGAAATAATTGACCGATTAAAAGAAGACGGACTTTATGAAAATAGCATCATCTTTTTTTATGGTGATCATGGTGGGCCATTCCCCAGGCATAAAAGGGCTTTATATGATACAGGAACTAAAATTCCATTGGTTATTAAAATGCAGGGGAATTCAGATAAAGGTGATTATGACAACCGTTTAATAAGTTTTATTGATTTTGCGCCTACCCTTCTCTCATGGGCAGGAATAGAACCTCCAGCCGTGATGCAGGGAAAAGCGCAGTTCGGGGTTTTCAGCGATAGTACGGTAAGAAAATATGTTTTTTCTTCATCAGACCGGTTTGACGGAATGTATGATAAATTGCGCTCGGTTCGAACCAAAAGATATAAGTATATAAGAAATTTTAATACTGCTATATCAAATGCGCTCCCCGTTAAATATCGCGAGCAGATGCCCATGATGCAGAATATGATGTCCTTGCAAGCTACAGGAAAATTGGATTCTATTCCTTCGCTATGGTTTAGAACACCCAAACCAGCGGAAGAATTATATGATTTGGAAAGTGACCCCTACGAACTCGAAAACCTTTCTGAAAAAGTACAGCTGAATGATACCTTAATTCATTTGAGAAAGGTCCTTACCAATTGGATGGATGAAACCAACGACCTCGGAAGATATCCTGAAAAAGAATTGCTCTCTATGTGGTTTCCAAAAGGTGAAGCACCCCGGTTAGAACCGCTTCAAATGCTTGAAAAAGGGAAAAATATTCATTTGATATCAAATAAATCAGATGCTACCATTGTATGGAAGGAGCCCGGTGCTACAAGTTGGAAAATCTTTATAGAACCATTGAGCAGTAATATCTCATTTGTGGCAAAGGCGGTTCGGATCGGTTATTCAGACAGCGAGGAGTTTATATACAATACGGATTAAGGTCTAAGAACGTTTTTCAAA
Source organism: uncultured Eudoraea sp. (assembly GCF_947258925.1). Lineage (GTDB taxonomy): Bacteria > Bacteroidota > Bacteroidia > Flavobacteriales > Flavobacteriaceae > Eudoraea. The sequence continues at coordinate 36,684 of NZ_CAMYKG010000024.1, read as the reverse complement.
TAATAACAATCGAAAATCTATGGCCCCTTCACCCGGTATTTGCGAAGCCCTTAGCTTGAGTTTTCCTCGTCCTTTTTGTAGTTTTATAATCCCCATTGACAGGGGTTTAAAATCTTTTATATAGGATTCAATTCGTGGAATCCTGTCATTTTCCATGCCGGTAATCGGAGGGTCATGAAATTCTGTTATTTTTTTACTCAGGCTATTTGAATCCAATTCAACTAGTATAGTTGCACCAACATTTTTTTTGGCACAGCTATAGTAAAGGATAACCTCATAAGAACCTTCTGTCAATACATCTACATCCCAGCTAATGTAATCTTCAGGACTTTTCCAATTGGTAAAAAAGGAACAATTGGGGTATTTGTTACTGCGTTCAATGCCGCCATGAGAAATGCCATCGCGGGCAGGAAGTTGGGTAGTATTCATAGATGGATGCCCTATGGTAAATGGTCTAATTTCTGTTGTTGGGATTGGTAATTCTTTTAACCAAAGTTCTTTTGCTCTTAGCAAGCTATTATAGTCATCGGGATATTCTTTGGACACATCGCGTGTTTGACCAATATCAGTAGGAATATGATAGAGGCGGTTCTTATCATCCAAACGAAAATCCTGTGACCTCACACTGGTTTTTTGATTCCAATTATTATAGATATAACGGGGTTTCCAAATAGGATTTTCTTCAAATATGAGGGGTTCCAGATTGGTTCCATCCAGGGGGTTAATCGTTTTTATCTCAATATCTGCCAGCCCGGCCAAAGTAGGCAGTATGTCTATAGCACTGGCAATTTGAGTAATACTTTTTGACCCGGGGATTGTATTTTTCCAACTGATAAACAATGGGCTTCGAACACCACCTTCATCGGTAGAGCCTTTTTTACCACGCATCCCAGCATTCCATCGCCAACCATTAGGACCGTTGTCCGATAGATATACCAGAATGGTATTCTCTTCTAAATTCAGCTCTTTCAATTTGTTTGTGATCCTTCCTACATTGTTATCAATATTCTCAATCATCGCCAGGGCTGCCTTTGTAAAGCTAATGTCTTCCAGGGTAGTGTCTGTGTGTTTTTTGGATAATTGCCTGTTCTGAAATTTATTCCAATACTTATCCGGCACCTGCATCGGGCTATGTGGGGTATTGTAAGGTAAATAGAGTAAAAATGGCCTTTCCCGGTTTTTGCTAATAAAATCCAGGCCTTTATCCGTAAGCTCATCTACAATAAATCCATTTCCTTTGACCAGTTTACCGTTATGCTCCAGCAACGGATCAAAGTAATTTCCCCAATGCCCCGAAGCAAAACCATAAAAATCATCAAACCCCCTTGAATTTGGATGGTACGGGGCTTGCATTCCACTATGCCATTTACCATAGGCCGCGGTTTTATAACCGGCCTTTTTAAATACTTCGGCAAGGGTGGTTTCTCCCAGATTCAGCCTTTCGCCGCCGGCAGAAGTGGCATAAACTCCAAGCCGCCGGAATTGCCTCCCACAAAGAATTTCAGCCCTTGTTGGTGAACAAACGGGTTGGACGTAGAAATTTTCAAAGGACACACCATTTTTAGCAAGATTATCCAGATTTGGGGTTTGTAAATTTGAATTCCCGTTAAAACTTAAATCCCCCCATCCCTGATCGTCGGTCACAATGAGGATAATATTGGGTTTAAAATCCTCTTTTATAGGATCTGTATTATTTGCACACCCCAGGAGAAGAAAGCATAGCAGGAATTTTAAATAAGGTCTCATTTATTCAGATTTTATGGCCACTCCAACCATTGAGTCTGCTGTACCATAATAAAGGATCCATTTATTTTTAAAAAATACCAACCCCTCAATAAAAGTGGTCCCTGCTTTATATTGGCCGCTTATTTCATGAGGCAGATCGGGGCATATGAACGGTTCCGAAAGTCTGCTTTTAAATTTTGAAGGATCTTTTTTGTCGAAAAGAACCTGACCGCCACAATAGGTACCCTCCGCAACTTTGGTGCTCGCTCCTGATCCGCTGAGGTTTTTTCCATTATAAAGCAGCAGTATTCCTTTTTCAGTATAGATTGCCGGTGGTCCGGGTTCTGTCAAATGACTGTCAAATTCACCGGAAGTAGGTTTAAACACGTGCAATAATTCCCCATTTTCATCCAAATAGGGTTCCCAATCTATTCCATCTTCGGATTGTGCTAAATTGACAAATAATTCTCCCCAATACATCAAAAATTTACCGTTTACTTTCTTTGCAACCAAACGGCCATTAACTAGTTCGGTAACCATGGATCCTGATTTACTCCAGATATTAAGAAATTTTCCTTTTTGAAATTTTTCAAAAACCGGTCCGTGCTTGGTCCAATTTCTTAAATCTCGTGAAGAGGCACTTGAGAGTCTGGCTACATCGTTATTCCAACTGGTATAAAGCATAATATAGCTCCCATCCGGCATTTCTACCACTCTTGGATCTTCAACACCTCCCGGATAATCCCATTTTTGAAACCCGTCTTCCTGTGGGTATAAAACTGGTTTAGCTTCTTTAGTAAAGTTAAGACCATCAGTACTATAGGCGAGGCCTATACGCGAAGTTCTTTCTCCCAAAATCGCATCGGGATTATCTTCTGCCCTAAAGAGCATAAATACGGTGTCCTTTCTTACTATGGCCCCAGGATTGAAAACATCGGCTTTTTGCCAGTTAACTATTCTTTTTTCCATGGGGCAATTAAACAAATAGGTAGAATCTGATCTCATGATAGGATTCTGTAGAGGTTTCTCGAACCCCAGTAACCATTCTGATTGCCCCCAAAGGTTCCCAATGGAAATTAATGTAATGCAGAATAAAACAAAATTATTTTTCATAGGTGTTGAGATCATTTTTAGAAGACTATGAACAAACGGCATTATCTTCATATAGGTTTATAATTTGAATGCATGCCCTGCTGTTATGGTAAGGACATTTCCAGGGACCGACCTTATTTTCATTGTCATAAGGTACGCCTTCTTTATTAACTCTGAAAAACCATTTTATATTTGTTCTATCCTTAATGGCCCTCTCAATAAAACTCCTGATATTTTCAATTCCCTTGCCCGGGCTATCGTCCGTAATATTTTATTTTTTTGACATAGGAATGTATTCCTTATAAAGTTCTGTAAAAATCAAAAGGATGTCTGACAAAATTGTATCATAAACCAATTTGATTTTTATCACTATTACTACTATTAAAATGCTGTAACATGTTTTTAATATGATTGGGATTATAAATAAGGATTAAAGAAAAGTGCAGTACTAAACATAGGTGTTTTTAAAATTTTTCTAACTTCGTTTTTTAACAAAGAATTAATCAGGTTTGCCTTTGAAAAGAATCATAATATTGGGTTTAATCCTTCTCTCCATTGCTTGCAAGAGCAAACCGGAGCAGGAAAAAATAAAGGAATCGAGCACCGATTCGGTGGCTGTTGATACGATCAAAGAAATAGAAGTAGCGCCTATTGAAAATCCGGTTAAGACTTTAGTTGGACTGGCAGATACTGCGTTTGTCCGTTTGGCGGACTATAGCAAAGATTTTGAATATGATATAAGATACGCCACCACAAACAATTTTTTAAAATCAAAAGTTTATGACTGTGCCGAATGTTATACCCGTGTAAAGACAGCCAGGGCCTTAATAAAGGCTAATAATGATTTTATGAAGCAAGGTTATAAAATTAAGTTTTTTGATTGCTACAGGCCTAATTCAGTGCAGTACAAGATGTGGGAAATTGTCCCGAATCCTCAGTATGTGGCAAATCCTGATAAGGGTTCTATCCACAATAGGGGAGGTGCGGTAGATATAACCCTGATAAGCCTGGATGGAATGGAGTTAGATATGGGAACCGACTTTGATTATTTTGGTAAGAGGGCGTATCATGACAATATGAATTTACCGAAAGAAATCCTGAACAATCGAAAAGTTTTAAAAAGTACTATGGAAAAATATGGCTTTTGGTCGGTTAGGACAGAATGGTGGCACTATAACCTCAATAAAGCTTCTAATGATCCCATTGCAGATTTTAAATGGGATTGTAATTAGATAAATTTCAAAAATGGCGAAGCGAATAAAATCAAGGCTGGGAGTTAGGATAACATTTTTAATTATACTCGCATTTCTTCTTGGGAATGATCTTTTTGCGCAGGATACCATATTGCCGCTTTGGCCCTCAAATGCGGTTCCGAACCGCATTGAATCTGATGAAGAAGAAATAGTGGAGGAGGGGGCTATCCAAAGAATAAGTTATGTGCAATTCCCACAAATTGAGGTGTATTTGCCGTCTGAAGCCAATAGTAATGGTAAGGCGATGTTAATTTTTCCCGGTGGCGGATACCAAATACTGGCATATGATTGGGAAGGGAGTGATATTGCCAAATTTTTGAATTCAAAAGGAATTGCCGGAATAGTGGTTAAGTACAGGTTACCTGTTTCAGGTTCCCTGGAAAATAATCAATATGTTCCTTTACAGGATGCACAAAGGGCCATAAGGCTTGTGCGTTATATGGCGAAAACCTGGAACATTCATAATGAAAAGATAGGGGTTATTGGATTTTCTGCGGGCGGACACCTGGCTTCCACCCTTGGAACTCATTTTGATGATGAGGTTTATAAATATGTCGATGGTGCAGATTTATTGAGTGCCCGGCCTGATTTCATGGCTTTGGTTTATCCGGTTATTTCATTTACTGCTTTATCAGCCCATAGTGGTTCTAAAAACGCTCTTTTAGGAGATAAACCGAAAGATGAAAGCATGCTGTACTTTTCAAATGAACTTCAGGTATCAGAGAATACCCCGCCAACAATACTATTCCATGCGTCTGACGACAGTGTGGTACCACCTGAGAACAGTCTTTTGTTCTATAAGGCTCTAAACCAAAAAAAGGTATCGGCAGAACTTCATATTTACCCGAAAGGCGGGCATGGTTTTTCTCTAGCTACAAAAAACCCCGGTCTCAGCAGGTGGACTCAACATTTGTATGAATGGACACTCCAATTTTAGAATTGGTTATCTTCAGATAAACTGATTTGGATGAGGGTGTTCCCACGGGCTTCTATAAGATCGTTGCAAAAGTTTTGTTGCTTCCTCATCATTTACGATTAGCAGATTTTCAGGGTCATAAATCAATGGTCTTTGAACTTCCATAGATAAATTGGCCAGGATACAACTTGCTGTTGAAATGTGCCCTTCCTGTATATCTGAAATTGGTTTGGTCCCCTGATCAATAGCGGCCAGAAAATCGAGCATATGTATCCTTGTTGCCGGTGCCGCATTTAGTTCAATATCTTTTTCAGTCAAATCTTCCGGGTATTTCTCCTTTTCATACACAACATCCATATGCAATGGTTTGCCATCACCATAGGGTACAAAATCATATTGCATAGTACTACCTGTAAGGGTTCCCTTTTCGCCAAATAATTTAAATGACCATGGGTATTCAGGATCGTCCGGTGCCCCCCAGCTTCTATGCTGCCAAATACAGTTGAGGTTGTCGTATTCAAAAATTGCGGATTGAGTGTCTGAAATATTTGATTTACCGTCCTTTTGAACATAAATTCCACCCGTTGAACTTATTCGGTTAGGCCAGTCCAGATTTAGCATCCATCTAACGGTATCCAGCATATGAACGCACATATCACCCATGATGCCATTGCCGTATTCCATGAAAGTCCGCCACCATCTTTTGTGAGGCAATCCATCATATGGTCTAAGAGGTGCAGGCCCGGTCCACATTTCATAGTCCAGAAAATCCGGGACTGCCTGTAGAGGCGGATTTCCATTGGCACGCATATGGAAATAACAGCACATTTCAACATGTGATATTTTCCCAAGCATCCCTGTATCCACTATATTTTGTTTTGCATGAATAAGATGAGGTGTGCTCTTTCGCTGAGTTCCTACCTGGACCACCCTGTTATATTTACGGGCAGCGGCTACCATGGCCTCTCCCTCAATTACGTCTACACTTATCGGCTTTTGAACATAAACATGGGCGCCTGCCTTCAGGGCATCAATGCATTGAAGTGCATGCCAATGGTCCGGGGAACCAATTAATACGATTTCCAACCCTTCTTTTGCGAGCATTTCCCGGTAATCGGAATATGTTTTGGGCTTTTTGCCGGATTTTTGTCGCTGTGATACCAGATTAGCCACATCGGCTGTAAAATTACTGTCAACATCACAGATGGAGATGACTTCAACATTAGTAACCTGAATAAGTTTAAAGAGATCGCTGGTTCCATACCACCCGGCACCAATAAGTCCAACACGCCATGGCTTATCCCTGTACATAAGTTCAAACCCATATGTTCCAAAAGATGATAGGATGGCCGCCGCAGTAGCTCCTTTGAGGAAGTTTCTCCTGTTAATATTGAATGTTCCGGATTGCATGAATTATTGATTAATGGTTATAAATAGACAGTTACATCATCTAAATATACCTAAAAAATTCTTTGTTATGCTTTATAACATTGAAGCAAAAGGAGGTTATTGAGAAGATCTTTAACAAAGAATAAATAGAGTTCTCCGCCTTCCTTTATTTTGTGTTTCTTTCTAATATCAGCGACCTTTAAGGGAAAATTTCGAATCGTAATATTTGCCTTTTTAATATTAAGATCCGCCATGGTTTTTTTATTGTAGGGATGTGTAGAGAAAATTTTAAAAACTCTTCCCGGGAAGCTTACCTTGCTTATGGAGGTATACAAATGGGTATGTTCATGTAACTTCTTTAAATCTGATTGATCGCCTATAGTTTTAAAAGCACCGGCTTTTAAAATGGCCGCATTGGGCTCATATAAGTAGTTTAAGGGTTCTGCGAAGCTTGAGCGTACCTTAGCTTCTTCAGAACGTTTAAAACTAAAGAGTTCATGACTGCTGTTTTTAATATTAATGGTTTTTAGGATAGGTTCTTGCTGATTGCCGCTTCTAATAATCCACAGCAATTCTTTTACTTCATTATTCACTGCAATTATATGTATCTCCTCAACACTCTTTAAGTCTTTGAGTCCACTGCTAATATCCAATAAGGGTGAGGTTTTAAGGAGGATGGAATTTGATTTTTTCAGAAGCAGATCCAGGTGCTTTGTAACATCGGGCAAACAATCTGATAATTTGAATACTTTTCCACTGGTTTTATCCCTTCTCGAAGGATCTATATAAATCCAATCGAATATTTTATCAGAACTGTTGAGATAGTAAAGTCCATCGGCATTTAAAACTTTGATATTATGTGCTTGCAGAACTTTCAGATTATGCGCGGCAATTTCGGATAATTCCGGATTAATTTCACACATGGTAACATCTGCTATTTTCTTACCAAAGAAATAACTATCCACACCAAAACCTCCGGTGAGATCAAGGAGCGATTCACCATTTACTAAAGATGCTTTATACGAGGCTGTTTTTTCTGAAGAGGATTGTTCAATATTTAACTTTGGAGGATAGAATATATTTTCGGAATGAAACCAGGTAGGGAGTTTAAAAGCACACTTTTTTTTACTTTCTAACTGCTGAGCAAGCTCTTTTGAAGAAATATGGTCAAATTCAGTCTTCCCAAGCACAACTGACATGATGTCAGTATTTAAATTATTTTTTATAAAAGTCTGTACACCAGTATTTAAAATGTTTTTATTCAAAGTAAAACTATAAATTTTTAGTCAAAGACTTTACAATCTTATTATCGGCGAAAAACTCCTTTAATATCACTTTTATTACCGTGTATCCCGGCACTGCAATGACCATTCCCGCGATTCCAAACAGAAGTCCGCCAATAATAATGACAAGGAATATTTCAAGCGGGTGTGATTTAACACTATTGGAAAAAATAAATGGTTGAGAGAAAAAATTATCTACAAGCTGCCCTATTGCAAAACCTATCATCACATAAATAGTTTTGGGCAGAACTACAGTGCTGAAATCTGCGCCTAAGTTACTGGTCATTGTGAGCATAGCCATTAAAAATGCACTAATAACTGGTCCGATGTATGGGATGAGGTTTAAAAGAGCGCAAAGGAAAGCTATGACCACGGGGTTTTCAATTCCAAAAATTAACAGAACTGCGGTGTAGATGCCGAAAAGGATGCTAATTTGCAGAACCAGGCCACCAAAGTAGCGCGACAAGAGATGTTTTATAGTAAATATCGATTTTTTAAGTTTGGGTTCTTTTTCATCAGGAACAAGTGCCATTAAACTATCCTGTAATAGTTTGCTGTCCTTTAAGTAGAAGAAAGCTATAAATAATACTGAAAATAGTCCAATACTGATACTCCCTAAAAGACTGACGACCGTGTTTAATAATTCTGGAATAACCCCAAAATTAATCTTGGAAAATAGTTTGGATTCTTGAAGTTGCAATTTAAGATCAACTGTGGTAATTCCAAAATACGTGGTAACCTCATTGTAAAGGTTTTCGAGATTCTGTTGCAGGGCTTCAATATTCAGCAGAGAAAGATTTTGCCCCTGGTTTATTAACAAGGGGATGAACAATAAAATAATTCCAATTAGCACGCCTAAAAGAGATACCATTGTTACTATTACTGCAAGCGTATTATTCATTTTTAACCTCGTTCTAAGGAATATAACAATAGGTCTTCCTAAGAGTGAAATAACAAGGGCTATTGTAATGTAAATCAGTAATGTATTGATTTTATAAAGAAAATAGCCAACTAGCACAATTGCCGTAATAATTCCTACAGCCCTTAGTATTCCATCAGAGATCATCCTTGAATTCATAACTTAATTTTTAAATGCGTAGTGAATAATATTTGCACCCATTTTTAGTGCTTTAAGCCGTATAGGTTCCGGATCATTATGGACTTCCGGGTCTTCCCAACCATCGCCGAGGTCGGCCTCATAGGTAAAGAGTAAAACCAACCTGTTTTCATGAAAAATACCTAAAGCCTGAGGCCTTTTGCCATCGTGTTCATGAATTTTAGGCAACCCTTGTGGAAATTCAAATTGTTGCGAAAAAATAACGTGATCATTCCCTATCTCTTCGAGCTGCTTCTCGGGGAAAACTTTTCTGAGTTCCTTTCGCAAATAGGGCTCCATCCCATAATTGTCATCAATATGGAGAAAACCGCCTGATAGAAGATACATCCTAAGATTTTCTGCATCTTCTTCTGTAAAAAAAACATTTCCATGCCCTGTCATATGTAGATATGGGTACTGAAAAATTAGTTTACTTCCGGCTTCCACCGTTTTTGGAGTAAGTTCAATTTCAGTATCTATATTTTCATTACAAAACCTGATGAGGTTAGGCAAAGCAGTTGGATTCGCATACCAGTCACCTCCGCCATTGTACTTCAAAATCGCGATTTCCTGTGAATCACTATGGAGTGTCCACAAAAGAGTAAAAATTATCAGCAGTATTTTCATAGAATTGTGTCGCATCTTACAGGCCTAAAGATACTTAAATGACCATTAATAAGATACTTTACAAAATACTTATTGACGGCAATAATATATGCGATCAGGCAATAGCCAATAAAAAGAACAGAATAGTTAATTTTAAACCTGTTTTTCGGGGGGTTATGAACCACTATTTATTAATGCAACGGCTGTACAGGATACAATGGCCGCCGTTTCGGTTCTTAGACGAGCTTCACCTAAGGATATTGACAAAAAACCATGCTGATAAGCTTCTTTTATTTCCTTTTGGGAAAAGTCTCCTTCCGGACCAATTAAAATAGTCACATCTTTATCGGCGGCAATACAGCGTTTTAAATCCAGTTTTTCTTCATCCCGGCAATGTGCAATAAAGAGAAGTTCTTTATGCTCCCTGGATACAAATTCCAAAAATGGGATTGGCTCATTTAATTTGGGCAAATAGGTGCGAAGTGATTGTTTCATAGCGGACTGTACCACTTTTTGAAGCCTGTTCATTTTTAATATTCTGCGTTCAGAATGGTCGCAGAGAATAGGTGTAATTTCATGAACGCCAATTTCCGTGGCCTTTTCAAGAAACCACTCAAATCGGTCTGTATTTTTGGTAGGCGCAACAGCAATGTGGAGCCTGTGCATCTTTGGGTGTTTTTTTTGTTTAGAAATAATTCTTGCTCTGCACATGGCTATATCTGCAACAACTATTTCAGCAGTGAATAACAGACCTTTTCCATTTGTGATTTGAAGATCGTCGCCTACTTTTTTTCGCAAGACTTTAATGATATGTTTGCTTTCTTCCTTGTTGAAGGAAAATTGATTGCTGTTATTGTCGAGTAAAGGGTTATAGAAAAGTTGCATATTAAAACTTATGATTTTTGCTGTGTTTTTATATGTATTGAATATTAGGGTTTCGGTTTTGCGTGTTCATAAAGGGATCTGGTAAATAGCGTGCCATTAAATTACATACCTTGCCTTGGCAGCAATACGTTGATCACTAAAATTGCCATTAAGATACTTTAAATAGCCTACAATGCCAATCATTGCAGCATTATCGGTACAGTATTCAAACCTGGGGATATATGTGGTCCATCCGAAGGTCGTTTCTGCATCATTTAATGCTTTTCGGATTCCCGAATTGGCAGAAACTCCACCACCTATGGCAATGTGCTTTATCCCGGTTTGTTTGGCCGCTTTTTTTAGCTTGTCCATTAAAATACTTACAATAGTGAACTGAATAGAAGCACAAATGTCATTCAAATTTTGTTCAACAAAACTTGGGTTTTTTTTGGTTTCTCGTTGTATAAAATATAGGATGCTGGTTTTTAACCCGCTGAAACTAAAATTCAAATCCTTCACCTTAGGTTTTGGAAAAGGAAAAGCATCTGCGTTACCGCTGGCGGCATATTTATCAATTAAAGGACCTCCGGGATAAGGCAGGCCCAGCATTTTTGCGCTTTTATCAAAGGCTTCCCCAACCGCATCATCAAGGGTTTCTCCAAGGATTTCCATATCGAAATAATCCTTAACCAAAACGATCTGAGTGTGTCCTCCGCTTATGGTTAATGCTAAAAATGGGAAAGGGGGTGTTCTTTTGTCATCCTCATTTATAAAATGAGCTAAAATGTGAGCCTGCATGTGATTTACCTCAATTAGCGGCACATCCAGGCCTAAAGCCAGAGATTTGGCAAATGAAGTCCCAACTAGCAAAGAACCTAATAGGCCAGGTCCGCGTGTAAATGCTATGGCAGATACTAGTTTTTTGTCGATATTTGCGTTAGCTAAGGCTTGGTGAACAACCGGAATTATATTTTGCTGGTGTGCTCTTGATGCAAGTTCCGGAACAACACCACCATAAGCCTCGTGAATTTTTTGTGTAGCTACCACGTTACTAAGCCTCTTGTCATTATGCATGACAGCTGCCGAAGTATCATCACAGGAGGATTCAATAGCAAGGATATAAATATTTTGTTTATCCGTCATGGTTTGGAACAAAAATTGGTGGCACAAAGGTAAAACATATTCGCCCTATCAAAAAACTGAGAAAAATACTCGTTAGAACGCTTTTAGTCGTCTTGCTGATATGCGTTATAGGAACTATTATTCTTTCTCTGCCCGCGGTTCAGACTAAACTGGGGCGTTATGCAACGGATACTATAAACAGTGAATTTGGAACTAATATTAATGTCGACAGGATAAGGATTTCTCTGATTTCCTGGGATACTGCCTTAAAGGACGTTTATGTTGAAGACTATAAACAAGATACGCTGATATATATCAAGGAGTTATCAACGTCTATTTTAAGTGTGAGAAATATTGTTAAAGGCACACTACAGTTTGGAGATATAGACATAGATGGATTGCTTTTTAATTTAAAAACCTATAAAGGCGAAAATGATAATAATCTGGGTGTTTTTGTAGACAAATTGGATGATAAAAAACCACGTGACCCGGATAAGCCGCCATTTTTTTTGTCTTCTGCCGATGTAGAAATCAGGAATAGTACTTTCAGGTTAACAGATATGAATAAGGATAAGGTTGAAGTTTTAAATTTCACGAACCTTAATATTGAAGCTGATGATTTTCAAATTCTAGGACCCGAGGTGACTGCGATTATCAATGAATTATCACTAAAAAGCAAGCTGGGCATTGACCTTAAAAAGCTTGCCACAAGATTCAAATATACAAAGCAGCAAATGCGATTTGATTCTTTACAAATTCAAACCCCCAAATCTAACATTGTTGGTAATTTGGAATTCAATTACAAAAGGGAGGACCTGGTAGAATTCATTGATAAAGTAAATTTGAACGGCAATTTTGTCGAATCGACCGTAGCCCTGGATGAGATAAATCAATTGTATGATCAGTTTGGTTCGGAAAAATTGGTAAATTTTTCAGCAAATGTCAGTGGAGTTTTAAATGATTTGAATGTGGAACAATTGTTTTTGCAATCAGATAATACTGGGATTAGAGGGGATTTTAATTTCAAAAATATATTCACAAAAGAGACCCCGTTTGAACTAAATGCAGATATAAAAAATATTACTACGAGCTATTACGAATTAAGGTCTTTATTACCGAAAATTTTAGGAAAATCTCTTCCCTCTACGTTCCGGAGATTGGGACAGTTTACGGTTCGGGGTGATGCCTTTATTACTGAAACGTCAATTGCTACACAGGCCAATTTAAATACTGCTATTGGCAGCAGTTATGTAGATCTTGCTTTGACGGATATTAAAAATATTGACAATGCTACTTATAAAGGCTTTGTATCCTTAATTGATTTTGATTTAGGACGTTTTGTAGAGAATAAAAATTTAGGTAAAACAACGGTTGATGTAAATGTTGAAGGGAAAGGCTTTGTGAGCAAGAATCTGAATACGGAAGTTTTAGGTCGGGTGTATTCCATTAATTTTAATAATTATGATTATAAAGACCTCAACGTTTCAGGGATTCTCAAAGACCAGTTGTTCGATGGTTCCCTGATTAGTAATGATGAGAATATAAAATTTCGATTTGAAGGACTTGCAGATTTCAGTGCGGATAAAAGTAGTTTTAATTTTAAAGCAGCGGTGGAATACGCGGATTTAAAAACCTTAAATTTCATTAATGATAGTGTCTCTGTATTTAAGGGGGATGTAACTATGGATATCACAGGTAGTTCCTTTCAAAGTATTGAAGGAGATATAAAATTTACTAAAACGAGTTATCAGAATAAAAATAGTACCTACTACTTTGAAGATTTTAAAATAGTATCCAACTTTACAGAAGACTCCACAAGAACAATAGAAATTAATTCCCCTGATATTATTACCGGTTATATGAAGGGTAAATTTAAGGTCAGAGAGTTAGGGAAATTAGTCCGAAATTCTATTGGCAGTATTTATACCAACTACAAACCATTTGAGATTTCAGAAGGACAAGAACTAACATTTAATTTTAAAATTTACAATAAAATAGTGGAGGTTTTCTTTCCTGAGGTGGCTTTTGGGCCTAATACATTTATTAGGGGAGATATAGTAGCCGATGAGGGAGATTTTAAGCTGAATTTTAAATCTCCTTATCTATCTGCCTATGGCAATGAATTGGATAGTATTGATGTTAAAATTGACAATAAGAACCCACTTTTTAACACCTATTTATCTGTTAAAGATGTTTCAACCCGGTATTATGATGTTAAGGATTTTAGCCTGATAAATACCACCCTGAATGACACCCTGTTTTTCAGGACAGAATTTAAGGGTGGCAGTGAATATGATGACAGCTACAACTTAAATTTTTATCACACCTTTAATCAGGATAACAAATCTGTTATTGGATTAAAGAAGTCCGACGTCAGTTTTAAAGGAAATACATGGGTTCTTAACCGCGAAAGCAATTCAAAAAACAAGGTAATTGTAAATAGCACCCTGGATAGCATTATCATTCAAGAGGTGGTGATGAATAACGATAACAGGGAGCAAATACGGCTAAGGGGCCAACTGGCAGATTCTACCTATAAAGACCTGGAACTTCAATTTAAACTTGTCTCACTAAATAAAATTGCCCCCGCAATTGATAGCTTGAAGCTCAAAGGCGAGATTAATGGTACGCTGAATGTTCTCCAGAAAGACAATGTATACCTCCCCGTCTGTAATTTGGATATAGCTGAATTTGGAATAAATGGTATAGACCTGGGAGACCTTAATATTGGTATTGTGGGTAATCGCGACCTTTCTGAATTTTCTGTAAACTCGCAAATAAAGGAAAACGGATTGGAAAAATTTGGGGTATTTGGCAAGTTTACCTGGGATCAGGAAATACCCCAGGCAGATCTGGTAGCTACCTTCAGTAATTTCAATATGCAACCGTTTAGTCCACTGGGTAAGAATATCGTATCCAATATTAGGGGAAAGCTTAATGGCAATGCCCAGATAAAGGGGGATATCAGGAATCCCGATATAGACGGTCTTTTAACTATGAATAATGCAGGTATATCTGTTCCCTATCTAAATGTTGATTATGATTTTGGGGCAAATTCGACCGTGCGTTTATATGAACAGACTTTCGATTTTCAGAATATAGGATTAACTGACGTCGTCTACAATACAAATTCTAATTTGGATGGTACTATTCAGCATCAATTTTTTAAGAAATGGAACTTTGATTTAGATATTGCAACTGATCAGGATCGGTTTTTAATACTAAACAAGGAATTTGAAGAGGAAATACTTTATTATGGAACCGGTTTTGTAACCGGAATTGGAAGAATATTTGGTCCTTCCACAGCATTGAATATTGACTTTGAAGGCTCCACGGCCAGAGGGACATCCTTGAAAATACCTGTTAGAGATCTTACCTCTGTAGGAGATTATTCTTTTATCACCTTTATAGACAAAAATAAAATTCAAAGTATTGACTTGCAGCGCCAGTTAAAGGAATATGATGGATTGGAATTAAAATTCGATTTGGACGTAACCCCGGACGCAGAGGTGGAAATTGTAGTTGATCAGCAAACCGGCAGTGCTTTGAAAGGCACGGGGGCAGGTTTGGTATTTATAGAGATTAACACCAATGGTAAATTCAATATGTTTGGGGATTTTGTGGTTGTCACAGGGGAGTACAATTATAAATTTGGCGGTATAATTGATCGAACATTCAAGGTTAAACCCGGTGGGAGTATAGTATGGGACGGGGCCCCGCTTGAAGCGATTCTGGATATGGAAGCCGTTTATTCTCTGAATGCTAATCCGGCTCCTTTACTGGATAATGCCGGCTATAGCCGGAGAATTCCAACAGATGTTGTAATAAGACTTACAGACCAGTTAGAGCGACCCACAATTGATTTAAACATTGAATTTCCGGGGACAAGTTCAACGGTTAAATCAGAACTGGAATACCGCTTGCAGGATCCTACTATTGAAGAGCGAAATGCCTTCTTTCTTCTGGCACAGGGCACGTTTGTGAGTGAAGGCTCGGGAATAAACCAACAAGCAGTAACGGGTAACTTAATCCAAACAGCTTCAGGCCTTTTAAATCAGGTTCTTAGCGAAAGTAACGATAAGTTTGATTTTGGAGTTTCATACGAACAGGGATATCTTGATCCCAATAATATTGAGACAGAAAACAGATTGGGGGTAACAGTATCAACACAAATTAGCGATAAAGTTCTGTTCAATGGCAGGTTTGGTGTTCCTGTAGGTGGGGTAAGTGAAACAGTAGTAGCCGGTGATGTAGAGGTTCAGGTGTTGTTAAATGAAGAAGGGACACTAAGGGCGAAAATATTTAATCGCGAGAATGAAATTCAACAATTCTTAGCACAACAGCAAGGTTATACTCAAGGAGTAGGTATTTCTTATGAAGTAGATTTCAACAGTTTTAAGGAACTGATGCAAAAGATCTTTAGTAAGAAGGAAATGGAGCCGGAAGTACCGCAGGCGGTTGTTGCTCCCCAGGAAACTATGGGCAGGGATAGTTTGATCAAATTCTATCCTAAAACAAACGTACCTAAATTATGAAGAGAGCAGTTTAAAACGTATTCCTCAATCATGTAAATACTAAAACGCCCGGGGAAAACCCGGGCGTTTTTCAATAGGACTAAATTAAAAATTTAATTTAAATAGAAAAATATAAATTATTTAAAATCAAGCAATTGTAATTTTTTTATCCAAATAAACATCTTGAATGGCGTTTAGAAGTTCAACACCCTCACTCATCGGTTTTTGGAAAGCTTTCCTACCGGAAATTAGTCCCATCCCGCCTGCACGTTTATTAATTACAGCAGTTTTGACGGCCTGAGCCAAATCATTTTCACCGGAAGATCCCCCGGAGTTTATTAATCCGGCCCTGCCCATTAGGCAATTCACTACCTGATAGCGCGTAAGGTCAATTGGATGATCGGAAGATAATTCTGAATACACTTTGTCATGTGTTTTGGCAAAATTAATTGCTTTAAAGCCACCGTTATTTTCTGCCTGCTTCTGTTTTACAATATCTGCCTGAATAGTAGAAGCTAAATGATTAGCTTGCCCGGTTACATCGGCAGATACATGATAGTCTTTACCATCTTTTTTAAATCCCGGATTACGCAGGTATGCCCATAGAACAGTTGCCATGCCCAATTCATGCGCATATTCGAAGGCTTCTGTAACTTCCTGAATTTGCCGCGTGCTCTCTTCTGAGCCATAATATATTGTCGCGCCTACAGCCACACAACCCATTTCAAAGGCCTGATTAACGCTGGCAAACATTATCTGATCAAACTTATTAGGGTAAGTAAGTAATTCGTTATGGTTTAATTTTAGAAGAAATGGAATCTTATGTGCATACTTTCTTGCAACTGATCCAAGGACCCCGAGTGTAGATGCTACGGCGTTACAACCTCCTTCTATAGCAAGTTCCACAATCTTTTCAGGATCAAAATAAATAGGGTTAGGTGCAAACGATGCACCGGCTGTGTGTTCAATCCCTTGGTCTACGGGCAGAATAGACACGTATCCTGTACCACCCATGCGTCCATTATTAAAAAGGGTCTGCATATTTCGCAATACGACAGGGTTCCTGTCTGATGAGGTCATAACACGATCCACAAAATCCGGACCGGGTAGATGTAAATGTTCTTTTTTTACCGTGTTACACTTGTGATCTAACAGGTAACTCGCTTCTTTGCCTAAAATTTTCTCAATGTTTAATGACATAATTGTACTGTTTTCAAACTACCTATAAAGATACGGTGATAAAGCCATTTTTAGCCTCCATTTCAGAGGTTTTTTTTGGGAAATGTTAATGTGATTATCATCATAATTTACTACTTTAACAATCCTTTTTCAGTTGTGATTTTAAATTGATAATTAAATAAAAATATATTATGGCAAAAATTAAAAAAACCAAAGGGACTATAGGTATCTTAACAGGCGGGGGAGATGTGCCAGGACTTAATCCGGCAATTAGGGCGGTTACATTCAGAGCTATACGTGAAGGATACAGGGTAATTGGATTTAGAAGAGGCTGGAGAGGGTTAATAGACATTGTAAGAAACAGTAAGCACGACAATAGCAATAACTTTATGGAGTTGTCGCAGGTTGTTGTGAACAAAGCAGCAAGAACAGGTGGAACTTTCTTGCACACTTCAAGGACCAGGGCAAGTCATGTTTCAAATCTCGCGGTTCCTGAACACCTGCGAGACACTTATAATAAAGATATCAATGATCTTACCCCGGAGGTAATCAAAAACCTCGATTGGCTGGGAGTAGATTATTTAATTGCCATAGGAGGTGACGATACACTTAGTTATGCCGTACATCTTTTTAAACAAGGGGTTAAAGTTATGGCCATTCCAAAAACGATGGATAATGACGTTCCCGGAACGGATTATTGCATTGGATTCAGTACCTGTGTCACCAGAACCATAAGTCTTACAAACAGTCTCCGTACCGCAGCCGGATCTCATGAAAGGTTCCTGGTATTGGAAGTATTTGGACGTTACGCCGGATTTACAGCCATGTTGCCCACCCTGGCAGGTGCGGCTAATAGATGTTTGATACCCGAAGTTCCATTCAATATAGATTTGCTTGCTGAATTACTTACTGAGGACAGAAATAAAAATCCCAGTAATTATTCCATTGTTCTTATTTCAGAAGGGGCAACATTTGAAGGCGGTGAAATGAAATTCGAGGGAATGGAAAAAGACGCCTTTGGCCATGCAAAACTTGGAGGTATTGGGGATGAGGTATCCCTGGCTTTAAAAAAGGTATCTCCTAAATATAATAAGGGTAACGCTGTTAATGTAATCAATCAGAAACTCGGATACATGGTTCGCTGCGGTGACCCCGATTTTATTGATTCTGTTGTGCCAACAGCCTATGGTAATTTGGCACTCGATTTAATACTGAAAGGAATAGACGGCCGCATGGTAGTTTTAAAAAATGGACGATATGACCATGTACCAATAGAAGTTGTTACGGAATCCAAGAAATTTGTCAATGTGGATAAGTTCTATAACCGTCCGAAACTGCATCCCTATTACAAAAACTTTGAAATGCTGCCATTGTTTATTATGACTAACGACTAGGAACGAACACTGGTTAAAATCGCGGTTTTCACATTTTCCGATGTAAGAGATAACGTAACTATTTCAGGGCGATTTGTTATATTCTTCTCGAACAAAGCTTTTTGTTGTAAAAATTGTGGGTCTGATGGGGTTCTACAGGGTTATAATTTACAAGGAATTATATTGTTTTGTACTACTTAAGGCTAAAAATTGAATTATAGTATGATATGGACCATGAAATGTTAAATTAAGGGTTTGTCGAATTCTTTTTTTGCGATAAGTTTAGTAATTTTGCCATTCTAAATTTTTAGATGAGTTCAGAAATAAATAAAATTGCGGTCTTTACATCAGGAGGTGATTCTCCCGGGATGAACGCAGCTATACGAGCGGTAGTACGAACATGTGCATTTCTAAAG
Source organism: uncultured Eudoraea sp. (assembly GCF_947258925.1). Lineage (GTDB taxonomy): Bacteria > Bacteroidota > Bacteroidia > Flavobacteriales > Flavobacteriaceae > Eudoraea. The sequence goes on along the minus strand of NZ_CAMYKG010000024.1, from coordinate 17,856 downwards.
AAAGATTGCATTGGAATTTACAGGGGATACGAAGGAATGATCGAAGGGGATTTTATTCCCTTGAATGCCCGAAGTGTAAATAATATAATTAACAAAGGAGGAACTGTACTTAAGTCTGCCAGATGTGATGAATTTAGGACGGAAGAAGGGCGTAAAAAAGCTTATGACCAATTAGTTTCCAACAATATTGATGCATTTGTGGTTATTGGCGGTGATGGAAGTTTTACCGGTGCTTTAGCTTTTTATGAGGAATACAAAATGCCTTTTATTGGTATTCCCGGTACTATAGATAATGACATTTTTGGCACCAATTATACTCTTGGTTTTGATACGGCGCTGAATACTGTAGTAGAAGCAATCGATAAAATAAGGGATACGGCAAGTTCGCATCACAGACTTTTCTTTGTGGAGGTTATGGGTAGAGATGTGGGTCATATTGCTCTTAATTGTGGTGTTGGGGCCGGTGCTGAGGAAATCCTTATCCCTGAAGAAGATTTGGGTTTGGAACGACTTTTAGACTCTCTAAAGCGTAGCAAGGCACGGGGCAAATCTTCAAGTATTGTTGTAGTTGCAGAAGGAGATAGAACTACCGGAAAAAATGTTTACGAACTTAAAGACTACGTAGAGACCAACCTGCCTATTTATGATGTCAGGGTGTGCGTGCTGGGTCATATGCAAAGAGGAGGAGCGCCATCTTGTTTTGATAGGGTATTGGCAAGTAGAATGGGGGTAAGGTCTGTAGAGGCATTACTTGAAGGGCAAACCAATTTGATGGCGGGCATTATTAATAATGAAATTACATTAACTCCGGTGAATGAAGCCATTAAAGGAGATATCATGACTATATAGTTTTAATCTTAAACAATAAAAAATGTCAACACTAAAAATTGGAATTAACGGATTTGGGAGAATTGGTAGACTTGTTTTCAGGGAATCAGTAAGAAGAGATAATGTTGAGGTTGTAGCCATCAACGATTTGCTTGATGTAGAACACCTGGCCTATTTATTAGAATATGATTCGGTACATGGCCGTTTTGATGGTTCTGTAGCAGTAGAGGATGGCAATTTGGTGGTAAATGGCAAAACCATCAGGATTACCGGAGAAAGAGATCCCAAGGTATTAAAGTGGGATGAGATAGGAGCAGAATATGTTGCTGAATGTACCGGGATTTTTACCACACTGGAAATGGCACAATATCATATTGACGGCGGAGCTAAAAAAGTAGTAATCTCAGCACCTTCCAAAGACGCGCCTATGTTTGTAATGGGGGTAAATCACAAGGATTTGAAAGCTTCAGATAATATTGTTTCTAATGCATCCTGTACAACCAACTGTTTGGCACCTTTAGCCAAAGTATTAAATGATAATTACGGGATAGCTGAGGCTTTAATGACTACGGTGCATGCTACTACGGCAACCCAATTTACAGTTGATGGTCCTTCACGAAAGGATTACAGAGGAGGTAGAAGTGCACTACTCAATATTATACCTGCTTCTACCGGAGCAGCTAAAGCAGTAACTAAAGTTATACCTTCTTTAGAGGGTAAACTCACCGGGATGGCATTTAGGGTGCCTACGGCAGATGTTTCTGTGGTTGACCTAACCGTGCGCCTTGAAAAGGAAACTTCTTACGAAGAGATTAAAAAGACATTTAAAGCGGCTTCAGAAGGAGAATTGAAAGGTATTTTGGGTTATACGGATGAAGCTGTGGTTTCTCAGGACTTTATTGGCGATGCTCGCACTAGTATATTTGATGCAGGTGCCGGAATTGAATTGAATTCAAAATTTTTCAAAGTAATTTCCTGGTACGATAATGAGGCTGGTTATTCCAATAAATTGTTAGACCTGGCACAATATATTTCTACATTGTAATTAATTATTTTTTTAGTAAGAATCCTCAGAATAAGCGAAACTTTGCTTACTTTGAGGATTCTTTTTTAATGCCTGTATTATGATTCTAATAGTTGATAGTGGAGCAACAAAATCAGATTGGATTGCCTTGGACGATAAAGGTAACGAATTGTTTATGACACAGACTCTGGGATTAAGCCCGGAAGTCCTTACCAGAGAAGTTATAGAAGACAGGCTGGCCAATAATTTTGAGTTGTCTAAAAGTAAAGATAAAGTCACCCGACTCCATTTTTATGGTGCAGGATGTGGTACCGACAGGATGAAAAAATTCCTAAAGAATATTTTTAAATCCTTTTTTCCTAATGCGAAAGCTGAGGTAAAAGAGGATACTTTTGCCGCTATCTATTCTACGACTAAAATTGGGCACCAGGGCATTGTGTGTATTTTGGGAACGGGTTCAAATTGTAGTTATTATGACGGTCATCAATTGTTTCAAAAAGTCGTCTCTTTAGGTTATATTCCTATGGACGATGGTAGTGGTAATTTCTTTGGAAGGAAATTGATTCGTGACTACTATTTTCATAAAATGCCACAGGATCTTGGTATTAAGTTTGACAAAGAGTATGATCTAGACCCGGATGTGATTAAGGAAAACCTCTATAAGCAGCCAAACCCGAATACCTATTTGGCGACCTTTGCCAGATTCTTAATTGAGAATAAAGAACACCCTTATTGTAAGGGAGTTATCGACAAAGGTTTTCAGCAATTCATAAACAATTACGTCATGCAGTTTGAGCTGGCTACCAAGGTGCCTGTAAATTTTGTGGGTAGTATTGCCCATTTCCTAAAAGATGAATTAACAGCAGTTCTTGAAAGAAATGACCTTATTGTAGGTGTAATTCGTCAAAGGCCAATAGAAGGATTGGTAGAATTTCACAAAGAGACTATTTAACAGCAATCATCGAAATCTCAACATTTACAAATTTTGGAAGATTTGAGACTTCAACCGTTTCCCTGGCTGGTGCAGTTTCAGGACTAAAAAATGTGCCATATACTTCATTGATTTGCGAAAAACAATTCATATCCTTAACAAAGATTGTGGCTTTAACCACGTGTTCAAAAGACATATTCGCTGCTTCGAGTATAGAATTGAGATTTTCCATACATTGAAGTGTTTCTTTTTTTATATTGCCTTCAACGAGTTTACCACTTAATGGATTAAGAGGAATTTGACCGGAAATAAATAAAGTATTACCGACTAACACTGCCTGGTTATACGGACCAATAGGGGCTGGAGCTTTTGGGGTATTTATAATTTTTTTCATCCTTTTGAATTTAACTTTAGTTCAAACTACTTAAAAAATAGAGCAGTATTATCGAAAAATACTGCTATTATTCCCGAAATTACCTGGGCGGAGGCTGACTCCTGTTTTCAAATTTAAGATCTTTAAGAATAGAACTTTTTATGCCGATAAAGAAGTACCATCTTTCAAAATCACCAAACGGGGTCCAGTCAAAATTCAATTTAAAGCTTTTTAAGTCACGCCTAAAGCGGAGCTGCGTTACGGTGAATCCTTTTCTCACAAAATCATAACCGGAGGAAACACCTACGTCCCAACCGGGAGAAAGGGTAATATTTCCGGAAAACATTAAAGAGTTATTCGAGATTTGATTCTGTCTGTTACTATTGCTATACGTTACAGCGTATTGTAAACGAAGATCCCATTCTATTTTATTTTCATATATAGGATTCTCAATTTTGCTTTCGTCCCGGTCATCAAACCTGCTTTCATCAAAATTATTGGCCTTCCCAAATAGATCATCTGTCCTACCTCCACTGGCGGCGACATAAGCATCACCTTCCGTTGGATATTCCTCACGGTCTTTGGTGGGTTGAAAATCCTTACTGCTTAAGGAATAACTCACATTGGCCCTTGCCGAGGTAAGTCTAAACAAGCTTCCTCCATTATTTATGTTGAACGTATTTATACGTCTGCCGTTATTATCTATGGCATAAGGATCCAGATTAGCACCAAAATTTATGGACATCTTGTTGTTAATAATATTGGTTCCACCGGTTATAGCTAAAGGGCTTAAATTAAGCGAATCTGCCTCAAAATTGTATCCCGTAGACAAATTAAAACTATTTAGCCACATCACTTTTTTTGGTTCCAGTTTTGTGGAATCTTTGTCCCGTACCTTAGCCTCGAGGGTATTTGCAAGTGAAAAACTCAATGCGCTGGATTTACCGCTTCGCGGTGTTCCATAAAGCGTGTTTTGGAATCGGGTGTACTCAATGGTATCTCCGGTAATTCCATTTATATATTCATCATAATATTGATCAAAAGAAGGTGCCCAACCGTAACTTATGGAAGGTCTCATAATATGACGTATTGCCTGTATTTTTTTGTCTTCCCCACGATTAAATGTACCATAAACGGTCGTTCCAATGCTGCTGTTAAGACTATATTGATTAAAACGGTCAAACCCTTTAACGGTGTCAGTGACAACTTCCTGCAACTCTTCATCAAAACGTTGGTTATATGTTTCAAGGGTCCAAATGTCCTCATAATTACCACCGGCACTTACACTAAAATATTTGGCTACTTTAAAGTTTGTGCTCAAAGGTATCCTGTTACGAGCCCCAACCTGGGCGTTTTTGAACATATCTGAAGATCCAAAATCTTCACTGGTCGTTGTGATGCTGTTTCGGGCGTTAAGATCATATTGAAAATTTATATTCTGTAAAGCCCCCTTTTTTATACCATCTTTTTTTGCAAACGGAAAAATTCGTTCCAAACTGGCTTGTAGCGTTGGTAGGGTGAGATTTACAGCATCGGTATTTGTATTTTGGTTATGGGTGGCAGTAAGACTTAAATTTACAGATGGATAAGCCGGAAAAGTCCTGGAATAAGAAATTGATGAGGACAAATTATTAATCTGCGTGTTGGGTAAATTCTGTTGAAGTAAAGAATTTCTATAGTACTGGCTACTTCCCAGGTTCACGGAGGCTGACAACCTGGAATTTGGATTTGCTTTAGAATCCTGCGAATGTGAAATCTGAATATTGTAAATGGTACCCCTGCTGTAATCATCAAATCCCTTCTGACTGGTTACCTGGTTTTCATAGCGAAAATTTATACTACCCCGATATTTGTAACGCTTAGAGTAAACCGACTGCGTCCTGAATCCCCAGCTTCCATTAGTGTAGATATCCCCGGTTAAGGTGAGGTCTGCGTAATCAGTAATAGGTACGTAATATCCCAGGTTTTGCAAAAAATAACCCCTATCCGGATCATTTCCAAAAGTAGGCATCATAACCCCTGCTGTTCTACCCGATGTCAGAGGAAAATAGGCGAAAGGTAATGCTATTGGGGTGGGTACATCTGCAATATAAATATTGCTGAAGCCTGCAATAACCTTTTTTTTAGGAACAAATTTGGCTTTTCGGACCCTTATATAATAATCCGGGTTTATGGTATCGTTGGAAGTAGTTAGTTTTCCTTCACTTAAGAAGTAAACAGAATCATTCTCCTTTTTGGTAACAGAAGCATATACCTTCATAGCGTCAGAACCAAGTTGTCCTAAGCCTGCTTGCTGTTCCGTCCTGGAATTAAAAATCAGGGCTTTTTCGGAGTCAAAATTAAATCGAATGGAATCGGGAATTACTACATTATCTCCCTGTTTGAAATATGGTATTTGCGAATAATTACCCAAAGAATCTTTCATTCTTCCGGCATATACTTCATTTTTAACATAATCCATGATGATTATACCGGCCTTTAATTCTATGTCCTCGTAATAAATTTCAGCTTCATTATACAAGTAAATCTTTTGGTCTTTCTGACTTAATTTAACATAATCCTTTGCCTTATATTTAATTTTATCAGTTAAAATACTCGTTTTTGGACGAATCGAATCTGTTGCAACGGAATCTGTTAAAACGGTATCTGTTACTGCCGGAGCAGGCATTAGAGGTGCAGTAATGGTATCTCCTACCGCTTTAATAGGTAAAGGCCTCACAAGGTCTTCCTGAGCAGAGAGGGAGATAATGCCCGTCATTAGCAGCAATAAGAAAAGTAGAGAATGTTTATTTGATTGCAAAGCGATAAATCCTATTTTTGTAACGGTAAGGCTTCGTTTTTGGTAGTCAAACTTACATATATTTTTTGGTCTGTTTGTAGCACATTACAATAAATTTAACCTCTGTAAATGCTTAGAAATCCATTAGTCAAATGAAATTAGATATTTGTATTTTTGTTTTGGAATAGGAATAATTTCTGAAGTGTTTTACCTTCGGATAAGATTTAATGATGAATTTTGTTTCACTTTCTTTAAAAGCTAATAACAATATAAATGAAGTTTAATAAGTTTTTTCTCTTACCACTGGCATCAGTTTTTTTATTACTCTGTTCATTTGATGTAGATAATACAAACCCTCAAAGTGATCCATTTATAGTGGTTTTGGATGCAGGCCACGGAGGACATGACCCGGGTAATTTGGGTAATGGATATATGGAAAAAAATATAGCATTAAGCATTGTATTGAATGTGGGCAGAAGGCTATCCGCCAATCCTGAAATAAAGGTTATTTATACAAGAAAAGACGATTCTTTTGTGGATCTGTTTGTGAGGGGTGAAATTGCCAATAAGGCCAATGCAGACCTTTTTGTATCCGTTCATTGTGATTCGCACACTTCTGATGCCAATGGCGCCGGAACTTTCGTACTTGGCTTGCACGCGAATAAGCAGAATTTTGAAATCGCAAAAAAGGAGAACTCGGTGATATATCTGGAGGACAATTATGAATCACGTTATGCAGCCTATGATATTAATTCTCCGGAGTCTGTAATTGGTCTGACCATAATGCAGGAAGAATTTTTGGATCAGAGCATTATGCTTGCTAAGATGATGCAGGACAATTTTTCAAATCATTTGAGTAGAAACGACAGAAAGGTTAAGCAGGCAGGTTTTATTGTACTTCACCAGACATTTATGCCTAGTGTTCTCATTGAAACCGGTTTTCTGACCAATAAATCGGAAGGGTTGTACCTCAACTCTAAAAAAGGCCAGGAAGAAATGGGCAAGGCTATTGCCGATGCTATCGTAAATTATAAAAATAATACCAGGATAAATTTGGAGGATGCCACTTCTTCCAGAGAGGTCACGACCACAAAGCCTGAAGAGGCTGCTACTACGTCAAAAGAAATTACAACGACAGCGACCGAGGATGTCGCCGCTGAGGCTGTTACCGCATCTCAGTCTGTAGATAAAGCTGAAGCTGAAATAAGTAAGGAAGCAACACAGAAAGAACTTAAAGAAGCAATTATTGTAGCATCAAGCGATACGAATAAAACTGAACAACCAAAGGCAGTAGTTGAGGAGCCTGCCAAAAGCCCGGAAATGAAGGAGGAGCTATTGAAAGAGGAGATTCCACCAGTAAAAAAAGAAGTGGCTCAGGAAGAGGTCACAGAGAGAAAGGTTTCATTAACTGAGGAGCCAGAAGCGACACCAGCCGTTGAAAAGAAAAAAGAAGAATACAAGAAAGAAGATATAGTTTCAGATTCACAAATAATATTTAAAGTGCAATTACTGGCCAGTTCCAGAGTTTTACCTCTGTTACCGGAAGAATTTAATGGATTGAGTTCTCTTTCAACAGAACGGTATAAGAACCTGGTCCGTTATATGTACGGAAAAACGAATTCCTATTCTCAGGCACAACTATATAAGGCAAATGCGGATGCTAAAGGTTATTCAACTTCCTATATTGTAGCCTACAAAGAGGGTAAAAGAATTCCTTTATCGGAAGCCTTAAAATACGTCTCGGAATAATGGGAGGTCTTCTTAAAATTATTTCTAATTTTGTTTGTAATCTAAATTTATTCGTTTGAAGCTATCCAGAGAAATTAAAACGGGAATCATCGTAATTGGAGGTATTTTGCTGTTTATAATGGGCTTCAGTTTTCTAAAAGCGACCCCGATTTTTAATAATAGCCGGACATTTTACGCAGTTTATAAGCACGTTGGTGGCTTGCAACCTGGAACCCAGGTGTCTATAAATGGTTTCAATGTAGGAAATGTGAATAATATTAGTTTTAGAAACGGTAGTGGTAACCTGCTGGTCACTTTTTCTGTCGATAGTGATTTTGAATTTTCCGAAAATAGTACCGCGGAGCTTTATGATACAGGTATTATCGGGGGTAAAGGAATACAAATAAACCCGGTGTTTGACGGGGCGCCCATGGCCCAATCCGGGGATACCTTAAGATCGAATATAAAGCCTGGGTTGACAGATTTGTTACAACAAAAATTAGCTCCTCTGCAGTCCAAAATTGAAGGAGCAGTATCTAATGCCGACTCCTTGCTATTAAATTTTAATGATGTTTTGGATGAGGACACAAAAAGAAACTTACGCGAGAGCATAAAAGGTCTCAATGTTACGGTAGGCAGTTTTCAATCCAGTGCAGCTACTCTAAACTCATTATTAACCGATAATAAGAGTAAACTGGATAGTTCCATAACCAATATTAATACCATAACAACTAACTTTTCTATACTTTCTGATTCTATAGCGCAAGTGGGACTTGCCAACACTATTAGAAGTTTGGAGTCTACCTTAAATAGTCTGGACAGTATGCTGGCTAAAATTGAAAAGGGAGAAGGTACGCTTGGTAAGTTGGTAAATAATGAGGAGTTATATAACAACCTATCCGAGGCCTCCAAAGAATTGGACCTCCTTCTTCAGGATTTTCGTTTAAATCCTAAGCGCTATGTGAATGTTTCGGTATTTGGTAAAAAACAAAAGGATTATGAGGTTCCTGAAGATGATCCTGCGACTAAAAAACCTGAAGAATAAATGCAATATCTACCAAATTTAATATTCCTTCTTATCCTAATTTTGGGGATTGGCTTTTTTACAAGAAATGTTAAGAAACTAAGCAGGAATATAAATCTGGGCAGAGGAGATATGCCTTCAGACAATAAGCCACAGCGCTGGAAGAATATGGCTCGGATAGCCCTGGGTCAAACCAAAATGGTGGTTCGTCCTATAGCCGGTCTATTGCATGTAATCGTTTATCTGGGCTTTATTATTATTAATATTGAAGTCCTGGAGATAATTATAGATGGTGTCCTTGGAACACATCGGGTTTTTGCACCCCTTGGAACAGTCTATAATATCCTTATTGCGTCCTTTGAAGTGCTTGCCCTTTTGGTTATACTAGCCGTAATTATCTTCTGGTTACGAAGAAATTTCATAAGGATAAAACGTTTCATAAAGCCGGAAATGAAGGGATGGCCAAAAATGGATGCCAACCTCATTTTATACATTGAGTTAGTATTAATGGTATTATTTCTTACCATGAATGCTGCGGATTATCAGCTTCAACTTCTAGATACACCTCATTATACTAAAGCCGGGCTTTTCCCCGTGAGTCAATTTATGGGCTCAATTTTCGATGGAATGTCTGTAAGTACGATTACCTTGATAGAGCGGGTTGCCTGGTGGATGCACATAGTAGGGATATTGGCCTTTTTGAATTATTTGTATTATTCAAAGCATCTGCACATATTGCTGGCCTTTCCAAATACCTATTATGGTAATCTGGCTACTCCTGGTCAATTTGCCAATCTTGAAGCGGTAACAAAGGAGGTTAGACTGATGATGGATCCTAAAGCCGATCCGTATGCCGTCCCTGCAGGGGATGCACCCCCTCCTGATAAATTTGGAGCATCAGATGTTATGGATCTTACCAAAGTACAGCTGTTGAATGCATATACATGCACAGAATGTGGAAGATGCACCAGCGTATGTCCGGCAAATCTTACGGGCAAGCAACTTTCTCCCAGGAAAATAATGATGGATACGCGCGACAGGCTGGAGGAAGTTGGCAGGAATATGGATAAAAACAAGGGAGAGTTTGTACAAGATGATCATCAATTATTAAATAATTTTATACAACCAGAAGAATTATGGGCTTGTACTTCCTGCAATGCATGTGTAGAAGCTTGTCCTGTTAGCATAGACCCATTATCCATTATTATTAGCATGCGTCAGTACCTTGTCATGGAACAATCAGCCGCTCCAAGTGAGCTCAATGTGATGATGGGAAATATTGAAAATAATGGGGCACCCTGGCCATTTAATCAAATGGATAGACTTAATTGGGTTGATGAAGCATAATAAGTGTAACACAACAGCATATGAATGAGGAGTTGAAAGTACCAACTATGGCAGAATTGTTTGCTGCCGGTAAGGAACCGGAAGTATTATTTTGGGTGGGTTGCGCCGGTAGTTTTGATGATCGTGCTAAGAGAATCACAAAGGCATTGGTTAAAATACTCCATAAGGCCCGGGTAAGTTTTGCTGTTCTTGGAACCGAAGAGAGCTGTACCGGTGATCCTGCAAAAAGGGCGGGAAATGAGTTTTTATTCCAAATGCAGGCAGTTACGAATATCGAAGTAATGAATGCCTATGGAATTAAAAGTATTGTTACTGCTTGTCCTCATTGCTTTAATACAATTAAAAATGAATACCCCGGACTTGGCGGCAATTATCAGGTTATGCACCATACCCAGTTTATAAATAAATTGTTAGAGGATGGAAGAATTACTATGGAAGGGGGTAGGTATAAAGGGAAAAAAATCACCTTCCATGATCCCTGTTATCTGGGCAGGGCCAACAATGTTTATGAGGCACCAAGAAAGATCATAGAGAAATTGGACGCTCATTTGGTAGAAATGAAGAATTGTAGAAAAAAAGGTCTTTGTTGTGGGGCAGGAGGGGCTCAAATGTTTAAAGAGCCCGAAAAAGGGGATAAGGATGTAAACATTGAGCGTACAGAGCAGGCCCTGGAGACCAAGGCAGATATTATTGCAGCCGGATGTCCGTTTTGTAATACAATGATGACTGATGGAATAAAAAATAAGGAAAAAGAAGCTTCTGTTAAGGTAATGGATATTGCGGAGTTGATAGCTAACGCCAATGATCTTTAAGAGATAAATGCAGCCTTTTAGAAGTTAGAATTACAAAAAAATGAAAAAGAAATAATGCTGGTAAATTTTGAAACATTACCTGATACTGCAAGAGTTTGGATATATCAGGCCAACAGAAGTCTCTCAGAACAGGAACTTGAAGAAATATCCAAAGCTTTCGATGCATTTATTACCGAATGGACTGCTCACGGAGATGACCTAAAAGCGGGATATGAAATTAAATACAAACGATTCATTATAATTGGCTTGGATCAGGACTTTAACGCTGCTTCAGGCTGTTCTATTGATTCATCGGTACATTTTATCCAACAGTTGGAAAAGGCTTATGACATAGATTTAATGGATAAAATGAATGTATCGTACAAACAAGGCACATATATTGCATATAAACCCTTGTTAGATTTTAAAAAAATGGCTAAAAATAAATCAGTTTCCAAAAACACCATTGTTTTTAATAATTTGGTTACGAATAAATATGAATATATGAATCACTGGGAGGTGCCGGCATCAGAAAGTTGGCATAGCCGTTTTCTATAGAATTGTATTTAGCCTGCCTGGACTCCTGTTAAGGAGTTCTAACACCCCAATACAGCAGCATTAATCGATGAAAGACAATAATAATTTATGATTTTAAGTTAGTACCTTGAATATGAATTTTATGGGGAGACACCTACTTTCTTTTCTTTTATTTTCTTTTTTACTCGTTGCGAGGGGCCAATATGCACCTTTAGTAACTTCAGACACCTTATCTCAGATTGAATGGGTGAACGACCAGTATAGTGTCATGTCTTTGGATGAAAAGATTAGTCAATTATTTATGGTAATGGCGGCTTCGGGCAATGACAAAGCAGGAATTGAAATAACAAAAGGATTAGTTAAAGAACATAAAATTGGGGGCTTAATTTTCTCAAGAGGAGGGCCTTTGCAGCAGGCTAAACTTACGAATGAATACCAATCTTTAGCTAAAACACCCCTTCTTATTGGAATGGATGCTGAATGGGGATTGGCGATGAGACTGGATTCAACTTATGCCTTCCCATGGAACATGACTTTGGGGGCTATCGCCGATACTGCAGTTGTTTCAAAAGTAGGGTATCAAATCGGGAAACATGCGAGTAGAATTGGGGTTCATATAAATTTTGCTCCGGATATTGACATTAATATAGATCCGAGAAACCCTATTATTGGGAACAGATCTTTTGGCGAGGATAGAGAGAATGTTGCCTTAAAAGGCATTGCTTTTATGAAAGGAATGGAAAGTGCAGGAGTGCTTTCAAGCGGGAAACATTTCCCTGGTCATGGAGATACTTTTGTAGATTCACATAAATCCTTGCCTACTTTAGATTTTACGCGGCAACGATTAGACAGTATTGAATTATACCCCTTTAAAAAGCTTATAAAAGAGGGGCTTAGCAGCGTAATGGTTGCGCATTTAAACGTACCGGATTTGGAACCCGAAAATGGGCGCCCTTCATCCTTGTCTAAAAAGATTATCACCAATTTACTTAAAAATGAATTGAAATTTGAAGGACTGGTATTTACCGATGCACTTAATATGAAAGGAGTCTCGAACTTCGCAAGTAATGGTATAACAGAGTTAGAAGCCTTTTTAGCGGGTAATGATATTTTGCTTATGCCGAAAGATTTTAAAAAATGTAAGGATACCTTTATTAAGGCCTATCAGAATGGACTGATAACGGATCGACGCTTGGCATACTCCGTGAAAAAGATATTAATGGCCAAATATAAGGTAGGCCTGCATGAATACAGACCGGTAGATACTAACAATCTTCTGGAAGACCTTAATAGTCCTGAAAATGATGTCATCTATGAGGAAGCTATAGAAAATGCTATTACGGTTGTCAGCGATAAATTAAACCTTATTGGGATCAAAAAACTTGAAAACAAGAAAATTGCATATGTAAAATTTGGTGATGGAGTGAATTCAACTTTTTTGGAGACATTAAAAAAATATGCAAAAGTAACTCAGGTAAATGGCAAAGATATTGCGACTTTAAAGAAGAAACTATTTGATTATAACCTCATTATTATCGGGCTTCATAAGAATAATGATAGTCCATGGAAACCTTATAAATTTTCTCAAAAAGAACTTTTTTGGCTTCAGGAAATATCCAGGCAGCGGACTTCTAATGTTTTATTAACTGTTTTCGCGAAGCCCTATGCGCTATTGGATGTTGTTTCTTATCAATATGTTGACGGAGTAGTTATGGCTTATCAGAACAGCAGGCTTGCGCAACAGAAAGCGGCAGAAGTACTGTTTGGGGCTGTTTCCGCTAAAGGAGTATTACCTGTTTCAGTAAGTTCCGAATTCCCTGTAAACACTTCTGTTAAAACCAAGGCACTAATGCGTTTAGGCTATAGTCAGCCCGAAAGGGTAGGAATGAGTTCCTCAAAGCTTGCGGTGGTCGATAAATTGGTTCAAAATGGCATAGACTCATTAATGTTCCCGGGGGCACAGGTTCTGATTGCAAGACGGGGCAAAGTTATTTATAATAAAGCTTTTGGAAAGCCAACATATAAATCTGAGGACTCACTTACAACAAATCACCTCTACGATCTTGCATCACTTACGAAAATACTCTCCACGCTTCCGGCAGTTATGAAGATGGAAGAGGATGGTAAAATAGCCCTGAATGATACTTTTCAGGATTTAATACCGGAATATGCAGATACGGAACTTAAAGACGTTTCGGTTCTTAAAGCTTTAAGCCATTATGGCCGGTTACCATCATGGATTGCATTCTACCTTGCGACTTTGAATGAAAAAAGAAGACCCTCACCAGAATTTTATAGAAATAACCCATCAGACGAATTCTCTATAAAAATTACGGACGGTTTGTATTTAACAGACTCCTATAAGGATTCAATTTACAATAGGATAGGAAGGCAAAGTCTTAAATCCAATAGGTACCGCTACAGTGATGTTCCTTATTATGTGTTCAAGAAATATATTGAGGATACCTATAATTCCGGTTTGGACAGATTGATTGATAATTACCTTTTTAAACCTTTGGGAGCAAATTACACTTCTTATAATCCATTGGACAAATTTTCAATTAACACTATCGTACCTTCAGAGGTGGATACGTATTATAGGTATAAAGTCGTCCATGGATATGTACATGACATGGGAGCCGCAATGCAAGGTGGAGTAGGGGGGCATGCAGGGTTGTTCAGTAATGCCAATGATGTTGCTAAAATAATGCAAATGTATCTTCAGGGAGGTTATTATGGTGGGGATCGATTCTTAAATGCACGTACTATAGAAAAATTTAATAAGTGCTATTTCTGTGATAAAAAGGTACGCAGGGGTGTGGGGTTCGATAAACCACAACTGGAAGCGAAAGGACCGACATGTGGATGTGTATCAAGAAAGAGTTTCGGGCACAGTGGTTTTACAGGTACTTTTACCTGGGCAGACCCGGAAGAGGAGATTGTTTATGTTTTCTTGTCGAACCGAACTTACCCTTCTTCTACAAATAGACTTCTTGTAAAATCAGAATTGAGGTCGAGGATTCAAAAAGCAATTTATGATTCTCTTATCAATGAGGCAGAGAATTAAATCTTAGATTTGTACCAAAGTAATACCGCTTCTTTTAGTATTTTTAAAGGAATCAGTGATTGCCTTAAAACAATTAAATAGATGAAAATAGCTATAGTTTGCTATCCCACCTTTGGAGGTAGTGGTGTTGTTGCAACGGAATTGGGAATAGCTTTGGCCAATAGGGGGCATGAGATTCATTTTATCACATACCGGCAACCGGTTCGATTGGAATTGTTAAGCAGCAGAATTCATTTTCACGAGGTACATGTACCGGAGTACCCTTTATTCCATTACCAGCCCTATGAATTGGCACTTTCGAGTAAACTTGTTGATACTATAAAGTTATATGGAATTGAATTACTTCATGTGCACTATGCAATACCCCATGCTTATGCGGGGTATATGGCAAAGAAAATACTGGAAGAGGACGGGATTTATATTCCTATGATCACCACTTTACATGGTACGGACATCACTCTGGTGGGGAATCATCCTTTTTACAAACCTGCAGTAAACTTCAGCATTAATAAGAGCGACGTAGTAACGTCAGTATCAGCAGATTTAAAGCAAAAAACGATAGATTTTTTCGATGTTAAAAAGGAAATAGAAGTAATCCCCAACTTTATAGATAAAACAAAATACAGTTTAGAATTTACGGATTGCCAGCGAACTCTTATGGCGGATGAAGATGAAAAGATAATTACACATATAAGTAACTTTAGAAAAGTAAAACATATTCCGGATGTAATTCACGTTTTCAATGGTATTCAAAAGCAATTGGCCGCAAAACTGATTATGGTAGGTGAAGGCCCTGAAAAGGAGCATGCCGAGTTTTTATGTGAACAACTAGGCATTACGGATAAGGTTGTATTTCTGGGGAACAGTAATGAAATAGACAGAATCTTGTGCTTCTCAGATTTGTTTTTATTGCCATCTAAATCGGAAAGTTTTGGTTTAGCTGCTCTGGAGGCAATGATCAACAGGACTCCAGTAATATCCAGCAATACCGGGGGTATCCCTGAAGTTAACATACACGGTGTAACCGGTTATTTGAGTGATGTTAATGACGTGGATGATATGGTTAAAAATGCCCTTAAAATTCTCGGTGATGATTCTGTACTAGCTGAGTTTAAAGAAAATGCGTACGAAGTGGCCCTAAATTTTGATATTAAAAACGTATTACCACTGTATGAGGCATTGTATGAGAAGGCTTATAAGGCTCATTACAATAATACCTATTAAAGCAATTTCTCATGAGAATTCTTATTTTGGGACTATTAATGTTAACGGGAACTTGCGGAAGCCAAAAGGATAAGAATAATGACACCAAATATCAGGCTTCGGCAGAAAACCCATTAATGCTTGTGCTAAGCGATAATTATGGTGGTACGGAAACAGAACAGTTAATGGTTATACGTGATACTAAGACTTTAAAAAGCTTCTTTACCAAGGTAAATATGACCAGAAAGCCTGGACTTTCTGTTCCGGAAATAGATTTTAATAAAGAAATGGTCGTTATCTATTGCAACGGAAAAACGACCGATATCAATACTCCGGAACTAAATAGGGTAGAAGATAATGATAATAAAATGGTCTTTTCACGAGTTACTGATTCTAATCAAAAAAAAGATGTTTCTACTGCGGTTTTAATGCCCTTTCATCTATATAAAATGCCACTTATCGAAAAGGAAATTATCCTTGATAGTAATAAGTAATTTTCCATAATAATAATAGGTTTCATAACGAATAAAATTGCACATCAACTTACTTTGTAGGAATCGTATGTAATGGATAGTAATTTTGTAGTGTAATACTCCTAAATCATTACATTATGAAATCCTACGTAATAAGCGCCATTGCTATTCTTCTCATTGGAACAACTTCATTTTACGCACAGGAAGAAATTCAATCAACAGAACCCGATTCGCTATCCATGGATCAACAGGAGGAGCTACAGTTGACTGCAAAAGACAGTATGGTGGTAAGTTCATGGATGGTAGGTTTAGGCTGGAATTTTATTAATGATTCGGGAAACAGGTTAAACAATATCACAACGACTAAAAATATGTATAATGCTGTTGCTTTTCCTTCCAGAATTAATATAGGCCGTTATTTCAGAAGTGGTATAGGGTTGGAAGCTATTGTCACTTATAACAAATACAAAGAAGGCAATATCATAGATGGTGTTGTCAACCCTGAGGATAAGGACTATTTTGGTTTTGATACCAGGTTTAGTTACGATTTAAACAAAATATTTGGTCAGACAGGCTGGTTTGACCCTTATGTGGGTGTTGGGGCAGGCTATACGTACGCCAATGATCTTTCGAGGGGAACTTACAATGCAGTTATCGGCTTTAGAACCTGGTTTTCGGATAGGTGGGGACTCGATTTCAATTCAACAGGGAAATGGTCCTTTGGTAATGAGGCTTCTAATCATCTGCAACACGCTGTAGGTGTTGTTTATCAATTTAAGATAGAAAAGGAGCTGACAAAAAAAGGTCGGGAAAAACTGGCTTTAATTGAGGCCATGGACGCAGAGGCAAAACGTGTAAACGATTCATTAAATGCGGCATTGGAAGCCGAGGCTGCCGCTGCAGCCCTTGCAGAAAGACTGGCGAGAGAAAAAGAGGAGGCAAGGCTTGCGGCTGAAAAGAGTGCCAATCAGGAAGCAATAGCCCTGCAGAAGCAGAAAATGGATGAGTTAGGCAACCTGAATAAAGTATATTTTAGGTTTGATTCTTCTTATCTGGTTAGTTCAGACCATGCAAAACTGGACGAACTAGTGGCATTTATGAACAAGTACCCGGATGTCATAATTGAAGTCAAAGGAAATGCCGACGCCAGGGGAGAGGCCAAGTATAATCAATGGCTATCTCAGCGCAGGGCAGATAGGACTGTTAAGTATGTGGTCGCTTCGGGAATCAGCAGTGATCGAATTTACGGTAAAGGCTACGGTGAGACTCAGATTTCTAATGGGTGTACTGACGGAGTTCGCTGTACCTCAGAGGAGCATAGAATAAACAGAATAACAGACTACGAAATGGTGGAAGAAGTAATGGGAAATGTGGTTAGCTTGAATAAATAATGAGGGCTGACTCTATGAAATCAGTAGCCCAAGAATTTAATCATTATAAAAAGTTACTTTAGAAGTATTCAGTTTTCCTTTCACCAAATACGTTTTATCTTTTTCTATTTCTAAAGTTACAATATTGGAAATATGTTCCGAAGAAGTATACAAAAAATCGCATACGGATTGTTTCAAAAAAGAAAAGGAATTCTTTCTGAAATCAACCTCTTCTAGCTTGTCATACCACTGTAAATCCGCTACTTTTTCAAAGGTGTATTTTGATTTATGATCTGATTCATTTAGTTTTTCATCAACTTTTACTTTCTTTTTAAATCTTGCTTTAACTTCTCTATATAACAAATGAACATTTTTGGATTT
>NZ_CAMYKG010000023.1 GCF_947258925.1 uncultured Eudoraea sp. | reverse complement strand
TTCAGTAATACTTACATTTATTGGAATTGATGTATTACTTGTTGTTGTGTAATTTGCACCAGCATCAAAACTGTAAGTATACGGTCCTGTTCCGCCAATACCATTAAACGTGAGTTTCGTCGTAAAATCAAATCCACATTCAGCAATGTTAAAAACCCATCCATGGATACTTCCGGCGCAGTAAACTCAACTATTTCGGCACCGAGACTTGTCAATTTAGCAGCGGTTTTCAAATAAATAGAATCCGTTTCCAGCAAGTCTTTGAAAACACCTAAACGTTTTCCTTTAAGGCTTCCCGAATCATTAACAGCCCCAATAAAGTCCTCAGTGGTACTAACAGACTTTTCATCAGCTGCATCCCTGCCGGTCATTGCAGATAATAAGATCGCATTATCCACAACATTCTTAGTCATTGGCCCGGGAGTATCCAGCGTACTGGAAATTGGCACAATACCTGTCCTGCTTAAAAGTCCAATAGTTGGTTTTAAGCCCACAACAGAATTTTGGCTGGAAGGAGAAAGAATAGAACCTGAAGTCTCCGTTCCAACTGCTCCTACCGCATAATTAGCAGCCATAGCAGTTCCACTTCCCGAACTGGAACCACCAGTTTCAAAAATACCTCTGCCATACGGATTTAATGTTTGACCCCCAATGGCACTATATCCCAATGGACAGCCATTACACATATAATACGCCCATTCACTAAGGTTGACTTTACCCAGGATAAGTGCTCCTTTTTTCTTTAACTGCTCAACAATAAAGGCATCCTTAGTTTGATTATCCTTCAGGGCAATTGATCCTGCTGTGGTGTTCATACCGGCTGTACCAATATTATCTTTGAGAAGAATAGGCATACCAAAAATGGGATGTCGCAATTCCGGCTTCAATTTATCCAGTTCCCGTGCTTCCTGCACCACATTTTCATTTAAGGCCAATATGGTATGTAAAGAAGTGCTGCTATCCAATTCAAAGTGATAGATTCGGTAAAGAAAAAATCGTACTAATTTTTCGTATGTCAATCTACCCTCCCCAACATATGATTGAAGAGTAGGTATATCTTGTTCAAGAATTAAAGGTTTTAATTGTTCATATTCGCTTTCCGACATTTTAACCACTTCGTGATATAGCGGTCTGAATATCTCATTTTTATCAGACACCCTTGATTGTATCAGTTTGAAATGCATGCGTTTTTGTTCATTTCCCTGGCTGGCTGCCACATCGGAAGAATCATTATAAGGTGGCCATAGTACTGCAGAAGAATATTCATTTTCCTTTGTTTCTTTACAGGAAAATAGAAGCGAGAGTACGAGAAAACAAAGCAGTTTATTCATAGTTTATTTTTTTTCCAGTCAACTATATTTTGGGCATTCATGCGAACAAATTCATCTTTACCTTCTTTCTCAGCTAATTCCATTGATTTTTGTGCAGAAATTATGGCGCTTGTATAATCGTCCATTCCGGCTTCAACCAAAGATTTAACCCTGTAAAAATAGTAGGTGTCGCCACCTAGTTCAATAGCTTTATTAAGGTAAGAAAGGGCCTCTTCATAGGATTTTCCCTGTTCCTGCAGATAGCGTGCGGCCTCATAATAGGTTTGAGCGGATGGGTTTTTTTCGATACTGGATGTAATTAATTGCCTCATTTTGGTATCAGTATCCACGGAAATCGGAATTTTTATAATTGTATGCTCCCAAATCCAAAGCATATTAATTGCATTATGGCTAATTTCATCAAAAGTAATCAGGAAATTTTCTTGATAATACGGTATTTGATTCGGTTTTATTCGAATCCTGAACGCATCTTCAGCCGGATCATAAGCTGCTCTTCCATCTCCCCAATGCTCGGTATTTTGGTGAAAAACTACTTCCCAGTAATCTTCATAAGGGAAGGCGTAGAGCGCATAGGTTCCCTTGCGTAAATAATTCCCCATAATAGTTAGGTCCGTATCCGCGGTAAATTTTGTAGATTCATTTGCACCAACCCGCCAGATACGACCGAAAGGAACAAGTCCACCTATTACCTTTCTGCCTTTTGCTCCCGGTCTGGAATATAAAACCGTAATTTTTGTAAGTCCAACTTCCTGTTCAAGCTTTGTAAACGGACTGATTTTTGGGTATTCTAATTGCGCGGCAAGTACCGATGAAAAAAAAGTAAATAGTATGAAAATTAAATATTTCAATTAGCTATACTGAAGAATGAATCAACAAACTCAAATTTATTGAATACCTGAAGATCCTCTAGTCCTTCCCCAACACCAATATACTTAACAGGAATCTGAAACTGGTCCGAAATACCAATTACTACCCCACCTTTTGCCGTGCCGTCTAATTTTGTCACAGCTAAGGAAGTTACTTCTGTGGCCTTAGTGAATTCTCTGGCCTGCTCAAAGGCGTTTTGACCGGTTGATCCATCCAGGACAAGTAAAACTTCATGAGGCGCATCATCGACCACTTTCTGCATAACACGCTTCACTTTGCCCAGTTCATTCATAAGGTTAACTTTATTATGCAACCTTCCAGCCGTATCAATCAGAACAACATCTGCACCCTGGGTTACGGCAGAACTAAGCGTATCAAAAGCAACTGAGGCAGGGTCACTGCCCATTTTCTGCTTCACTAAGGGTACCTCTACACGATCTGCCCAAACTTGAAGCTGATCTATTGCGGCCGCCCTAAAAGTATCAGCAGCACCTAAAACTACTTGTAAACCTTGATTTTTAAATTGATAGGCCAGTTTTCCAATGGTAGTTGTTTTTCCTACCCCATTAACCCCGACAACCATGATCACATATGGTTTTTTGTTTTCGGGTACGTTAAATTCTTGCTCTTCTCCTACATGGGTTTCTGACAATAAGCCTGCTATTTCTTCGCGCAGAATAGTGTTAAGTTCATCTGTACCCATATATTTATCCCTGGATACTCTGGCCTCTATACGCTCAATGATTTTTAGTGTAGTCGCCACCCCTACATCAGAGGTAACCAAAACTTCCTCCAGGTTATCTAAAACGTCGTCATCTACTTTAGATTTGCCAGCTACAGCCTTACTTAGTTTAGAAAAAAAACTGGCCTTGGTTTTTTCTAAACCTTTGTCGAGTGTTTCTTTTTTCTGGGATGTGAATATTTTTTTGAATAAGCTCATAGCAAAGTAAAAATAGTGAAGCAAAGATATGAAATTAAAAAAGCCGCTCTCTATAGAAAGCGGCTCCGTATTCAATTTTAGTTAGTTTGTTAATTCTTATTTAACCATTCGTTCACCATTTCCGGTGGCATAACAGATTCAACAAAAGTATATGCACCTGATTTAGGTGATTTTACCATTTTAATAGCCTTGGTAAGTCTTTTGGAACTGGATTGTAAACTTGCTACTGTTTTCTTTGCCATGGTTTCTTATTTTATCTCTTTATGAACAGTCATTTTCTTAAGAATAGGATTAAACTTTTTAATCTCTAACCTGTCAGGGCTATTCTTTTTATTCTTTGTTGTAATATATCTGGATGTTCCTGGCATACCAGAATTTTTATGTTCTGTACATTCTAATATGACCTGAACCCTGTTACCTCTTTTTGCCATCGTATACTATATTTTGTAGGATTATTTAATCAATCCTTTTGCTCTAGCTTCTTTTAAAACAGCAGAAATGCCTTTTTTATTAATCGATTTAAGAGCCCTTGTAGAAACCTTCAGTGTAATCCACCTATCTTCTTCAGGGATATAAAAACGTTTTTTGGAAAGGTTTACATCAAATCTTCTCCTTGTTTTATTAATAGAGAAGGATACATTATTTCCAAACATAGCTCTCTTTCCTGTAAGTTCACAAACTTTTGACATTACGCTACTTTTTACTTGATTTTAAACAGGCTGCAAATTTAATTTATTTTTGTGTGATGAACAAAATTCTCTGTTAGAATTTTAAAATTTCTTTTTGTAACATCTGAAAAGCCATGTGCACTGCTTTTTGTACGATTCTTGTACGATGATTTCCCATGGTAAATTTTTCCACTACGACCTCCTTTGGAGTTGAAATTGCGATATAAACCGTTCCAATGGGAGCATCCGAATCCCCTTTAGTGGGGCCGGCATTGCCTGTAGTTGCAATAGCAAAGTCTGATTTTAGTAGTTTCCTGACGTTCAATGCCATTGCTTTAGCCACTTCTGCACTAACAACCGATTTTTTTTCAATCAGGTCCTTAGGTACATTCAGGACCTCTATTTTAACCGCTGTGGCATAGCTCACCACACTACCCAAAAAATAGGCTGAAGCTCCGGGAATAGCCGTAATTTGTTCTGCAATTTTGCCGCCAGTAAAACTTTCAGCAGCGGCCAGCGTCATATTTTTTGATTTCAGCAATTTAGCTACACCTGCTTCTATAGACCCTTCTTCTTCTTCCCCATAAATGATGTCCCCAATTATGGAATACAATTTTGATGCTTCCTTTTTAACTGCCTCTTCTATAAAATCCTTGTCTGCACCTTTGGCAGTTAATCGTAATCTTACTTTACCCAAATTAGGCAGGTAAGCCAGCTTAACAAAGGAAGGCAATCCTTCCGCCCAGTCTTCAATTCTGGCAGCAATTGCACTTTCCCCAAGGCCATAGGTCATAATTGTCTTATGGTAAATGTAAGGTCTTTCAAAAGTTTCAACAATCTTAGGAATTACTGCGTTGTTCATCAGGTTTTTCATCTCAAAAGGAACACCGGGCAAACTAATAATAGTAACATGGCCTGTATTAATCCACATCCCGGGAGCAGTGCCATAAGCATTATGTAAAACAACCGACTTGGACGGTACAAAAGCCTGCTGTCGGTTAACATTTGATATAGGGGTAGAAATATAATTTTTAAACAGTTCCTCAATATGTGCCAGAACGCCCTTGTCTTCTACAAGTTTGTCATCCAGATACTCACAAAGGGTATGTTTGGTAATGTCGTCCTTGGTTGGTCCCAGACCCCCCGTAAGGATTATAATGTCTGCCCTCCTTTCAGCATCTTCCAGGGCATTTAAAATATGAGATCTCTCATCCTGGGTGGAAGTAATCTGGAAGACAGAAACCCCTATTTTATTAAGTTCTCCGGCTATAAAAGCAGAATTAGTATCTACTATTTGTCCAATTAGAATTTCATCCCCAATGGTGATAATTTCCGCAAACATCAGAAATTAAAGTCCTTTTTAAGTTCGGAAATTACTTGCAGAATGTCTTTCTTTAACAAGGGGAATTTTTTCTGAATCTCTTCCTTGTGCTCTGCACTTTTTCCGAGTGTCTCAATTTCCAAAGCCACCGCCCTACTCTGTTCCATGCCCAATAGATCTACATTCGGCTTTATTTTATGAGCAAGTTTATAGACATTGTCATAATCATCATTCGTAATAGCTTTTTCAAGATCTTCAAGGTCCTGGGGAACTTCTTCAAGAAATACTGAAATCACAGAGTTGATGAAATCCTGATCTCCTTCAGCCATCTCATTTATTTTATCCAAACTGTATATCATTTATTTAATTTTTACGGTGAACAATTCTTCACCCTCAAGAGTACCTGAAAGGTAATCATTTGGGCTTATTTTACCAACACCCGCAGGCGTTCCGGTAAAAATAATATCTCCTTTTTTTAACATAAAGAACTTCGAAACATAAGAAATCAGGGAATCTATGCCCCATAACATTAAGCCTGTATTCCCCTGCTGAACAATGTTACCATTCCTGGTAAGGGAAAAATTAAGGTTGTTCAGGTCTTTATAGTGTTTTTTATCCACCCATTTTCCGATTACCGCCGAACCATCAAAGCCTTTGGCTTTCTCCCATGGCAGACCTTTTTCTTTTAATTCAGATTGCAGATCCCGCGCTGTAAAATCTAACCCAAGTCCAATCTCATCGTAATAAGTGTGGGCAAATTTCTCATTTATATGTTTGCCTACTTTTTTAATTTTAATTAAAACTTCAACTTCATAATGAATTTCATTTGAGAATTCGGGAATATAAAAATCCTGTTCCTTTGGGAGTACAGCAGAATCTGGCTTAATAAATACTACAGGATCTTTAGGTTTTTCATTGGCCAGTTCCTCAATATGATCAACATAATTGCGACCTATACAAATGATTTTCATGCTATAATTACTATCAATACTAACTCAACTTATTGTTCAGCTGACTTAATTTAATTTGAGTAAGAACCTTTTTGGTGTACAATGGGAAGTCAGCATTAAGTATCCATCCAAAATAACCTGGTTCCTGATCCAGGACTTCCAACACTTTCTTCCCTTTGTGTTTCCCAAAGGAAAATATTTCTTCTCCGTTTTCATCCCTGATAATAAAGCCGGCAAAATCTACCGATTGTTTTCTCCTGGAAAATTCAGAGAGTTTTTTAATGTTATTTTCAAGCTCCGGATAGCGTTCCAATTGGGAGAGTAGTACTTCATAAGTAGCTATGGTATCAGCTTCAGCACTATGCGCATTATTCAGGTCCTTATCACAATAAAATTTATAGGCTGCCTCCAAAGTACGCTTTTCCATCTTATGAAATATGGTCTGAACATCTACGGATAACATATTCTTAAGATCAAAATCAATTTCTGAACGCAGCATTTCTTCCGCCAGTAGCGGAATATCAAAGCGGTCTGAATTAAACCCAGCCAAATCACAATCTTTAATCATGTTATAAATTTCCCTGGACAAATCCTTAAACGAGGGCTCGTTGGCTACCTTTTCGTTAGAAATACCGTGGATGGCAACTACCTCATCAGGAATGGTCATTTGCGGATTAACCAACCAGGTTTTGCTTTCCTTATTACCATTCGGGTATACTTTCAGAATGGAGATTTCCACAATTCGATCTCTGGCCACATTAGTACCTGTAGTTTCCAAATCGAAAAAACATATGGGTTTGCTGAGTTTTAACTGCATGTGTGGGATATTTGGACAAAGATAGTTCTAAAATTGAAGTTAAACGAGACTTAGAGCCCTATCTTTTTGGTCATTATAAGTATAATTGCAGAAGCTGCCCGGCCCTATTAAATTGATCTGTCCCCGGAATAAATATTTCCATAAACCGCAGCAGTTTAGGCTCTTCTTAAAGGAATGCCGTATGCTTAAACCTAAAATATCAGCTTAGATTTCCCTATCCACATCCCAGGCTTCGAGATAGTCTGCTACTGCCTTAACGAACATGCCTCCAAGAGCACCGTTTACCACCCGATGATCGTAACTATGTGAAAGAAACATTTTGCTTCGGATTCCTATAAAATCCCCTTCTTCGGTTTCTATAACTGCAGGCATTTTTCGAATAGCTCCCAAAGCCAAAATACCCACCTGAGGTTGATTTATAATAGGAGTCCCAAAAACGCTTCCAAAGGACCCTACGTTTGTAACTGTATAAGTACCCTCTTTAATTTCATCTGGCTTTAATGCATTATTTCGGGCCCTGTTCGCCAGATCATTGACCACTTTGGCCATTCCTACCAGATTTAGTTGATCTGCATTCTTTATGACGGGAACAATAAGGTTTCCATCCGGTAGTGCCGCTGCCATTCCTATATTGATATTCTTTTTCCTTATTACAGTATCCCCCTCTACAGAAATATTCACCATAGGGTATTTTTTCAACGCTTTGGCAACCGCCTCCATAAAAATAGGCGTAAATGTTAATTTTTCTCCTTCACTCTTAAGAAAAGAGTCTTTAACTTTATTCCTCCAGCTTACCACTTTTGTAACATCTACTTCAATAAAACTTTGCACATGTGCTGAAGTAGAGATGCTATCTATCATATGATGTGCAATGAGTTTACCCATCCTGGTCATTGGAATAATCTCATCTTCCCCATTTGATGGGACCCTGGTAATCTGATGCGGCTCTGCAGGTACCCTTGCCTCCTGTTTTATGGGCTCGGGAGTTTTAGCTTCCTTAATAATGGGTTTTACCTCAGGAGTACTTTGAGTCTTTCCATTTTTGATATAATTTAAGATATCATTTTTAGTAACCCTTCCTTCATTACCGGTCCCTGCTATGCTATCCAGTTCTGCCTTGGTTATTCCTTCCTCTCTTGCAATATTTTTAACAAGAGGAGAATAAAATCTTGAGGTATCTGCTACACTTTGAGCTGTACTCCCAACAAGTTCCTGAACTTGGGTAACACTTTTTTCAAGGGTTTCCGCTTCTTCCGGGACTTCTTCTATTATTTCTTCAATTTGATTTTCCCGGCCGGTACCTGAGGGTTCTGAACCCCCTTCTTGCTCAATTACGGCAACCGTCTGCCCAACTTTAATGACATCATCTATATCAAAGAGTTTTTCCAATAATACACCCTCAACCTCACTTGGTACTTCAGAGTCAACCTTATCAGTAGCAATTTCAAAAACCGCTTCATCCATTTCTATTGTATCGCCAACATCCTTTAACCAAGCTGTTAAAGTAGCCTCTGCAACACTTTCACCCATTTGAGGCAATTTTAATTCAAACTTTGCCATATTATTATTTAAAGTGCTTTTTTGAGTATATTTTTTGCAAAAATACTAAATAATCGTCCTTATTTTTAAATTTATTGTATGAATTAACATTACGACGCCTTCAGAGAACCTTCAAATGGAATTCTATTAAGAATACTCCTTCCTAACGTTACTTCATCCGCATATTCCAACTCATCTCCCACCGATATACCTCTTGCAATAGTAGAAGTTTTTATGTTATATGGTTTTATCTGCTTATAAATATAAAAGTTAGTCGTATCTCCCTCCATGGTAGAGCTAAGTGCAAAAATGAGTTCCTTGATCTTATTTTCCCTCACTTTTGAGATCAGGGGCGAAATTGTTAAATCCTGTGGACCGACACCTTCCATGGGAGATATCTTCCCTCCCAGCACATGATACAAACCCAGGTATTGTCCCGTATTCTCAATTGCCATTACATCTCTAATATCTTCAACTACACAAACCATGTCTTTTTCCCTTTTAGGGTTTGCACAAATTTCACATAGTTCAACATCTGAAATGTTATGGCAATTTGAGCAAAATTTAATTTCTTCTTTAAGCTTTAAGAGAGACTTGGCCAAATCTGAAGTCTGATCTTCGGGCTGATTTAAAAGATGAAGCACCAACCGCAAAGCAGTACGCTTACCAATTCCCGGCAATTGAGACATTTGGTAAACTGCATTTTCCAGGAGCTTAGATGAATATTCCATAAAGGCAAAATTACATAATGTTTTAAGTTTTTGTACTTTGCACTCGTAATTTATTTTTATGACAGCATCGCATATTCTGCTTCTTATTGGCGGTTATTTCTTCTTGCTATTGCTCATCTCTTATTTCACTGGAAAAAATGATTCGAATGCCGACTTTTTTAAGGCAGGAAAACAATCGCCATGGTATTTGGTAGCTTTTGGCATGATTGGAGCATCGTTATCCGGCGTTACTTTTATATCTGTTCCCGGTTGGGTAGAAAGTTCGCAGTTTAGTTATATGCAGGTAGTATTTGGCTATTTGGTAGGTTATTTTTTTGTTGCCTTTATATTGATGCCCATCTACTACCGGCTAAATGTTACTTCTATTTATGAATATCTTAAGGAACGTTTTGGAATTGTCAGTTATAAAGTAGGCGCCCTGTCTTTCTTTATTTCCAGGGTATTGGGAGCTTCATTCCGATTGTTTTTGGTAGCCATAGTGTTGCAACAATTCGTTTTTGACGCCTGGAATGTCCCATTTGAACTTACAGTTGTCTTATCTATTCTATTAATCTGGGTTTATACTTTTCGGGGGGGTATAAAAACCATAGTTTGGACGGATACACTACAGACGCTGTTTATGTTATTGTCTGTTGGTTTATCCATCTATTTCATTAATGATAAATTAGGCTGGAGCTTTACTGAATTCATAAATTCAGAAGAATTGACAAAATACAGTAAGGTTTGGTTTACTGAGGATTTTTACGCCAAGAATCATTTTGTAAAATCTTTTATCGGGGGTATATTCATCACGATATGCATGACTGGTCTGGATCAGGATATGATGCAGAAGAACTTAACCTGTAAGAATCTCAAGGAGGCCCAGAAGAATATGGTTTCTTTTAGTCTGATACTAGTTGTCGTAAATTTTGTTTTTCTCCTGTTAGGGGCTTTACTTTTTATTTATGCAGATAAATTTCATATTGCTACCCCGCTGATGGATGGAGAACCCAAATCTGATCTGTTGTTTCCTGAAATTGCTCTAAACAGTGGTTTAGGTACTACTGTCGCGGTAACTTTTATGCTTGGACTAATTGCAGCGGCCTACAGCAGTGCCGATAGCGCCCTTACCTCGTTGACAACTTCTTTTTGTGTAGATTTTCTTGGAATTGAACAGAAGCCCAAAAATGATCAAAAAATAATAAGAAAAAGAACACATATCTGGATGAGTTTGCTTCTGATCCTGGTAGTTATACTCTTTAAATATGTTTTGGACAGAAATGTTATTGATGGCCTTTTGACAGTTGCCACCTACACTTATGGACCATTATTGGGCCTCTTTGGTTTTGGGATATTTACACGATTTAAGATAAAGGACAACTATGTTTGGATTGTCGCAGCTGCATCGGTTCTCTTTGCTATTGCGATTGCCAATATTCCTGATGCTTACCTGGGAGGATATGCTGTGGGATACGAACTTTTACCGATCAATGGGTTATTTACTTTTATTGGTTTATATCTTATCAGAAAAAAGCAGAATTAATACTGATCCGTAGCCAATAATACCAATGTACAGGCCACTTCTACCTCAATGCCATTATTGCTTAAAATTTCATAAAACTCCGGGTTTTCGGTCCCGGGATTAAAAATTACCCGTTTTGGTTTCATTTGAACAATTCGTTCATAATACTCCCTTTGTCGCTTTTTATTAAGGTACAAGGTAATAGAATGAATATTTTCTAAGTCATCCAGGCTTGGCCTTATCTGTACGCCTGATACTTCCCCTGTTTTGGGACCAAACGCTACGGTTTCAATTTGTTTTCCCAGCAATTTATTAATTGCCAAATAACTATATCGATTTGGGTTTAATGAAGCCCCAAAAACAAGTGTCTTTTTCATAAAATGTTCCTCCCTGCGTTAAAGTCTGTTAATTACTGTAACTATTTAAACTATTATTCGTCTTTTGGTCATACAACAAAATACCTATTCGTTGTTGGAGCTATATATTTATAGTTAATGGTTAGTGTTTAGTATGGTCCATCAACGAAAGAAACCCCGACAGCTCTGTCGGGGTTTTATTTTATCCTTACAGCAAGCCAGGTACAATTCTGTTGTTTCCATTGGCTTACAAAGATATCACTTCTATTGAACTCAAATAGCCCAAGGCCAATGCGGACAGAAGGGAGATCCTTTTTTTTGTTTATGTTAAAACACAGAATTCCGGTAACATAAACCTAACTCTATCGTCTAGTAAGTATCATCAATCAATCAAAATCGAATCAATCATGAGAAATCGACTCATAGTCGTTACGCTACTTTTTAGCAGTATACTTCTTGTAAAAGGTGCTGCTCTAAATCCGGAAATTATCCTGGGTAGTATTAGTGGAAAGGTTGTTGACCAGGTTGGTCAACAACCCGTAGCATATGCGGCCATAGTAATAAAATCAGCTTCAGACAACACCACGATTACCGGCGGTATTACTAAGGAAGATGGCACCTTTCAAATTAATAAAATACCCATAGGATCTTTCATTGTGGAAGTACAATTTATAGGTTTCAAAACCTATAAACGACAGCTTACCTTATCAAAAGGAAATCGAAATCCCGATTTGGGGTCTATTTTCCTTGAAGAGGAAGCTGAAGAACTTTCCGGTGTGGAGGTGGTTGCTGAACGGACTACTATTGAGCAACGCATTGATCGCAAAGTGGTTAACGTGGGTAAAGACCTTACCACGGCCGGGGCCACTGCCTCGGACATTATGAATAATATTCCTTCGGTCAATATAGATCAACAAACCGGACAACTCAGCATGAGGGGAAATTCCAATGTTAGGGTAATGATAGATGGCAAACTGTCTAATGTGCCGGTTGCACAATTATTAAAACAGATACCTTCTACTTCCATAAAATCCATTGAACTAATTACCAGTCCATCCGCCAAATATAACCCTGATGGAATGAGTGGCATCATAAACATTATCCTTCACAAGAACTCCAATAATGGATTTAACGGTAGTCTAAATACAGGTCTGACTGTTGGTGAGGAAGCCAAGTTTAACAGTTCAATTGACCTTAATTATAGGAATGGCAAGGTAAATGTTTACGGAAATTTCGGAAACAACATTGGTAAATATGTAAATAACGGCTATATATACAGAATAGATGAAAATTCAGAACAATTATTCGAATGGTTAGATAATCGTAAATCCAATTTGTTTAAGATAGGCGTAGATTTTTATCTCAATGATAAGAACACAATTTCATTTTTTACGAACCAGAACTACTTTGACGGAAAAACCCGAGGGCAAACACAGGTTACTTATTTTGATGATCCCCTGCTCAATACAAATCAAATCTTCTTTAATAAGAATGACAATCACAGTGAGCAGTACAATTTTGACTATAAACTGGAATTTAAGAAAGAAGGTCATAATCTGGAGTTAGAAGCGGACTATAACAAATTTACTGATGAAGAGAATACCGATTTCCAATCCACTGGAAATACCTTATTTCCCGATTATCAGGATTTTGTAAATACTCAAAGAGATCAGACTATCGTTAATCTTGACTATGTAAACCCTTTGGACTCCATTTCCAAATTAGAAGTGGGGCTGGAAGCAAGAATTTTTGAAACCAATGTGGACTACTCTTCCACAGGTCTTTCATTTACACCTGATGGAACGCTGGAACCCACCCCTGATACAGATTTTGTTTACGGTATGGATATTTACTCCGCCTATGCCAGTTTTGGGCAGAATTATGAAAAATGGGGGTACCAGGTTGGACTTCGTGTTGAAGACGTAGAGGTTAAGGCAGACACCAACCGGGTCAGGGCCTTTACCGACAAGTATTTTGAGTTTTATCCTTCAGGTTTTGTTACGTACAGTCCAACAGAAAAAAATCAATTTCAATTTAGTTTTAGCAGACGGGTGGACCGCCCCGGACTAACACAGGTAAATCCTATTCGTGAGTGGGCAACCCCTTTATTATCTTCCTTTGGAAACCCAGCGCTTGTGCCACAATTCACAACTTCTTTCGAAATAAACTATACCAGACGGATGAAAAATGGAAGTATCACCTCGGGCTTGTTTTACAGGAGTATTAAGGATGAGATTAACAGGGCAGTTTATGTAGACAGACTTGATCTTAACAAACTTATATTAACCTTTGATAATTTTGACAACACCTCTGCGTATGGCATTGAGGTCTCAGGTAATTACAAATTAACAAAATGGTGGAGTTTTAATGCCAGTTTTGACCTGTACTCCCAAACTCAGCGGGGCCTTACAGAAAGCTTACAATCTGATAATAATATTGCCACAATAGATGATATTGTTACCGAGGAAGTGGAAGTGGTAAATACCGCATGGAACTTTAGAATGAATAATAGTTTTAAAGCAACCAAAAACCTAACTTTTCAGCTATTCGGATTCTATAGAGGACAAAACAGGACTATTCAATTTGATGTAGATCCCATGTATTTTGTAAATCTTGGTGCCCGTTACAATTTTGCTCAGGGTAAAGGTACTTTCAGTGTTAATTTTAATGATGTATTCAATACCATGCGTTTCGCTGTGGAAGGTGATCGGCCATTTGCTCAGGTGGGAGAGTTCAATTGGGAGAGTCAGACCATTTTTGCAGGCATTTCCTATAGATTCGGAAGCGGAAAAAACAAAGCTGCAAAAAGAAAAAGAAGGGATAGTAATACCAAACAAGGCGGCGGTGGTATTCTTTAAATATTAGTTGATAAAGTGCACTAGGTATTGGTTGGTTATCTCTTGTTGTATTTATCAATTAAATAAACCCCGACTAGTTCGTCGGGGTTTCATTATTATGCGGGATCTTCAAAAATTCCTGTTGGCAATCCATCAAGGCTATTTATATTCTTCAGACCCATATATTCTATAAGACCTTTTGCACCTTTATTTTCTGCCCATTTATTGAGCAAATTCCGCTCCTCTTTATAGTCCATAAGCGGTACACCCATTCCACAGGAAGTCTGGACCAGTTTTATTCGCATTGCGATTAATTGCCTGCTTCCGGGAATTTCAGGAAATAGGCCAATGTGTTGTTTCCAAAAGGAATCTCGCTCATGATATGCCCTGGCTTCTCCATAAAGGCGCAATATGATTGGCTTTCCCTCAAATGCACAAAACATAATAGTCATTCTTTTGTCATGCTGCAGATGCGTTGCAGTTTCATTCCCGCTACCGGTAAGATTTAACCAAAGTATTTCAGAATTATCGACTATTCTGAAAGAATCCATACCTTTTGGAGAAAGATTAATGGCACCTTCCTTCATAGCAGTTGCTACAAAAAATAGCTTTTGATTAGCAATAAAATCTATATGACCGGAATTTAAACTCTCATAACGCTTCCCCATTGAAGTAAGATTAGATTGTTTACCATCGAATTATTGCGCTGCCCCATGTAAACCCACTCCCAAAAGCAGCCAATACTACAAGGTCTCCTTCTTTTACTTTACCCTGTTCCCAGGCTTCGGTCAGCGCTATGGGAATTGAAGCAGCTGTTGTATTCCCGTATTTCATGATGTTATTGTAAACCTGGTCATCTCTTAACTTAAACTTTCCCTGTATGAATTGAGAAATTCTCAAATTGGCCTGATGGGGAATTAGCATATCAATATCAGCAGCTTTAAGATTATTTGTTTTTAATCCTTCAATGATAACCTCGCTAAAACGAACCACCGCATTCTTAAATACAAATTGGCCGTTCATATAAGGAAAGTAGGATTCATCATTGGGATCATCATCTTTTAATATGTCGAGGACCCAGCGTTTTCCCATTCCCGGCGCAATTAATGAAAGTTCTTCTGCATGCGCTCCTTCTGAATGCAAATGGGTAGATAAAATCCCTTTAGAATTATCCTCTTCTCTGGTTAAAACAGCCGCACCTGCACCATCTCCAAAAATCACGGAAACACCTCGTCCCCGGGTAGTCATATCAAGACCTCCCGAATGTAATTCAGAACCAATCACCAATACATTCTTATACATGCCTGTTTTGATATACTGATCTGCCAGGGATATGGCATATACAAAGCCGGAACATTGATTTCTTATATCTATGGCACCCACGGTCTTAATACCCAAATCTCTTTGAATCATTACCCCCGGACCCGGGAAATAGTAATCGGGGCTCAGGGTTGCAAAAACAATAAAATCTATCTCATCCTTATCTATCCCTGCTCTTTCTATAGCTATTTTTGCTGCTTTCAGCCCCATACTGGATGTGGTGTCTTCCCCTTTCACGACATGTCGCCGTTCTTTTATACCTGTTCGCTCCTGAATCCACTCATCATTGGTATCCATGAGTTTTGACAGATCGTCATTAGTTACTACATTATCGGGAACAAAATAACCTAGTCCACTAATTTTTGAATTGTACATTGTTTAGTTTGTGTGTTTGTTAACTTGAAAAGAATTACCTGTAAGTTGGTAAAAAGTGGTTACAAGAAAAATCGATTCTTCAGTCTAAGATAACTAAAAAATAATTGATGATTTTTGAAAACTAATGGCCTTAGTTTAAATACTTTCTAAAAGAATTTACCTCAACAGTCGCCTGCAGATCGTGCAGAAGATTAAACAAACCAAAAAAAGTTCTATTGATATATAGAAAGTGCTTTGAACCCCTGTTCCCATTCATTTTACGAATATGTTCATCCTTGGAATAACGCTCTCCCAGGGCAGCAATTTTTGACCAAAATTCCTCATTCCCAAAGTCAAAGTATTCATCATGAAAAGGTGTGGTAAAGAGTCCCAGCATTTCTTTAAACAAGTCTTTAAAGAAAACTATTTCTCTTTCCGAATCTGACGGAGTTAGTATTTCCAACTCATATAATTTATCCATGAAAAAGGCATCGTTTTCAATGTTGTCTTTCTTGGCTAATTCAAAATAAGGGACATAAAATTCATCCGGAACTTGTTTCACACAACCAAAATCTATGGCTACTAAGGTTTCCTGTTTACTAACCAGAAAGTTTCCAGGATGAGGATCTGCATGAACTTTTCGTAGTCCATGTAACTGGAACATATAAAAATCCCATAGTGTTTGACCTAATTTGTTCCCCAATTTTGAACTGAAATCTTTTTTTGAGAATTCACTCAGATGCTGCCCATGCATCCAATCCATGGTAAGTATTCGTTCACTGGAAAGTTCTTTATAATATTTTGGAAATTCCAGGTTTGGGATTATCTGGCAAGCTTTTGTTATTTCTTCGCTTTGCACAAATTCCAGTTTATAGTCGGTTTCTTCCAGAAGTTTAAGCTCTACTTCCTTAAAATATTTATCGGAGTCTTTTCCCTTCAGGTTGAACATCCTCATGGCTATGGGTTTAACTAATGCTAAATCGCTACTTATGCTTTCAGCTACTCCGGGATACTGTATTTTAACTGCCAATTCTTTGCCAGCTTTTGTTGCCTTGTGAACCTGACCTATACTGGCAGCATTAATTGAGTTTCGTTCAAAGGTATCAAAGACCTCCTCAGGAAACTTATTTAAATACCGTTTAAAAGTTTTACGGACTAAAGGTGCAGAAAGAGGTGGGACTGAAAATTGTGCCAAAGAAAATTTGTCTACGTATGCTGATGGCAGCAAATTTTTCTCCATACTTAGCATTTGGGCTACTTTAAGCGCGCTACCCTTCAATGACTTGAGTCCATTGTAAATGTCAGAAGCATTCTCCTCGTTTAGCTCTTCTTTATCATGCTCGGGATTCACCAGTTTTTTACCATAATATTTGACGTAATTACCCCCTACTTTTACTCCTGTCTTAACCAGCTTCCCGGCTCTTTCCATTTTTCCGGTGGGTATTTTATCAAGTGTTTTCATATATAATTTTAGCTATGGTGCTTAAGAGAAGTTTTCTTTATATAGAAATTTACCAAAATCTATGATACTCTCTAATGGCGTATTATCAAATACATCAAAAATTGTTTTTACGGACTTTTCAATTGCTATATCTGTTTTTTCAAAATCTGCCGAATTATCATCCATCCAAAACTTTAGAAGAAATAAAAACTGAACCCATGCCCCTTCAGAAAAAAGCTCCGGATTATGTTGTGTAATTTTCGAGGCTTTTTCACTATTATCGTCTTCAATCAGTTCTTTTGCAAAATCTTTGATTTGAGTACGTAGCCCCTTAAGCTGCTTTAAATTCTTCAAAGGACTTTGATCCTCATTTAAGGTGAAAAGCACATAACTCCTATTAAGTTTAAGCAATTCAAAAAACGTAAATAGAAAGGAGAGCATTTTGTCCTTGCTGGTAAATTCCTGATATTCCTTATTCTTGGCCAATAGATTCATAGTATTAACAAAGAATGCATGCCAAATGGCTTGCTGAATTCCCGGGATAGAACCAAAAATTGAGTAAAACTCATTTTCTTTTATTTTGTTTTCCTTACAAAACTTGTAAACAGTTTTAGGAACGGATTCGTGTTCCAGAACAAAATTCATGTAAGAAGAAATTATATTTTCTTTCGATGGCTTTTTAGAAGTGGCTTTAGCAGACATATTTTAAATTATTGTTTAAATATTCTATTTTTTATATCAACGTTTTAAGTAAACGTTTTCATGTTGTGATATTTCAAAAAAAGTGCGCTCTCGAGGGAAAGCACACTTTTCAACAACCTAACCAATTAATAAACAATCTGATTATAAAATTAAAAACCTTTTTCACAGCAATTTTCCTTCCATAATCATAAAACAAAAATACGTAATGTTTAAGTATTAAGCGCAATAATTAAACATAAAATTTGTTAAAGTTTTCTTTTTGCTATCGAACTTAACATGGGTGTCAGTTTGTCACTTGCCATTAGTATGGTACTTTTTTTGACATAGGTTGATTGTAATTTAAAAAAACAAAACAAAAATGGCTACAGGTAAAATCAATGTTTCAGTCGAAAACATTTTCCCATTAATTAAAAAGTTCCTTTATAGTGATCACGAGATATTTTTGCGCGAGTTAATTTCAAATGCAACGGATGCCACTTTAAAACTAAGGCACTTGAGTTCTCTGGGTGAAGCTAAAGTGGAATATGGTAATCCCTTGATAGAAGTTAAGGTAGATAAGGAAGGCAAAAAACTTCATATTATTGATCAGGGAATTGGTATGAGTGAAGAAGAGGTTAAGAAGTATATTAATGACATCGCATTTTCCGGTGCAGAAGAATTCCTTGATAAGTATAAGGATGCCGATAAAGAATCAGGAATTATAGGACATTTTGGCCTAGGTTTTTACTCATCCTTTATGGTTGCGGACAAAGTGGAAATAATCACAAAAAGTTATACTGATGCACCTGCAGTTCACTGGAGTTGTGACGGTTCGCCCAAATTCAGTTTAAAAAAATCCAATAAAAAAGATCGTGGTACTGAAATAATTCTGAGTATAGCAGATGATTCAACTGAGTTTCTAGAAGAGAATCGGATTTCCGAATTATTGCGCAAGTACAATAAGTTCATGCCTATTCCAATTAAATTTGGAACAAAGACCGAAACGCTTCCAAAGCCAGAAGGTGCTAAAGAAGATGATCCGGCTCCTACCAAAGAAGTAGATAACATCATAAATAACCCAAATCCTGCCTGGACGAAGAAACCAGCGGATTTAAAAGATGAGGACTACACTACTTTTTACAGGGAATTGTATCCAATGCAATTCGAAGAGCCACTCTTCCATATTCACTTAAATGTGGATTACCCATTTAATCTTACTGGAATTCTTTATTTCCCAAAGCTCACCAATGATCTGAGTATTCAAAAAGACAGAATACAGTTATATCAAAATCAAGTTTTTGTAACCGATAATGTTGAGGGAATAGTTCCAGAATTCCTAACCATGTTGAGGGGTGTAATTGATTCTCCTGATATCCCCCTGAACGTGTCCAGATCATATCTGCAGGCTGATGGGGCCGTAAAGAAGATTTCCTCCTATATTACCAGAAAAGTAGCGGATAAGCTTACTTCCTTATTCAAAAATAATCGTGAGGATTTTGAAAAAAAATGGAACGATATTAAAATAGTCATTGAATATGGCATGCTATCAGAAGATAAATTCTTCGAAAAAGCTGACAAATTTGCACTGTATCCTACAGTTGACGGCACCTATTACACCTTTGAAGAATTAAAAGAAAAAATTAAAACCCTTCAAACGGACAAAGATGACAAATTAGTAGTTCTATATGCATCTGATAAAGAAGCACAGCACAGTTATATTGATGCCGCTAAAGCTAAAGGATACGAGGTATTGCTTATGGACTCGCCCATAGTTTCTCACCTGATGCAAAAACTGGAAACTTCAAACGAGAATTTATCCTTTGCCAGAGTAGATGCTGATCATTTGGATAATCTGATCAAAAAAGAAGATACTCAAATAAGCAAATTATCGGATGAAGAGAAAGAAAAGTTGAAGGCTAATATAGAAGAAGTAATTTCTGATAAGGGATACACGGTTCAATTAGAAGCTATGGACAGCAATGCTTCGCCTTTTATCATCACCGAACCGGAGTTTATGAGACGAATGAAAGAAATGCAACAAACCGGTGGAGGAGGGATGTTTGGTATGGGAAATATGCCGGAAATGTATAATTTGATAGTAAATATAAATCACCCACTAGTTGGTGAGATCCTTGGCACAAAAACCGCCAAGAAAAGAGACCGTTTAATAAATCAGTCTTTGGATCTCGCCCGCCTATCAAAAGGCTTACTGAAGGGGGAAGAAATGACTAACTTTATCAACCGTAGTTACGACATGATTAAGTAAGCACTTAGTTTTTAAATACTTAATGAGCCAATAAACTCATGTACTTTAAATGCTTCATGGCAAACTCTAACTTATCTTATTGATAGTTGAAGTTATATCCGTGAAGCATTTTTAAATTATTGTCAGTATTTCGACGTATATTCTTATAAATCACTAGCAAATGAATTATCCCTGGCATTATCTGCTCATGTCTTCCATATATATCCTTGGAGGTATTATGCATTTTGTATTCCCCAGGGTCTACATCCGAATAATGCCCGGCTATCTTCCCAATCATAAGCTATTGGTTGCCCTAAGCGGTATTGCCGAAATTGTATTGGGGATAGGTCTGTTGTCAGCTGAACTTAAAGATCCAGCCATATACGGAATAATACTAATGCTGACGATTTTCCTTTCGGTACATTTTTATATGTTATCCAATGAGAAAGCTTCGGCAGGGATCCCAAGATGGATACTTATCCTGAGAATTCCATTACAGTTCTTGCTAATGTATTGGGCCTATTGGTATTTACAGGTTTAATTGATTTAACGAAAAGGGAATCTTGCACACAGCAATCAGCTTAATTCCAATCTACTATCCAAATATTTCTTTAAAAAGATAATCTGCAAATAAAAGAACAACATTAGACCAATAAGCGCATAAACCACAGTGTTGGGGAGTTGTATTTGAGATAAGGCAACCATTGAGTCCATATTTTCTATAACCCCGGTATTAATATTTGGTAACCAACTAACGGTAAGGTCAAATTTTCCAATAAATATATAAGCAATTAAAAGAATTGTAAGGGTTGCCAAAACCAACCAGCTTGTTTTGGAAATCAAAGGTTGATATACCGTTATAGCATTATTGGTCTCCCTTACAGCGATTTTAGAAATAATGTTTTCGGTGAAATCAACAGACGGTGATTCCAGACTTGCATTGCTTACCACTTTCTTCACAAAATCATCCAGTCGTTTTTCATTGGTGTCTTCCATAATGCTGTATATTTTCTAATTCCAAATTATTTTCTAAAATTTTTGCCAAGCGCTTTCTGCCCCTAAACAATCTTACCTTAATGGTATTCCCCGGAATCCCCATCACTTTTGATATTTCATTCAATGTAAGTGTTTCAAAATAATACAAAGTAATAAGAACTGAATCATCGGCAGGTAGTTTCTGGATTGCATGTTTAATCAATTCTGCCCGCTCCCTGGCTTCAAGCCCGTCTAAGGCATCATCCATAGCAGCGATATTATACTCTTCCGAAATATCAATAAATGTGGTCTTTACCTGTCTCTTATTCTTTTTTAAATAATCCAGACTTCTATAATATGCTATTTTATATAACCATGTGGAAAACCTGGAATCGCCTTTAAAATCTTTCAGGCCCAGATAGGCCTTTAAAAAAGTATCCTGAGCTATTTCCTCCGCATCCTCACGGTTTTTTAAAATTCTTAATGCCAGTGTAAATACCATATGCTTATACCTATCTACCAATATCGCATAGGCATTGTTTTCCCCTCTTCTGACCCTTTTAATAAGGTGCTCGTCTGGTTTTTGGCTCATTTGTAATATAAGACGTAAATAATTGCATCAAGGTTACATAAACTAACAAAAAAAACTTCATTTTCGGTAACCTTCTCAGAAAACAGATCGTCATACACAGTGAACAAATAATTTAATTCATTAAAAACTAAATATCATGGGAGGAGAAATTATTATAGTTGGCCTTGTTTTCGGCGCAATCTTTGGCGTATTTTATCTTTATTTTTCAACGCGAAATAAAGAGCGTCTGGCCTTAATTGAAAAAGGCGCCGATGCCAGCATTTTTGTAAAAGGAAAAAGGGAGCATGCTGCGCCATTCTGGAAAGTAATGATTCTTAATCTTTCTTTATTATTAATCGGGGTTGGACTGGCTATTTTCATAGCTTCCATTCTCACCAACGTCATGGGAATGGATGAAGATGTAGCCTATCCCGGAACTATCTTAATTATGGCCGGTCTGGGTCTTTATGCCGGTTTTACACTTACAAAAAAATTAGAGAAAGAGGAGTAAGCAATAACATCTTACTAAGCGTACTAAAAACCATTGTAACTATTTGCAATGGTTTTGTTATTTGTCTGCCACATAATTTGCTTTAAAGCCATAGATTACAGACCTTTAAGAGTAAAAAATTGTGTAAATGGATAGCAATATCGTTTCTTTGGTTCATGCCCTAGGGATATTTCAAGGATTAATTTTAGGAGTAATACTTCTATTTATTAGCAAGAAGAATAAGTCGACTTTCTTTTTAGGGTTATTTCTTATAGGTTTTGCTATTGAGTTTATACCCGTTATCCTCAAAGATTTTAAAATCCTTGAAGATCATCCCGGATTGCTTCTTCTTCCCATTAGCTTTTCATGGATTATTTTTCCCATCTTTTTTCTTTACGTACAAAAGATTTCCATTTTTGCTCATGAGAAAGTGACTTACCAGATATTGTATCCGGGCATAATTTCAATTTTATTTTTGTTTGTTTTGTTTTTACTTCCTGAAAAGACAAAGGAATACCTGCGAGGGACATATCTTTTCGAAGTATTATTTACTCTCGGACTTATGTATTCTTTATACATAATTTACCGAATTAATAAATATCTTAATAATCATACCGAAGAAGTAAAAAATCAGTTCGCATCAGTAAAGAACAAGCAGCTCCAATGGACCCGGTTTTTTATAGCTTTTTGTTTTGTGCTTGTTGCCGTGCATATAGGGACTTTATTTATAGAAGTTGCCCCGGTATTTGAATTTCTCATAGCCTGTTCTAACTTAATACTCGTTTTTTCTATTGCAATTAGTGGAATTATCCAATATAATGTGTTATCTGCTGCCCATAAGGCAGAGTTACACCTAAAAGAACCTTCATTGCAAAAGGAGGACCCAAAGGAAAAAGTCCTTGAGCTTATTAATCGCATTGACCATTATGTAATGGATTCTGCTATTTACACAAAACAGGATCTGACTGTAGTAGACATTTCAACCGCTCTGGGTGTTCATCCCAGAGATGTTTCTATGGCAATAAATAAACACTATAATAAAAACTTCAATACATATATTAATGAATTTAGGGTAAAGAAAGCTCAGGAACTACTAAATACTGATATTCTTGCTGAATTGAGTATTGAAGGGCTGAGCCGTGAAGTTGGTTTTCACAGCAAAGCTTCATTTTATACAGCCTTTAAAAAGGCTACCGGTACCACTCCTATGAATTATCAAACCGAGGTTCTGGAAAAATAGAACCCATAAGATCAGCAGAAAGTTTACTACAACACTATTTTTAATAGTACATTTTTTTGTATTTAATTCTGAAATTAAGACTTCTTCAGCTAGGATTCCTGCACTCAAAATAAACCTTTATATGATATTTGCGCTCGATTTGACTATAGTGCTGCATGTTTAGTGCTTCCCGTGTGCGGGAAGTTATTTTGACAGTTGAATCGAAATAGTTCCCCTTAGGGCCATTTTATATGGCCCTATTTTTTTGAATTACAAAGCTGACAGAAGTTATAAATAATAAACATGAATTTAATAGAATTAAGTCCGGAAGGAAATTTTGAAAGTTGGGAAATTAACAGATTAAACGAATTGAGATCCGAGCAAATCGATGAAACGCATAGCCATACCCCCGCCTACCAAAATGAGGAATTCAGTATGCGGTATATTACCTTAAAACCAAAGGAAAGACTCCCTTTTCGCAAAATTACAAATGACTTTAGTTATACTTTCCTGACAGAAGGTTTTGGGGTTATCCATCAAGGCAATGGCGAAATAAACTTCGTGGAATTTAAAAAAGGGGATGTTTACTATTTTAATATTAAAAACCAGGGAGAGCATATCCAGGACTTTGAAAATTGTAGTCTTGGAACTATACAGTTTATGTTATTTGAACTTAAATAAAACGTCTAAACGATTGGGAATTCCACCTGAATTTGTTTAGGCCCTAACTACTCTTTTTACCTATTTACTTGTCATATTCTGAGAATTCTATAAATATATCAGGCATTCAGGTTTGTGATTCATCGAAGGGGTTGATATCTTTAAAGAATGCAGGTGATATCAACCAATATTGGAAACTTAACCAAAATTAATTGGAAAGGAAAAGTACTCAATACGGGTATCTTTAAATATCCTACGAGCTCTCCATTGCTTTTGGAAAAAGAAAGCGTTGCAAATGATGCTATTGCAAACCGAAAGGTACATGGAGGTACTTATAAAGCGTGTTATCTCTTTTCAGAAAAACACTATCCTTATTGGAAAAACAGGTATCCGGAGCTAGACTGGAATTGGGGAATGTTCGGGGAAAATCTCAGTGTGAGCGGTATGGATGAAACTCAAATTAGAATTGGTGATATTTATAAAATTGGAAAGGCCTTGGTGCAGATATCACAACCCAGGGAGCCCTGTTTTAAATTAGGGATAAGATTTGGTACCCAGCAGATTTTAAAAGAATTTATAGAATACGGATTCCCGGGTACTTATGTAAAAATACTTGAAGAAGGATTAGTTTCGTCGGGCGACAGATTGACCCTTATTGAAGCGTCCGATAGCCCATTAACCGTGTTTGAGTTCTTTCAATTACTTTATGCCAGGGAAAAAGATCAAAAAGTCTTAAAGCTGGCACTAGAGAATTCAGCCCTCCCTGAGCTCAAAAGGGAAAGCTTAAAAAAGTACCTATAGAAAAAGGGGGCTGTTAGGCCCCCCTTTAAAACTAAACTACACAACTTACTAATTAACTGCAATGTATTCATAGTAGGTTTTTTCACTATCCTTTACAACCACAGTGTAGCTATCTTTATGGGCTGTTTCAAAATTAAAAGCTTTGGCAACAATACTTTGATTCTCAATTACTTCATTAAACAAAGTGCGGTTATTGCTATCATAAACTTTAATTTGTACATCTTTGCCTTCAAGGTTAAGTAAGTTTAGAAAGATAATTGCACC
This sequence comes from uncultured Eudoraea sp., assembly GCF_947258925.1. Lineage (GTDB taxonomy): Bacteria > Bacteroidota > Bacteroidia > Flavobacteriales > Flavobacteriaceae > Eudoraea. The sequence goes on along the minus strand of NZ_CAMYKG010000023.1, from coordinate 17,021 downwards.
TTTCTTTTTAAATACCGGTTTGGTCTTACTCGTTTTCTTTAAAAAGCTCTTGTTCCTTTTTGAACCTGCTTCCGTAACTACGCTTTTAGTTGTACCATCTGTCAATAAGCCAGAATTCGGTTCTTTTGCCAGGCCTACTGCTGCAGTAAACATTAAGGCAATCATTGTGGTAAATTTCAAATTTGTTTTCATAACATTACGTTTTAGAGTTAATGAATAATTTACAGTACAAACTTACCTTGAATGCCTTTCATTAAACACAAGCAAATTTTCTAATATATATCCTATTTTAACTGAATAAATATAGCATTACTCTTTATGGGTTAATATTCTACATATTTTAGATAATATTGTAACTATCGATCATAATTATGACCCTTTCAATTTAGAAGGAATTCATTGCGAAAGCCCCGGGTAAATTTTATTCAGAATACCTGCATTAGGATATATCATCAGAAAATTATCTAACCATTTTGAATATTTCCGATAATCTATGCGCAGAATATCTGAGATTTGATTTGCCATATTTAAAATAAAGAAGAAAAATTTCTTACGCAGAATGATAAAGGGATTAGGTCTCTTACAAATACTCACAAAAAAAGGGAACCATATAGGTCCCCTCTTTTAATAATACAAAGTTTAATTTTCTAATTAACTACAACCTCTTCATAGTAGGTATTATTAGCATCCTTTACCGCTACAGTATAACGGTCTTTTCCGGCTTTTTCAAAATTGAAAACTTTTGTTACAACGCTTTTGTTTTCAATTACCTCCTTAAATAAGGTTCGGTTATAACTATCCAAGACTTTTATTTTTACATCCTTACCATCCAGGTTTAGTAAATTAATAAAGAGTTTGGCACCCTTAAGTTTAAAAACAGGTTTGGTATGCTCCTTTCTTTTTAGAATTCTAACCTCGCTGTTTTCTACTTTTATTGGGTAAGTTAACGTTCTTAAAGAATCATCTAATTCAATAAAGTAAGAACCATCTTCCAGTTCATTCAGTTCAAACTTCTTAGCATATGAAGCTTCTGATATTTTCTCGGAAAATATGATGTTTTGATTATCATCAATTATTTTAAGAACGGTTTTTTCGTGTTGTGAATCTAATTCTACAATTAAGCTATTAGATTCACCTTCGGTCATCAAGCTTAATTTCGGTTCTTTTGCCAGGCCTACTGCTGCAGTAAACATTAAGGCAATCATAGCGGTAAATTTCAAATTTGTTTTCATAACATTACGTTTTAGAGTTAATGAATAATTTACAGGACAAACTTACTGCCAACCTACTGCAGGAAATACAACCAGGTTTTCATATTTATATTCTATTTTAACCGTATGTTAACACCATTTTAGTATATAGGTTAATATTACATATATATTGGTTAATTTTGCAATGTAAGTCTAAACTAGTCTTGAGTAATTTTATCTCATCAATCATTAAAAAAAAATGAAAAAGTACAAACCCGCATTTGAAGCAATTGAACCAAATTTCGGACATTCCTTTACCTATCAAAAATTTGATTCATCAAAGAATAACAAAGATAATTTGTGGCACTACCATCCAGAAATAGAATTGGTCTACGTTAACGGAGGCGCAGGAAAAAGGCAAATTGGCAGTCATATATCCTGTTATACGGAAGGAGACTTAATCCTAATTGGAAGCAATTTACCTCATTGTGGCTTTACGGATAAATTTACCGGAAATAAGAGTGAAATTGTCATTCAAATGAAACCGGACTTTTTAGGTAATTCTTTTTTTAATATTCCGGAAATGAAACAAACCCAGACTTTGTTTGAAATAGCAAGAGGCGGTGTTGCCTTTAGTGGTATTACCAAAGATATTGTTGGTAAAAAAATGGAAAATATTGAAAATGAATCAGATTTTGACCAGTTGTTATCCATTTTGTCCATTTTGAACGAGCTGAGTAACTCCAGGGAATTCAATGTTCTGAATGCAGAAGGATTCTCATTTAAAACAGATATTGAGGATAATGACCGTATAAATATCGTTTTTAATCATGTGAGAAATAATTTTAAAGAAGAAGTAACGCTTTCAGAAATCTCCGATAGGGTCGGCATGACTGTTCCTTCCTTCTGCAGATATTTCAAAAAGATAACAAATAAAACCTTTATTCAATTTGTTAATGAATATCGCCTTGTACATGCATCAAAATTACTTGCGGAACAGCCCATGAGTATTACAGATATTTGTTTCGAAAGCGGCTTCAATAATTTTTCACATTTCAATAAATCTTTTAAGGCCTTCACCGGCCAAAACCCATCTGAATACCGAAACAGGCTAAAAAAGGTGGTTCAATAATGATAGAAGAGCAAAACTTTTGAAAAAATATAAATTACCTCTGCCCGATAGTGATATCTCTTATTTTCCGAATTTTCTGGAGAGTGAGTATGCCAGTGCTTATTTCAAATCACTAAAATCCGATGTTCCCTGGCGGCAGGATGAAATAAAAGTATTTGGTAAAATATATCCTCAGCCCAGATTAACAGCATTATATGGAACTAATAACAAATCATATTCGTATTCAGGTATTGTTATGAAACCATTGCCATTTAATGAATCCTTAAAGGCCATTAGTAAAAAACTGTCAAAATTGACCCCGGTGGAATTTACGAGTTGTCTAATAAATTATTATCGAGATGGTAAAGACAGTAATGGCTGGCATTCAGATGATGAAAAGGAATTAGGGAAGAATCCGGTAATAGCCTCTGTATCGCTTGGTCAGGAGCGCTATTTCCATCTAAGGCATAGGAAACGAAAGGAATTAAAACACAAAATACTTCTGGATCATGGAAGTCTGCTACTTATGAGTGGCCCAACACAACATTTCTGGCACCATCAAATACCTAAAACAGCCAAATCAATTGGAGAAAGAATAAACCTTACTTTTCGGGTAATCCCATAAAAAAATCGACTTTGTAAAGTCGATTTTTTTATACCTCTAACTTACGTTTTGCATACTATCTTTAGCACTTAGGTATATTATGCTAATTTCCTCATATACACAATTAATTTAACGTATAATCCAAAGTTGAGATATAAAATATCGTCTAATTCCCTATTTATTAGGCAAAAACACTTTTAAGAATCTAATTATAAGTTACTTAACCAAAAATTTGATTTAATACTTTGGCCAGGCGCAATCCCCCTTTCTGTAGTTGTTTCTCAACTGTATTCCAATACTTATAACTATAAGAATAACCTAATTTTTCACCTTTGCCTGCTGAGGAATATACCTCATTGACTAGTGCCTGTGATTCTGCCACCCAATCCTGAAGAGTTCCTTCTTCTATTTCCCTTATTTGTTTCTTATTTAATGTAGACAAATTTTTAGTAAGCTCTGTATAACTCATCCCGTTGTAATCAATCATGTGTGAGTCCCAAACCCTATGCAGATTACTACCCCTGTCAAACCATTGGACCTGAATATCGTTACCGCCTTTATCCTCTTTTCGCCCAACGTGCAGTGGCTGATGCAAATCCCCTATTAAATGAACCAGCATTTTTAAATAGAAGATTTTATCGGCTTCGGAACTGGTTTCACTCCTTAGTATGTCAATACATTTTTGAATACCCTGGACGAGATCCCCATTAGTATCCGGATCTACTTCTTCATATTTCTTATCTGACGGAATATTTACATAGTGCCAGGGAGAGAAATTTTTATAGGCCCTATCCGATTTAATCTCGTCTGCATAATTGGAAACAGAGGCAAGACTCTTGCCCTTAAGTAATTTTGAAACAGCTCTTTTGGTTTTTCTGTTCAAATGTTGTTGAGCCAACTCACCAACGACCCGGTGTCCGGTTTTCGACCAGTAATTGGAATTCCCCATCATCAGCTGAAAACTAAAAAACAAAAGTATTAATGCGCTTTTCATCATTATTTTTTTCCAAAATTAAGGTATCAGGACATTAATCTATTGTTAAGAACTGTAATATTTATATTAAATAATATGATCTTGCACCCTAAAACATGGTAAAGTGATTTTTAAACGGATAAAACCCCCTGTTTTAAGGTATATACTGATAGCATCAGTTCTGCTTCTCACCCTGTCTGCTGTCTTTCTTATGAGTATATATCTCGGTGCATGGGGAGAACTTCCTGGCAAGAAATCTTTGGCAGAGTTTCAACACCCAAGGGCTTCTGAAATTTATTCCTCAGATAGTATTCTGATTGGAAAATTCTATCTCAATGACAGGCAACCAATTTTATACCAGAATATTCCGGAGCATTTAATTAATGCTCTTATCGCTGTTGAAGATGAACGTTTTTTTGAACATTCCGGTGTAGACTACAAAAGTTTGCTGCGCGTAATTGTTAAAACAATTTTATTGCAGGATAAAGCTTCGGGGGGAGGCAGTACGATTAGTCAGCAATTGGCAAAAAATCTGTATCCCAGATCAAGAAAAGGAACTTTTTATCTTGCGATAGACAAAATAAAAGAGATGATAATTGCCTCCAGACTAGAAGCTATTTATAGCAAAGAGGAGGTTTTAGAGCAATATTTAAATACGGTTTCCTTTGGTGACAATACTTTTGGTATAGAAAGCGCTTCCTTGAAATTCTTCGGTAAACGCGCCAGTACATTGGCCACAGAAGAAGCTGCAGTACTTGTGGCCATGCTGAAAGCTACATACACTTATAATCCAAGAGTCTTCCCTGATAATAGTTTACAAAGAAGAAACCTGGTATTAAATGCCATGGAAGAAAACGAATTTATTAAGTCGAGTGAAAAAGACAGCCTGGTAAAGCTTCCACTAATAATAAATTATAATAGTTACGATCATAATCAGGGGGTGGCCCCTTATTTTAGGGAGGAAGTGCGAAAACAAGTTCTTGAGTGGTGCAAAAGACAAAATGAGGAAGGTCATTCCTATAATATTTATGCTTCAGGGCTTAAAATATATACCACACTCGATTATAGAATGCAAGTATTAGCTGAAGAGGCTATGAAAAAACACATGAAAGTTCTTCAAAGGAGTTTTGAGAAGAGCTATGGAAACAGAGCTCCCTGGTTAATAGACAGAGAATTGATTCGCAAGACGGTGATGAAATCATCAGCCTATAAAAACCTGATTCAACAAGGTATGAATGAGCAACAGGCATGGGATACTCTTAGTCTTAGAAAATCAATGACACTTAGTTCCTGGGAAGGGAAAAGCGAACAGAAATATAGCTCTATAGATAGTATAAAGCATTATATGAAATTTATAAATACTGGATCTATCTCAATTGACGCCACAAGCGGTGCTGTAATGACCTGGATAGGTGGAGTTGATTACACGGTCTATAAATATGATCATATTTCTCAGAGCAGAAGACAAGTGGGTTCTACTTTTAAACCTATTGTTTATTCTGCGGCATTGGAAAATGGTTTAAAACCCTGCACTTATTTTTCTGCGGAAGAAGTGGCCTATAATAACCTGGATGACTGGTCCCCATCGAACTCAGGAAACGAAGATGAGACCTTTATGAATTATTCCATGGAACAGGCTTTGAGTAATTCAGTTAATACTGTAGCAGTCAAAGTTTTAGAAAAAACGGGGATACCTAATGTATTGGATCAGGCTAAAATAATGGGCATAACGGCTAGTTTACCAAATTTACCTTCACTAGCGCTGGGAACCGGAGAAATTGGTGTGGACGAGATGGCTGGTGCGTATGCCAGTTATCTAAATGACGGTAAAGCCGTTAAACCAATTTTAATACGAAGTATAAACAATTACCAGGATTCATTATTGACAACTTTTAGACCAAAAATCTCCGAAGTTCGCGCATTTAGCGAGGTCAACAGACAAATTATGCTGGAATTTATGAAGGCGACGATAGATAAAGGCACCGGAGCACGTATACGCAATACGTATGGTTTAAAAAATGATATTGCAGGTAAAACAGGAACCACCCAGAATAATAAAGACGCCTGGTTTGTTGCCCTTACCCCTAAATTAGTTCATGTAACATGGGTAGGATTGGATAACCATGAAATTGGTTTTAAAAACACTTCATTAGGTCAGGGTGCCAGCGCCGCATTACCCATTTTTGCGCTCTGGATGCAAAAATTAAACAGTGATGCATCTTTCAATTACATCACAAAAGCACGATTTAAAAAACCTAATGATGCGGTTCTTTCATTGCTCGATTGTGAGCCGGTTAAACGTGATGGATTCTTTAAACGACTTTTTAAAAATCCGAATAAGAAGAGATCCAAAAAATTCAAGCAGTAATAATTTGAAATATAGAATTATAAAATTTGATGAATTTTTAACGGAATATAAGCTTAATTTTATGCTTTGAAAAGAACGCTCAGTATTAACCAAAATTACCTCTGCGAAAACAGCTAACAATATGTCGTTTACATTACAATTACGGTCGTTTGCAGAAAAGGTGTGGTCGACCATTTAAAAAAGTAGAACTTTGATTTACTAGTAAGCTTAAAAAACGATTTCCTTCAATGTCCAAGCCATTTAGCACGGTAAAATCCTTTACCTTTTTAACCATATTTCTTTGGGTAATATCCTTTTATGGACAAAGTCCTATTAAATCCTCTATTTATTACGGACAAAACACAAATAAGTCTTTTATTGTCAAAAAGATCAATGAAACTATCGTCCCTGATGGGGTTTTAGATGAAGCTATTTGGGAAACAGCAAATAGCGCCGACGAGTTCTGGGAATATTTTCCATTGGATTCCATCCCGGCGAGGCAGCAGACGGTTATCAAAATGCTTTATGACGACACCAATTTATACATCGGTATTACCGTTTATGCATTGGGAAAAGACTATGCCATTCAGTCTTTAAAAAGAGATTACAGAGCAGGCAATAGTGATAACATTACACTACTTTTTGATACGTTTAATGATGCTAATAACGCTTTCTTATTTGGCATCAATCCTTACGGAGTAAGAAGAGAAGGGTTAGTATCTAACGGTGGGTTGGATAGACGGGATTTCACAATAAGCTGGGATGTAAAATGGAGAGGAGATTCTAAAATCTATGATAACTACTATACTTCTGAACTAGTTATCCCCCTTACTTCCTTTAAATTCAAAGAAGGCGAAACAAAGTGGAGGTTTAACAGTTACCGTTTCGATAGCCAATCTAATGAAACCAGCACCTGGATGAACATTCCACAGAACCAGAATATATTTGGTTTAACATTTATGGGAGATATGGTTTTTGAAAAGCCCCTTGGAAAATCTAAAACTCCATTGGCTTTAATCCCCTATGTTAATGGAAGTGTCCTAAAAGATTTTGAGGAAGACAATACTACTAATAAGTTTTCGGTTGGAGGCGATGCAAAAGTTGCAATTGGCAATAGCATGAATCTGGATATTACTATAAACCCTGACTTTTCGCAGGTAGAAGTAGATGACCAGATTACCAATCTCACACGTTTTGAAGTTTCTCTACCCGAAAAGAGGCAGTTCTTTATTGATAACAATGATTTGTTTGGCAGTTTTGGTGATTCCAGAGATGCCAACCCATTTTTTTCACGAAGGATCGGTATTGCACAGGACACTGCAGATAACACCATTGAAAATCAGATCATTGGCGGCATTAGATTGAGTGGGAAATTAACTAAGGACTTACGATTGGGTTTCCTTAATCTTCAAACAGCAGAAGATGAAGAAAATGAAATTTCATCTAACAACAATATGATGCTGGCCTTACAACAGAAAGTCTTTGACAGGTCAAATATTGGTGTCTTCTTTATTAACCGACAGGCTGTTAAAGGTAACGATTTTCTCTTACCCGAAGACGAATACAACCGTGTCCTTGGACTGGATTATAATCTGATTTCAAAGGATAATTTATGGAACGGTAAGTTCTTTTTTCAAAAATCTTTTCAACCGGAAAGCAATGGTAAGGACCTGGCTACAGGGGCTCGACTGGAATACAACTCCAGAAATTACAATATTTCGGGTAAAGTTGTTTATGTTGGAGAAGACTTCAGATCGGATTTAGGCTTTGTTCGCCGTACCGATATTCTCAAAAGCTTTATGCAGTTTGAGCGGGTATTCTGGCCTCAGAATAGTTTTATTCAAAATCACGCCTTCCAATTCTTTCCCATAGCTATTTGGAGTCCTAGCAGGGATATGCAAAATACCGACTATGACTTTAGAGGTCAATGGGAAGCAAGATTCAGGGATCAATCCAGATTTAGTGCTGAATTCTCGCATAAGTATACTTTTTTAATAGATGACTTTGATCCGACGGGCTCTGATGATGGCATACCATTACCTGGGAATCAAGGCTATTATTACAATAGTGTTCAAGTTCAATTTAATTCGGACCGCAGAAAAATTTTCTCTTATTCTCTGGAGCCTACCATAGGACGTTTTTTTAATGGAAACCGATTCAGTGTTGAAGGAGGAATGACTTTTCGTTTTCAACCCAAAGTATTTCTCTCCTTAATTATGAGGTATGATAATATTGAATTGCCGGACCCCTACCCCAGCGCGGATATCTGGTTGATAAGCCCTAAAATTGAAGTCACTTTTAGTAAATCAATTTTCTGGTCTACCCTGATACAATATAGTAATCAAAGAGATAATTTTGGAATTAATTCCAGGTTACAATGGCGTTTTGCTCCGCTCTCGGATCTATTCCTGGTTTATAATGATAATTACTTCGTAGATGGTTTTGCGCCAAAGACCAGATCAATTAATTTAAAAATAACCTATTGGTTAAATATTTAGGTTCCTTTTTATAGCAAGTAGCCCCACCTAATTTCATTATATTTGAAAGCTTGTCATCATTAAATAATCTTCCATGAACCATCTGCCAATAACTGAGGACACCGTAATTTTTGGTTTGTTATGCCTCTGTCTAGGATTTGTTTTTTACACTTCTTCCATTAAAACCGGGTTTTGGAAAAAATTCTACGCTGTTGTTCCAACTTTGTTAATGTGCTACCTCCTTCCTGCCATTTTGACCAGTTCGGGTCTAATTTCAGAAGAAAACTCAAAGCTCTATTATATTGCCAGCAGGTATTTACTGCCTGCCGCTCTTGTTCTTATGACCCTGAGCATAGATCTTCAAGCAATACTGAATCTGGGATCCAAGGCGTTGATTATGTTCTTAACGGGTACTGTCGGTATTATTATAGGAGGTCCTATCGCAATATTAATAGTCTCTACTTTTTCCCCTGAAACGGTGGGAGGTAATGATTTTGATGCGGTTTGGAGAGGTTTGTCTACTATTGCAGGTAGCTGGATTGGTGGTGGTGCAAATCAAGCAGCAATGCTCGAAGTCTTTGCCTATAATCCCAAAAAATTTGGAGATATGGTATTAGTAGACATTGTAGTAGCCAATATTTGGATGGCAATAATACTTTTGGGTATTGGTAAAACTAAACGTATTGATAAGTGGTTGAAGGCCGATACTTCTTCAATTGAAACCCTTAAACAAAAAGTTTCCGATTATACGGCCAAAATTACCCGGGTTACCACACTTAACGATTATATAATTTTGTTGAGTCTGGCATTTACGGCAGTGGGTATCGCACATTTTGCCGGGTTTCATTTTTCAGAATATTTGCAGGAAAATTTTGAAGTTATTCGAAATAAGCAAAAAGCCCTTTCTTCATTAGGATCAAAATTTTTATGGATGGTTGTGTTTGCAACAACTATAGGTATCATCCTATCCTTCACAAAAGCAAAAAATTACGAAGGTGCTGGTGCCAGCAAAATTGGTGGATTATTTATCTATATTCTGGTCGCCACCATTGGTATGAAAATGGATTTGGGAAGTTTCTTAGACAAACCCGGATTAATTCTGGTTGGTCTTATTTGGATTTCCATACATGCAGGGTTGTTAATTCTGGTAGCCAAAATAATCAGAGCACCTTACTTTTTCCTCTCTGTCGGCAGTCAGGCTAATGTGGGAGGAGCAGCATCTGCACCGATTGTTGCTGCAGAGTTTCATCCTTCCCTTACTTCGGTTGGGATTTTATTAGCCGTATTAGGTTATGTCGTAGGTACTGCAGGGGCTTACATCTGCGGATTGCTAATGGAAATAGCATCAAAAGTTTAAATTTCCAATAAACTTTATTGATATTTGCGCCAGAAATTTTATTCTATGAAAAATTTGATAATTGCTGTCCTAAGCTGTTTCATTTTAGGATCTTGTGGATCTAAGGATACTAAAAACACCATGACCGTTACGGGTAATGTGAAGGGTTTAAAAAAAGGAACACTTTATCTTCAGCATATACCGGATACCGCCCTGGTAATTATTGATTCCCTGAAGGTAGAAGGTGATGGCACCTTCTTGTTTAAAACTGAACTGGAAAGTCCGGAGATTTTTTATTTATACTTAGATAAAAAGGATAACAACGATATAAATGACAGGATTACATTCTTTGGTGAACCAGGGACAATAACCATTGATACCAACTGGGATACATTTGACACCAAAGCAAAAATAGAAGGCTCGGAAACGCATAAAAAGCTGGAGGAATACAGGGATGTCATGTCTCGTTTTAATGAGAAAAATCTAGAAATTCTAAGGGTTGCATATGATCCAGAAACGCCTCAGGATTCACTTATTCAAGATTCCATTCAAAGAGCAAGTGATAATAACATCCGCAGGGGTTATCTCTATGCTTTAAATTTTGCTTTAAATAACAAAGATTCTCATATCGCACCGTTTATAGCCCTAAAGGAAGTGCCGGATGCAAATATTATCTATCTAGATTCTATCAATAATTCACTAAGTCCCGAAGTTGCCAATGGGAAGTACGGCAGAGAACTTCAGGAATATCTGGAAGAACAAAAAAACAACTAATGTAAACAGTAAGGAATTAAGCCATTGCATTAAGCTTGTCTACAAGGCCTCTGGCTTTTTCTTCCAGTTCTTTGCGTACAGATTTAAGGTGGGCCTTTCTGTTTTCCATCCCTTTCATATTTACTTTCGAAATTAAATCATCAAAAGTGCCAATGGCACCATCAATAATCTCCGAGCCCTCTTTAGAACCCGACTTATCATTAGAAGCCTCAATTATATATACCGCTTCAATGATATCCCCTAGTACGTAATTTATATCCTTTTTTAATTCTCTAATATTTGCCATAGCTCATTAATTTTGTGTAAAAATACACTTTTTCAAATTGTAATTTCTAAAAGTTTAGCGCCCTCGGTATCCAACAAAATAGTGGTCGTCACAGCTGGTACCAATACGGTTTCCCCTTTTTTAATATTTATATTACCATAGTCATTTTTTATACTAGCATCCCCTTCAAGGCACATATAAATGGTAAATGAGTCTCTGTGTCTAACATCAAATTCTAAACTCTTATCTAAACTGAGAATGCTTGTTTTAAAATATGGACAATTTACCATTTCGTTAGAAACATTCGGTTCTTTGCCATAATTTATTCTAAAGTCCTCTTGCCTTTCATAATTAATGGCATCAATCGATAATTCTGAATGTAATTCCCGAAAATTTCCCTCGGCATCTTTTCGATTATAGTCGTACACTCTATAAGTAAGGTCGGAGGTTTGTTGAATTTCTGCTATCAAAACTCCTGCCCCTATAGCATGAATTGTGCCCGCGCTTATAAAAAATGCATCTCCCTCCCGTACATTTTCATAATTTAATTTTTCTAAAAGACTGTCATTCTTTAAACTTTCAATATAGGTTTCTTTAGAAATGCCCTCTTTAAATCCTACTATGAGTTGAGCATCTTTATCTGCATCCATAACGTACCACATTTCAGTTTTTCCAAACGAATTATGACGTTTTCGGGCAAGTTCATCATTTGGATGTAACTGTACAGAAAGATCTTTATGAGCATCGATAAACTTTATTAAAACAGGAAATTCTTTTCCAAATCGTTCCAATACACTTTCCCCCAGAATCTCTTCAGGGAATTTATCAATTAAATCTATAAGTGTATTCCCTTTTAAGACGCCATTTGCGACAATTGAAACATCCCCGGCAACCCCTGATATTTCCCAACTCTCTCCAACCAGATCACTATTAAGGTCTTTACCAAGTACAGATCCAAGTTTTGATCCACCCCAGAGGCGTTCTTTAAGTATCGGATAAAATTTAAACGGATATAAGTTCATTTTTTTATTTGCTTTTTCGGTGCGTCTAATGCCTCACTCATATGTTTTGGGCATCTATACTGTTAAATACCATAAGTACTTTACCTTACCTATTCACCAAATACGTTTCGCTTCACGGCAGTAAATTGAAAAATTTGTCTTCTACATTAATTAAGTTGCGAACTTTTTTATCAGTATCGGATAAATGAATAAATGGTAAACGATATTTTGAAGCAAATTTACGATGAGTATTTTCAGAATCCGAACTAATCCCGATGACTAACGCACCAAGTTCGGTGAATTCCTCGTAACTATCCCTGAATGAACATACTTCCTTTATAAATCCCGGAGTAAAATCTTTGGGGTAAAAAAATATGGCCATAGGTTTCTTACCAAGAACTTAATTACTTTTAAATATGTTACCATCCTGAGAGGGGAGCGAAAATTCAGGAATATATTGCCCAATCCGGAGACCCATCACTTATCCACTGTAAGTAACAAAATTACGCGGTGTCTCATAAAGCATAACTTCGAGATCCTTGCTTGAGTCTATATGTGGTCGCAATTTATTGTAGATAACCACGGATATATTTTCTGCTGTTGGAATTAATTTTTCAAACTCAGGAACCTCGACATTCAGGTTTTTGTGGTCCAGGGCGTCTTCAACCTTGGATTTAATCAGATCTTTCAGGATTTTCATATCCACTACAAATCCTGTATTCTTGTCAATCTCTCCTGTTACGCTTACAATCAATTCATAATTATGTCCGTGGTAGTTGGGGTTATTACACTTTCCAAAAACTTCATTGTTCTTTTTATTATCCCAATCTTTATGGTATAAGCGGTGAGCTGCATTAAAATGTGCCTTTCGGCTGACTTTTACTTTCATTTCATTTGATGATTTTGCACAAGATGATCATAAAATCTTTCGAAAATTATTTTAAACCACGCCGTGTAGTTTTGAGGATTATCTCCAATATCTTTTTTTATTTGTTCCGGACGCATCCATTTCCAATCTGCTACTTCATCTTTATTTATAGCAGGTGGATCATCATAATACCCAATCATAACATGATCAAGTTCATGTTCGGTTAGCCCATTATCAAAGGGAGCCTTATAAATAAACCAGAAAAGTTCTTTTAAATCTGTTTGAAAACCCATTTCCTCCTGTAGTCTTCTTTTACCAGCCTGCAGATTGGTTTCTCCCTGGCGTTGATGACTACAACACGTATTTGTCCACAATAAGGGGGAATGATATTTATGTTGAGCTCTTTGCTGTAGCATCGTCTCACCATTTTTGTTCATGATGAAAATTGAAAATGCCCTATGAAGAACAGCCTTTTCATGTGCCTCCATTTTTGCCATTAGACCAATCTCCTCATCTTGTTGATTTACAAGAATAACATTCTCCTCTTTTTTATTTTCCATCTTGCAAAAGTAGCACCTTTACACAATATTTTGGGTTAAGAGTATCAAAAAATTGAAGTCTTGAGATTGTAATGAATCCTAAAAAGGCTAAAAGAAGCGGGGAGACTTAACATTTCCTTTGACCTTGATAAAGTCATATCTCAAAATTATTTCGAAAGAACCATCGTTAAAAACAGCCTGACCTAATTCTGAAATCTCCCTATCGTATGCCACTCCTAAAAGAAATGCCGGAGAAATTTGAAAACCCGCCATTGCACTAAACGCCGCATCCCAGCGGTAGGCAAGACCCATAATAAACTTATCGTTATACATAAAATTAGCCGATAAATCCAATTGCAAGGGAGCACCTTGTGTGGCCTTTACCAAAAGAGCAGGTTTAAATTTCCAAAATGCACTGAGATCAAATACGTAACCTGTAATAAGGTAAAAATTCATTTGCTCTTTAGCCGTAGAAAGAGACGACTCGTCAAAATGAGATGTTTCTAAAATTCTTGGGACTGATAAACCAACATAAAATCTTTCAGTATGGTAGTAAACACCTCCACCTATATTAGGTGAAAACCTATTTCTAATATCTTGTTGCAATGTTGGATCCGGACCACCAGGATTTGTAACATCCTGATTCAATTCAGAATAACGTATATCCAGTAAATGTGCACTCGCTTTTAACCCAAAAGATAATCTGGATTCTTTAGCCAGTTGCAACGTATAAGAAAAGTCAAGATCAAAATAGGTTTCTGATGTTGGACCTATCTGGTCATTTACAATTGAAAATCCAAGCCCAGCTCCCCTGTATCCCAAAGGGGTGTGTAAATTAAAAGTCTGTGTTTTAGGCGCTCCATCTAAACCTACCCATTGCGAGCGATATAAGCCTGCAATGCTCATATGCCCTCTTGAACCAGCATATGCCGGATTAACACTGACCGTGTTGTACATATATTGTGTGTATTGCGCATCTTGCTGAGCGCATAGAGTTTCTGCCAATAGAAAAACCAGAAGAAAAGACAAAGCAGTCAGACTTCTTTGCAAATATTTTTTATGTGTCAATTTTAGCATCGGTTTATCTATTAATGTATATGTATCCGGATAACGATTTTTGCACGCCATCTTCATTTACATAATCCAGGATATAGAAATATGTACCTACTGGTAATTTGTTGTCCGCTTGTATGGTAGCTCTACCTTCAGAAGTGCCATCAAAGACATTACCCTGCGTATTGTAAGCATTTGTCGCATATACCTGTACACCCCACCTGTTGTATATTCGTATTGTGTTATCCGGGAAATCTTCAAGCCCGTTTATAGCCAAGACATCATGAACACCGTCACCATTTGGTGTTACCACATTAAATACCTCAATGTCTTCTTCACTGGCATTTGGCTCTAAATAATCTGGTGTACCGTCGGCGTCTATATCATCGTTGGTAAAATCACCATCACCATTAGTATCCTCTGATGCCGTGGGTATAAGATCATCATCATCATCTGTATCCCTATAATCAGATTCAGAATCACCATCTGTGTTTGGCAACATATCATAAGGATCATCCAGTTCATCGTTTACATCGTCATCTATGGATGTATAACCTTCATAGCCATCATCAAGACCATCATTATCCTTGTCAGATCCTATAAATACAACCTCAGGTATACCGTCATTATTCATATCATGCCCTTCAATGCTATCTGGCACATTGTCATTATCACTATCCGTATCAACATAGTCCGGGAAACCATCACCATCTGTATCCACTGGTAGAAGACCTAATCCCCCACCATTCTCATAGACATCATCAAGGCCATTACCATTAGCATCTATACCGCTTGGTGCTATGTATCCTGAGGTGGTTTGTGCTTCAACATTATCCGGAATACCATCATCATCACTATCTATATCCAGATAATCCGCAATACCGTCACCATCTGTATCTGTAGGGTTTGTCGCCGGATCATTATCCCCGTCTAAATTCAAATCTTCAAAACTATCTACGATACCATCATTATCTGTATCAAGATCTACTCCAATTGGATTAACCAGAATGGTAACAGTAGCAGTACTGCAGTTAGACAAGCTATCGCATAAGGTATATGTAAATGAATCTGTTCCTATAAATCCGGGATCAGGGGTATATGTGATACTATCATCTGATGGATCTCCGGGAGTACCATTATCATTGATTACTGCCGTGCCATCAGTCGGATTTGTATTCGTCAGAGTTCCTATTGCAGGTATATCATTATCATTTGCCAAAATGTCTATATCAACAGCAGTATCTTCTAATGTGGCTATAGAATCTGGTAATGCATCAACAATAGGTAACACATCTACCGTAACTGTTGCAGTGCTACAATCCCCAGTCGTATTACAGACGGTATAATCAAATGAATCCGGTCCGTTATAATCAGGATTCGGTGTATAGGTTACAATATCATCGGTGGGATCATTAGGAGTACCATTATCATTAATATTAACGGTACCGTTTGAAGGATTGGTAGTAGTTAAAGAACCTATGGTTGGGAGATCACTATCATTATCATATATCGGGACTACTATAGACGTATCCTCATCTAATGCAATAAGATCGTCAACCAATGTAGCCGCTTGCTGTAGACAAACCACTGTAAAGCCGGGCAAATCAATTGAATTACCTGCTTTAGTAAGGGTAGCGGTATAACGAACCACCGTGGTGGTAGCTGTTACTACAGGTTGTAACTGATCGCCTGCAACGGCAGGGTTCCAGCTTACCGTAGCACTTCCACTTACATTTGCAGTAATATCCAGGGTAACCTGGTTATCAGGAGCTGTACAATCCGTTAAAATAAAATAATCGCTCGCATTTGAACCACATAAAGTACCATCATAAGTAGCAAAATATACTCCCGGTGTACTCGTCTCATAAAAGAAATCGGTACTTAACACTGTAGAGGTATCGGAAGCTTCATACCATCTATAATTACTTTCATCACCACCGTTAGGTGCCTGAAGTAAAAACTGGGCATTGGATGCACTAATCCCCAGTACTGTTATAACAATACTGAGGACTACAAGATGATAACTGTTTGTCTTCAAACCCAATTGGAACATTTATGTCTTATTATTTAACAACAAATACAACATTTATTAATGAATTGTAATCTGCAGGTTGTCCAATAATATCATATGTCAGGACTCCGCTTGCATTAATGCTCATGTTGGCAAAAACGGTCGGATCCGCATAGGTTACATAGTAATATAAATCAGTTGCTGCATATGTTGGCACAGCAGCGGGAGCACCTGCACTCGCTACTGTTGGTGTACCAAACTGGGCTATATATTGTGCATAGAGGTCTTCTGTATACCCTACACCATTTGTGGAAGCATCTACCGCTATTGAAGGGGGATAAAATATACGTGCGGCTTTGGATGTAATAGGTGCTATGTCCTGTATTACATCCTCCACTGTTGCTTCTGTATTTCCGTCTCCGTCAACATCAACAGGGACATCCGAATTTACTTCAGAAGCTGTTTGATCATC
>NZ_CAMYKG010000022.1 GCF_947258925.1 uncultured Eudoraea sp. | reverse complement strand
ACTTCGGGCCGAACTAAAATAGACATTGTTTAAGCCATTTGTGGATATCCAAAAGCCATTCATACCAATTCTATTTCTCAAATGAGTATTGAAGAAATTACTAAATGAAGTGTCAGACGCTTCACTTACGACACTCTGTAATAAGGTATAAGTTCCATTTTGATAGGCCCAACGACTACCCGCGTCGGCTTCATATTCCAGGCAATCTGCAGTAACACAATCAAATGCGGTGTCCTTTAAGCCGCTTGTCATAGTCAGTTGATTCCATATAGTGATCATATTTTCTTTTTCCGGTGGAGCTGAGGTCCAGCCTTCCCCAAGGTATGCGGAGCTTTGTTCATTAATGTCCAGTAAGTCCAGTTCCTGGGCAATCCCTACTGTAAAGGCAGTCAGGGTTTTGCCGGCAGATGCCCAATACCAGATACTATCCTTGGTAAATGTCCCGAAGTATTCCTCCATGGCAATTTTACCATCTTTTAGAATTATAAATGCTTTAGTATCCTTTTCCTCCAGGAAATCGATTAGACCCTGCTTTGCGTTGTCATTCCAATCTAACGTTTCAAAGCTGATAGTTTCCCAATCCTCCGAGGTAGTTCCGGGAAAATACAATGTAGAATCCGGATTTTCATCTGAACCGTCTTCTTCAATTAATACATCTGTAAAATCATCGGTATTATTTTCACAGGCTAAACTGCCTAGAAAAAAAATGGCTAAAAAAAGTACTTGAATGCAGGGTTTCATTTGGTTGTGATTTCTAATTAGACTTACACAGCTAGTAATGGTTTAACGCAGAAATAGAAGAATTCGTGTTAAAAAGCTGCTCTTCGTCTATTGTATTGTATTTTTGCACGGCTAAAACAAATTCATGCGAACAAAATCGGTAAAGCAAAATAGAATTAATGTCGTAACACTTGGATGTTCCAAAAATGTCTATGATTCCGAAGTTCTTATGGGGCAACTCAGAGCGAATGATAAAGAGGTAGTGCATGAGGAGGAAGGCAATATTGTCGTTATTAATACCTGTGGGTTTATCGCAAATGCCAAAGAGGAAAGTGTGAATACTATTTTAGGATATGTAGAGAAAAAAATGCAGGGTGAGGTAGATAAGGTATTTGTGACAGGATGTTTGAGTGAGCGTTATAAACCTGATCTGGAGAAGGAAATTCCTGATGTTGATGAATATTTTGGCACCAGTGACCTGCCTAATTTATTGAAAGCCCTGGGTGCCGATTATAAACACGAGCTAATTGGCGAACGCCTTACAACCACGCCAAAAAATTATGCCTATTTAAAGATTGCTGAAGGTTGTGACAGGCCTTGTTCGTTTTGTGCAATACCTCTAATGCGAGGTAAACATAGAAGTAAGCCTATTGAGGAATTGGTTATGGAAGCTCAAAAACTGGCATCTAATGGTGTAAAGGAGCTAATACTAATTGCCCAGGATTTAACGTATTATGGACTGGACTTATACAAAAAAAGAAACCTGGCCGAATTACTGAGAGCACTTTCTAAGGTAGAAGGAATAGAATGGATTCGCCTCCATTATGCCTTTCCAACCGGGTTTCCATTGGATGTGCTCAGCGTAATGAAAAAAGAACCAAAAATCTGCAATTACCTGGATATACCCTTGCAACACATCTCGGATCCAATCCTTAAAAGTATGCGGCGGGGTACTACTAAAGCCAAAACTAACAAGCTATTAAAGGACTTCAGAGCGATGGTTCCGGACATGGCCATAAGAACAACACTTATTGTGGGTTACCCGGGTGAAACGGAGGAAGATTTTCAAACACTAAAGGACTGGGTAAAGGAAATGCGCTTTGAACGACTTGGTTGTTTTACCTATAGTCATGAGGAGAATACCCATGCGTTTACTTTAGAAGACGATGTGCCGGAAGAAGAGAAGCAAAATAGGGCAAATGAAATTATGGAACTCCAGTCCGCTATTTCATGGCAATTAAACCAAGACAAAATTGGTAAAACATTTCGTTGTATCATTGACCGTAAGGAGGGGAATTATTTTATAGGTCGGACCGAATTTGATTCACCTGACGTGGATAATGAAGTACTGGTTGATGCAAGGAACTTCTACGTCAAAATTGGTGACTTTGTAGAACTTGAAATCACTGATGCTGCGGATTTTGATCTTTATGGCAGGCCGTTGAATTAGGTTTTATCCGCACCGGTTTTGCCTATCTGTTGTATAGACATTAAGAATTAGAGCAGAACGTTAGAGATCAGGTTTTCAACCGTGGGATGATCATTACCTCCGGCTGGTTCAATGGTGATATTCAACGATTCCGCACGCGCTATGTATTTCAATGGGATCAATACCGTGTCTGCAGGTAAAAGGCCCATATCTATCATAACCCCATCAACATCGGCCCACATTTGATATGTTTTATCTTTCTGTAAGGGAGGAAGGCCCTGTGAATTTACCATTACACTTTGTGTAGCATGATTTACATAGGCTACAGCTCTGGATCCGGGATATGATGAATTGCCCTTTAGTAATAAAGGAATTACGTTTCTATTATTAATAGACTGGTACCGCCTATTAGTGACATCAAAAGTTTGCTCTAAATTTGACAATCGATCCTGCATAGCTATCGTCTGTTGCTGAAGTGCCTCCAAATTATCTTCTGCAGTCTGCCATCGATTGTAGAACCAAAACGAGGACAAGGCAAAAATTGCAGCTAAACTAGCGGCTACTGCCAGACGACTATAATTAAATCTGTCTTCTGTTTTGGGTCCGGAAATGTCCTTTATTTCAGATTTTTCCCCTCGGTTTTCAAGAGCATTTTCCAGTGCTTTTTTAATGCTTTCGGGAGGAGTAATAGCATTTTCGAAGCCAATTCTTTCAAACTCTTCTTCAAGTCCTTCAAATACTTCTTTTAAATCAGCATGTCCTTCCAGAACTTCTTGGATCTGTATTTCCTGTTCATTTGAAAGTTCTCCCAAAAGATACTGCTCCAAAAGCCCGTCTTCTAAAATACTTTTCTTATCCATTTCTAATAACTTCAATTAACAAAACAAACCATGATAGCTCTGCACGTCGTTCTCTTAATTTAATCAGAGCCTGTCTTACATATGATTTGAAAGAGCCTAACGGCACGTTCATTTCTTTATGTGCCTCTTGATGAGTATAGCCCTTAAAATAAACCAAATCAATTGCCATTTGGTGCTGAGGTTCTAAATCTGCTAAAATTCCTTTCAAATTAGAAGAATCAGAAACCTCCGATTCGGTATTTCTACTTTCATATACACTTAAATCATCTGTTTGGATGAGCGGAGAAGACTTTCTGAGTGCATTTAAGGTTGTATTTTTTGCTATTCGGTAAGCCCAGGTGTAGAATTTTCCTTTCTGAGGATCAAAAGAACTTATTTTTTGCCAGATTTTAATAAAACTTTCCTGCAAAAGGTCTTTAGCCAAATCATCGTCTTTACACATCCTTAGTATTACACCATAAAGAGCTCCTGAATACTTGTCATATAACAGGTATAAGGCATTCTTATCTCCCTGGAGAAGTTGATTGATGGATTCGATATCTTTTGGGTGTCCTGCCATAAACTTGTGTTAAAGATATGATAAAAAATCACTTTGCTCATCCATGGCTTAAATCATTGTGTAATTACTAATGCATAGTGCAAATAAATAATTTCTAATTTTAACTTTTTAAACAAATCATGAAAAAAATTATCTTAATTATCTCAATGGTAGCTTTAGTATTTTCTACTCAAACTACCTCCGCCCAGGACAAAGCAATGACTATTGTTGATGTTGCAGTTTCTGTGGATGATTTCTCTACTTTGGTAACGGCTTTAAAAGCTGCAGATTTAGTAGGCGCTCTTCAGGGTGATGGTCCTTTCACAGTTTTTGCACCTGTTAACGCCGGATTTGCAAAAATAGATTCAAATACTTTGAATTCGTTATTAGCTCCCGAAAATAAGGAAAAACTAAGCGCCATCTTAACATATCACGTAGTTGCAGGAAAAATCTCTGCTGCTGATGTTGCCAGTGCGTTAAAAGCGGGAAATGGGAAAGCTGAACTTAAAACACTTAATGGTGAAACGCTAACAGCGGTTTCAAAAGATGGTGGAATTTTTCTAATGGATAAGAATGGCAATTACAGCAAAATTGCTAAAACAGATGTAATGGCTTCAAACGGGGTAATTCACATCATCGAAGATGTAGTGATGCCTTAATTACTTCTTTTTATTTATAAAATTGAAAGCACCGTATTACGGTGCTTTTTTTCGCTCTAATTCGAGCTGGTAAAACTCCCTCCCAAGTGCAGCTAAAAAGGGAATTCCTATCTCATCATATTCATATTTGTCGTCGTTAAAAACCCCATCTTTGTTAACTAAAATGGTTGCAGTAAGCATAAACTCTACGCCATTCTTTTCATCAGTTATATAAGCACAATCCGTAAGTGTACCATAGGCAAACCCAACTTTGTTGTATATTTTCATGTGTTCAGGAATATTTTCTTTTGTATCACCATAAATAAAAAACTTACAATAGCCATCATAATACTCTACAGGATCATAACCCGCTTCTTTCGGCAGGGTATGCATAGCACTTAATAAAAATGTTCTTTGATCCTTACTAAGGTTAAACCGTTCTTGGTTGCTAAATAACTGGGGAAATAGTATTCTTTTCAAGACTTCGTGCTGTGAATTAACCGGGTAATAATTCTTGTAACTAAAGTCAAAAGGATTCATAATTAATGAGTCATTTTCGTAAAATCCGACCCCTTTTTTTATTCGTTCCAGCTGCAGGGGCAAGGGTTCTGAGTTTACTATGGATGTTGACGTTCCGGTAGTGCTGTCATTTATGTATAGGATAAGAGGCTTTGTGGTGACATCATCAGAGTGTACCCCAAGTCTGTGTGAAATTCTCACGGGACCAACCCCTAAACTATCAAGTCGGCTATTGATGGCATCTTGTCCCTGGAATTCAAGTAATCTGTTGTTTGCATGATTGTCACTTACAGTTAAAATATTAATGACATCCTCTGCAAAAGTATTTTCAATCGAATCTCCTTCAACATAGTACCGGGTATTTCTATCTAGTGTATCAATGGTATTTAACTTCTCCAGGGCCAGTACGGCAATAGGTAATTTAACGGTACTTGCGGGATAGAAATAATGATCGTTATCTAACTGAAATTCATAATCAGTTAGAATTATGCTATCGTTAATGCGATCTATTTGGGTATATAATATTTGAATTTCATATTGATCAACACTATCTATAACTTTTCGTATTGAAACCTCAGGTGAATCTAAAACCCTCTTCATGGGATCTTTTTCTTCGCTTTTGGTTTTGCAGGAACTCGTTATTAAGATTAATGTCAGTAAAGTAAGTATAACAGCTTTCACTAATAAGTATGGTTTAAAAATTATGCTAATTTGAATAGACTTCACCGCGATGTGGAAGGAGCGCATCGCGCACTTTGAGCATATTAACCTCTTCAACTACCAGGTATGCAATGCTGTGCATTGAACTTAATTGGGTAGTGCCGGTTATATTCAGGCTTAACTTTTCAGCGACAATGTAATCTTTTAAATGTTTTTCATGATGTTTGGCTATTTCTTTTGCGGTTGGCCCTCTGAAATCCCAAATGAGTTTAATTTTTCTGCTCACATTTATCCTTTTATTTGGTAATCCCCGGCTAAGATCATTATATAGATAGTTTCCAGGGGTATTTATCAATATTCATACGGTTAATTGCCCTAATTTACTAAATAAATATATTGAGGTACTAAAAATCTGTTAATCCATATTGCGATTACTTGTCCAGCAGGATTGAATTCTTATTTTTGTCGAATGCATTTTTTAAACCTACAGACCAAATTACTCAGGAATCTTATAGGACTTTATGTCTTGGTTTCGATTTTTATATCCTGTAATTCATTAATAAAAAATGATATGAACGAAGAGCCATTGGCTCGGGTAGGGGATACTTATCTATACTGGGACGAGGTTAAAGCAGCGATTGGTGAAAATTTGACCCGTCAAGATAGTGCAATTGTCGTATCCAATTACATTAATAAATGGGCTACCAAACAAATATTTTTGGAAAAAGCAAAGATTAATTTGCCCGATGAAAAGATCACAGAATTTGAACTGTTGGTTTCCAGATACAGAACAGATCTTTATACCAGGGCCTATAAAGAAGCTTTGGTAAATAGGGCGGAGGATACTATTATCTCTGACGCGGAATTAAACAGATTCTACGAGGGGGAGAAAGAAAATTTCAAGCTCAAAGAGAAAATTATTCAGCTGAGATTTATTCAATTGCCTGTTCAATTTCTCAATAAGAAAGAAGTGACGGAGAGTTTAAGGCGATTTAATGAGGATGATAAAAGATTTTTGGATTCTATTGGTGTACAGTTTAAAAAGTTAAACTTTAACGATTCTATCTGGATATCGGCTTCGAGGGTACTTGAAGAAATACCTCCTTTGACCATAGATAACCAGGACAGATACTTAAAAAAATCACAATTTTTTGAATTAGAGGACTCATTGGGGGTATATTTGACAAAGGTTAAGGATGTACTTCAGGTTAATGAAGTTGCCCCGCTTTCTTATATTGAACCTACTATAAGGCAGGTGCTTCTCAATAGAAGAAAATTGCAATATATCAGAAAACTGGAAACAGAAATTATAGATGAAGCAACTAAGGAAAATGAATTTGAAGTTTATGATAAACAGGAATAAGTTAGTATACATAGTCGCCTTTTTTATTGTTTTTACCGGGCTTAGTGCCCAGGAAATGGATTCTATTCCCGATACTCAAATAGAACCGCCAGAACCAGTGAAAGTTGCTGATAGTGTGATAAAAAAGAAACCAGTAACTAATTTTAAGAAAATAAAACTAGATGGTATTTCAGCTGTAGTAGGGGATTACCTTATCCTGGATTCCGATATTGAAAAAACGCTTATTGATTTACGCAGTCAGGGAGCAGCTATGGACGATATTACGCAATGTGGATTGTTAGGGAAATTGATGGAGGATCGTTTATATGCACATCAGGCAGTGCAGGATAGTATTCTGATCTCGGACGATGAGGTAAATGCCACAAGTGACCGGCAAATGCAGCAATTGGTTCAACAGGTAGGTTCCATGCAGAAAGTCCTTCAATTTTATAATAAAGAGAGTGTGGAGGCTTTTCGGGAAGAATTGTTCACTATTAATAAGTTGAGGATGCTTTCTGAGAAAATGCAACAAAAAATTGTCAGTGAAATAGAGGTTACCCCGGAAGAGGTAAGACAATTTTTTAATAAAATTCCCGAAGATGAAAAACCTGTTTTCGGAGCAGAACTCGAAATTTCACAGATAGTTAAAATTCCTGAAATTCCTGAAGAGGAAAAACAGAAAACTATTAATAAGTTAAATGAGATAAAGGCCGATTGCGAAGACAATGATGCCAGTTTCAGTGTAAAAGCAATTTTATATTCTCAGGATCCCGGCTCCAAATCCAAAGGTGGCTTTTATAGTATGACCAGAGAGACACCTTTTGTTAAGGAGTTTAAAGATGTAGCTTTTAGTTTGCGCCAGGGAGAGATTTCAGATCCCTTTGAAACTACTTTTGGGTACCATATTATATATATTGAAAAAATAAGGGGCCAGGAACTAGACTTGCGTCATATTCTCATTCAACCAGAGATTCCACAATCTTCCATTGAGAAAGCAAAAGTTGAATTAGACTCCATACGAAAACAAATTATTGAAGGCAAGTATACTTTTGCAGAAGCGGCTAAGAATTTCTCGGATGAAAAAGAAACCAAAAATGACGGAGGGTTATTAAGAAATCCAATTAATTTTGATTCTCGTTTTGAACTTACCAAGATGGATCCTTCCCTGTACAATCAGGTAAGGAATTTAAAAGATAACGAAGTATCACAACCAACTTTTGAGAAGGATCCGAATGGAGGTCCTCCCAAATATAAAATATTAATGGTGAGTAACAGATATGATGAACACGAAGCAGACTTTGCTATAGATTATATCAAAATACAGGAACTTGCTTTACGCGATAAACAGTTTAAGGCCATTAAGGAATGGTTGAATGATCATATTGAGGATACTTATGTAAGTGTTAATGGTGATAACAGAGATTGTGAGTTTGCCAATAAATGGGTAAAGGAATAACTGCATGTCTGACGTAACCGCCATCAACAATTTAGTAGCCAAACACCAGGCCCTCAGAAAAGAAATAGCTAAGATCATAGTTGGACAGGATGTGGTTATAGACCAAATTCTCTTATCTATCTATACTGGCGGGCATTCCTTACTTATTGGGGTACCCGGACTAGCAAAAACGTTAATGGTGAATACCATTGCCAGCACATTGGGACTTGATTTTAAAAGAATACAGTTTACTCCGGATTTGATGCCTAGTGATATCTTAGGGAGTGAGATTTTGGATCAGAACAGAAATTTTAAATTTATCAAAGGTCCAGTTTTTGCCAATATAATTCTTGCAGATGAGATTAACAGGACACCCCCTAAAACGCAAGCTGCACTTTTGGAAGCTATGCAGGAAAGGGCTGTAACCATTGCGGGAGTGCGTCATAAACTTGCGAAACCCTATTTTGTTCTCGCTACACAAAATCCAATTGAACAGGAAGGTACTTACCCCCTTCCGGAAGCACAGCTAGATCGTTTTATGTTTGCCATAGAACTAAAATATCCTTCCGTTGAGGAAGAAATCCAGGTAGTAAAAACCACTACCAATGATGAATTTCCAGAAGTGGACCCTTTATTTAATGCGGATGAGATTTTGGAAGTTCAGCATTTGATAAGAAGAATACCAGTCCCGGATAATGTTGTGGATTATGCTGTAAAACTGGTAAGCAGTACACGACCAGGGTTGGAGAGTTCTTCAGATTATGTAAAGCAATACCTGGATTGGGGAGCCGGACCAAGAGCCTCTCAAAACCTTATACTCGGTGCTAAGGCCTATGCTGCTATTAATGGCAAGTTCTCTCCGGATATTGAAGATGTGCAGGCCGTGGCGATGGGAATACTCCGGCATAGAATAATCAAAAATTACAAGGCTGAGGCCGAAGGTATCTCAGAAGAAGACATCATAAATAAGCTTCTTTAAGATTAAATCTTGGACATTTCATGAAGAATGTACATGATTATTTTTCACATCAATCTGAGAAGTACAAGGCATATAGGCCTTCTTGTCCCGCTATACTTTAATCTGAGATTCTGTAGTTTGTTCCCGTAAAAAACTGTTGTTGGGACTGCGGTACCGGTAATGTACAGGTTGCTGTTGAACTGGCAAAATATTTTACCAAGGTATTTGCGACGGACATAAGTCAGAATCAATTAAATCACCGGGAAGTACAAAAGAGCATTGTTTATAAAAAAGTAAGGGCAGAGAGAACCTCATTTCCAGAGAATAAATTTGATCTCATCACCGTTGCCCGGGCAATTCACTGGTTTTATTTTGAGGAATTTTATAAAGGCACCATTGGATCATATTGGAATGCCGAAAGGAAACATGTGGATCATGCCTATAAATCAATTCCTTTTAATTTTAATCTTTTGAGTATTGATCGTGAAATAGAAATAAAGGAAAATTGGGACATAAAACAATTGGAGGGTTATCAAAATACATGGTCGGACGTTAAAAATTATAAAATGCCAATGATGGGATAAATCCGGTTCCTGAATTGATAAACGGGTAACGAAAAAACTGGAAGGAGCAGGAGAAAAAAGAAATCCGATTTCCAATTTTTCTAAAAGTTGGAAGGATCGAGAAATAAAGTGCACCAATTAACAATGTTTAATATGTAATCCTATTCTAAAAATTTCTTTAGCCCCGTGTATTTTACTAATTTTGGGAAATTCAATTAACAGATAAAATCAAGATAATGACATTTGATATTGACATGATAAAAGGGGTTTACGCGAATATTGCGGAACGAATAGATAAGGCCCGCGATATAGTAGGAAGACCCTTAACACTTTCCGAAAAAATATTATACGCTCATCTTTGGGAAGGTAATCCTACCAAAGCCTTTGAAAGAGGCAAAGATTATGTAGATTTTGCTCCGGATAGAGTGGCATGTCAGGACGCTACTGCACAAATGGCCCTGTTACAGTTTATGCAGGCCGGGAAACCAAAAGTTGCAGTGCCTACAACGGTTCATTGTGATCATCTGATTCAGGCTAAGAGTGGTGCGGTTGCTGATTTGAAAACTGCCAACAGTACCAGTGCAGAAGTGTTTAACTTTTTAGAATCTGTTTCAAATAAGTATGGAATTGGCTTTTGGAAGCCGGGAGCAGGCATTATTCATCAGGTAGTATTGGAAAACTATGCTTTTCCCGGAGGGATGATGATAGGAACCGACTCTCATACAGTAAACGCAGGAGGTCTGGGTATGCTGGCAATTGGAGTTGGTGGGGCAGATGCTGTTGATGTTATGGCAGGTATGGCCTGGGAGCTTAAATTTCCTAAATTGATAGGGGTTAAACTAACCGGCAAAATTTCCGGTTGGACCTCAGCTAAGGACGTTATTTTGAAAGTTGCCGGTATTTTAACGGTAAAAGGTGGTACCGGGGCTATTGTGGAATATTTTGGTGAGGGGGCAAAGAACCTTTCATGCACAGGTAAAGGTACCATATGTAATATGGGGGCCGAAATAGGAGCAACAACCTCTACATTTGGTTATGATGCCTCCATGGAACGATATCTGCGCGCTACCGATAGGAGTGGTGTAGCAGATGCGGCAAATGAAGTAAAAGAATATCTGACTGCAGATCCGGAGGTATATGAAAATCCGGAAAAGTACTTTGATGAACTTATAGAAATTAATTTAAATGAACTAAGACCGCACCTCAATGGTCCTTTTACTCCGGATTTAGCAACTCCGGTTGGAGAATTAGGTCCTAAAGCTAAAGCAAATGACTGGCCTATTCAGGTTGATTGGGGGCTTATTGGATCGTGCACCAATTCTTCTTATGAAGACCTTACACGTGCTGCATCAATTGCCCGGCAAGCCGTGGATAATAAGATAAAACCAAAATCTGACTTTGGAATCAACCCGGGCTCTGAGCAAATTAGATATACCGCTGAACGCGATGGGCTGTTACAGATTTTTGAAGACCTGGGCGCAACTATTTTTACAAATGCCTGCGGGCCTTGTATAGGTCAGTGGGACAGAAGTGATCTCAAAGGAGAGGAAAAAAATACCATTGTGCATTCTTTTAATCGAAATTTTTCAAAAAGGGCCGATGGTAACCCAAATACACATGCCTTTGTTGGCTCTCCGGAAATGGTAGCCGCTATTGCACTATCGGGGAGGCTCGATTTTGATCCGATGAACGATACATTAATGAATGAAGACGGTGAGCAAGTCAAATTAAAAGAACCTGAAGGGATTGAACTACCTCCAAAAGGTTTTGAGGTAGATGATGCGGGGTATCTTGCTCCGGATGAAGATGGTAGTGGAGTTGAAGTTATTGTTTCCAAAGATTCTGAAAGGTTACAGGTATTAGAGCCGTTTGTGCCCATATCTCCGGAAAGTCTTCAGAATATGAAACTCCTTATTAAAGCCTTTGGTAAATGTACTACGGATCATATCTCGATGGCCGGTCCATGGTTAAGATATAGAGGTCATCTTGATAACATTGCCAATAATACATTAATAGGTGCTGTGAATGCCTTCAACAAAAAAACCAATTTTGTAAAAAATCAACTAACAGGAGAATATGGAGGTGTACCTGATACCCAAAGAGCTTATAAGGCTGAAGGGATAAAGACTATCGTGGTTGGTGATCACAATTATGGTGAAGGTTCCTCGCGTGAGCACGCCGCTATGCAGCCCAGACATTTGGGTGTAGCGGCCGTCTTGGTAAAATCTTTTGCCCGGATACACGAGACCAATTTGAAAAAACAAGGGATGCTGGCTTTGACTTTTGCCAACGAAAGTGATTATGACCTTATCAAGGAGGATGATACCTTTAATTTTATTGATATTAAGGACTTTGCGCCAGAGAAACCTTTGTCCATTGAAGTAGTACATGCAGATGGTACTAAAGATATGATCATAGCAAAACACACCTATAACCTGCAGCAAATTGAATGGTTCCACGAAGGATCCGCTCTGAATGTTATAAAAAGAGAAAATGCAGGATAAATTACAGTATAAAGTTAAATATAATAACTCCCGACATTCCTCGGGAGTTATTTAGTTTTTAAGAATTGTAAGAAAATGAAAGTAAGCAAGAAAACCATACTCAATCTACTGCTCATAGCTTTTTTGCTTTCTTTTTTTGTTACACCAATGGGGTACCATGGTAAGATTGTATTGAACCGAGTATTTTCTTTTAGCCCGGAAGTGATAGCACCTAATGAAGAATCACGGATCCTTGATTACAATTGGAAATTAAAAAATGCCCGGTGGGAATTCTTTAATTTTGAGAAAAGTAAAGGGAATGTGGTATTTATCAATTTCTGGGCTTCCTGGAGATTACCTTGTGCCGCGGAGCTAAAAAGTATCCAGGCGCTGTATGATCAATATCAGGGTAAGATGGATTTTTATATTATTACGGATGAAGAGCGGGAACCTGTAGAAGAATTTATCAAAGAAAATGAGTTTACTTTTCCCGTAACCTACCTTATTATTGGAGAGAAAGCTCCTTTAGCTATTCCAGAACCCCCGGCTTCATATATCATTGATAAAAAGGGCTATATCAGGGTGAATAAAAAAGGAATAGCAGATTGGGATAATAAAACAATTTATAACCTCTTAAATGAGTTAATTAATTAAAAATGAAACTGAAAAAGACACAGCTGGTAAATATTACCATCATTCTTTTACTGGCACTTTATTTTTTCACTCCGATAGGGTTCCATGCCAAGGTATACCTGAACAGGTTAATATCTCACAATCCTGTACCTGTTGCAGAGAGAACCCAGGAAGTTCTGGAGGATTATGATTTTAAATTGGTAGATGCAAAAGGTAATAGGGCAAATCTCATGGATTACAAAGGGGAGGTTGTATTTATAAATTTCTGGGCAACCTGGTGTCCGCCATGTGTTGCGGAAATGCCGGATTTACAATTATTATATAACGCGTACGGGCAGAAGGTTACATTTTTGTTTATTGCAAGGGATAAAGAAGAAAGGGTGTCTAACTTCTTAGTGAAGAAAAATTATGATTTACCGGTTTATTTTGAAGCCGGATTTACACCAAAATCCCTTTATTCAGGAGCTTTACCCACGACTTTCATAATTGGTAAAGAGGGCAATATTGTTGTGGCAGAGACTGGTGCTGCTGACTGGAATGACGAAAGTATCCATCAGCTATTGGAAAAGCTATTAAAAAAAGAATAAAACGAGAAATCTAAGGTTTGCTGAATATACCTGGCTTAGTTAAAAAGCAGGTTATTTTTTAAAATACTTAAAGGGTACAATCAACATACCAAAACATTCTCCATCTTCTTTGCCTATATGCTTATGATGCATTTTATGAGCCCTGCGCACACCTCTGGCATACCAGTTGTTGGCATTTCTGAACATTTTAAAACGTTGATGAATAAAAATATCATGAACCACAAAATAGGTGGCTCCATAAGCCATTATTCCAAAACCTAGTGGCCAACCGTACCAGAATGGTGTAAAGCTCGCCAGGCAAAAGAAAGTTATACTCACAACCGCATAAAATATAAAAAATGCGTCATTTCGTTCAAACCAGGAATCATGGTCTTTTTTATGATGGTCACGATGTAAACTCCACAAAAAACCATGCATAATATACTTATGAGTAAACCAGGCCATAAATTCCATAAATCCAAAAGTGGCAAGGAAAATCAGGATCCAAATTACAATTTTCATACTAGTATAAATTCAGTTTATAATTTACATAGGACTTTGCAAGAAGTCCAAATTTTTGATAATTGGGCACCCGTATTCTGGTGTTCTTGATTTCCTTTGAAGGCGTTTTTTGTAGCTTACTCAATAATTTATAATAATATTTATAAGCAGTGTAGACACCAAATTTAGCCTCATTAGGAAGTTGAACAATACCATCGTAACCCTGTTTAAAATCGACTTTTATTTCTTCAACGATTCTTTGTTTCGACCCTTCATCCAGTTCAAGAAGATTGGTGTTTGGAAAATAGGAACGGTTTAGATGCTCATAATCTGCCTTAAGGTCTCTTAAAAAATTCACCTTTTGAAAGGCAGATCCAAGGGACATGGCCGATAATTTAAGGGATTCATAGCGCTCATCATCTCCTTTTACAAAAACACGAAGGCACATAAGCCCCACAACATCTGCGGATCCATAAATATATTCTTTAAATTCTGCTTCTGTACTATAGACACTTTTATTTAGATCCATCCGCATACTTTTCATGAATGAACTAACTAAATGATAAGGAATATTGTATTTATGGTACGTATACTGAAAGGCGTTTAATATTGGATTAAGGCTTATTTTGTCTTTTAGGCTTCTCTCCAGATCTTCCTCAAATTTATTAAATAATGTTTCTTTGTCGTAGTTGTGGAAAGCGTCAACTATTTCGTCTGCACATCTGACAAAACCATATATATTGTATATATCACCTCTAATTGAAGTGGACAACATTTTTGTTGCGAGAGAAAATGAGGTGCTGTAAGCTTGGGTTACAATCTTACTGCATTCGTAGGAAACTTCATCAAAAATAGCTTTCATTTACTACCTTTTAATTATTTTTCATCATCAATTCAGCAACTAATTTTCCTGAAATTAACGAAGGGGGAACTCCTGGCCCGGGTACAGTCAACTGGCCGGTGAAAAATAAATTACTAATTTTTTTGCTTTTCAAGCCTGGTCTCATAAAAGCAGTTTGTGATAACGTATTTGCCATACCATAAGCATTACCTTTATAAGAATTATACTGTTCTTTAAAGTCATTTACACAAAACGAATTTTTAAATATAATATTATTTTCTACAATCTGTTCGGTGCGCTCCTGGAATCTTTTCATGATAATATCAAAATACTGGTTCCTCAGAGCAGGTGTGTCTTCCAAACCAGGGGCAATGGGAATCAGAAAAAATCCGGTTTCATGATTCCTGGGGGCCATACTTGCATCGGTTACAGATGGAAAGTTTGCATAGAACAAGGGCCTGGACGGCCATTTTGGGTCGTCATAAATTTCAGATGCATGCTGGCCAAAATCTGTATCGAAAAATAAATTGTGATGCTCAATATTTTTTAATTTCTTGTCGAACCCAATAAAGAATAGTAAGGAAGATGGTGCAAATGTTTTTCTTGCCCAGTATTTTTCTGAATATTGACGATGCGGCTTGTCCAATAAGGATTCAGAATGGTGGTAATCAGCACCGCTAAGGACCATGTCAGCGGCTATAGTTTCAGAATTGACCACAATCCCTTTCGCTTTACCTCCATCAACAACAATCTTCTCTACCGGGCTATTCGTATAAATAGTGACTCCCAGCTCTTCCGCCAAACTCTTCATAGCGATGATTATCTGATACATTCCTCCTTTAGGATGCCATGTTCCAAGTCCAAAATCTGCAAAATTCATAAAACTATAAAAGGCAGGGGTCTTACTGGGTTTTGCTCCAAGAAATAACACGGGAAATTCCAGCGTGGAAATCAGCTTTGGGTTTTTAAACTTTTTACGTACTTCCTGACTTATTGTTTTAAAAAATTGATCAACTCTTGTTATGGTATCGCTGGTCACCAGTTCCAAGGGAGAAATCCCGGGACGATAAACAATTTCATTGATAGCGATATCATAGTTACTTTGAGCTTTGGCAATAAACTTTTTAAGATATTTAGAGCTGCCTTCTTCTATGCGCTCAAATTCCTCGCTGATTTTATCCATGCAATCCCCTATGGTGATCACATCATCTTCAAAGAAGATTTTATAAGCCGGATTTAACTTGTCCAATTGATAATAATCTGAGGTCTGCTTACCAAAATCTGCAAAAAAACGATCAAAAATATCTGGCATCCAATACCAACTTGGACCAATATCAAAGGTAAACCCACCTTTGGATAATTGCCTGGCTCTTCCCCCAACAGTATCATTCTTTTCATAAAGACTTACATCAAAACCTTTTTGAGCCAGATAACTGGCCGCAGAGAGTGATGAAAACCCCGATCCAATGATCACAACTTTTTTGTTGTTGATATTCATTCTATAAAAGTTAATTAAAGCTTATAAAGCTTTGGATAATTCTTCTATGGATTCAAAGGTACGAATGTGCGATGGAAGTTTCTCTTTTTTTATATGTTGAATTTGCCTGCCTAAAACCCATAACTTGCAGTCTCCATTGTTCATGATTTTTGTAAAATCATCCATATACTTCCCCAGTCTGTCTTTAGTCGGGACAACGGTGAAGTAGGATAAGAAGTGTAAATTTTTATAATAAGATTGCAGGTCTGCCAAATCTTCCAGTGGCATGGTTTGTCCTAAATAGATTGTTTTATAACCCCTAAGCATGATCTCGTAATTAAGAAATAAAAGGCCTATCTCATGGATTTCATTTTCGGGTAGGAACAGTACAAAAACCTTATCATGTTGCGTGGGTCGCATTAACTGCAATTTCTCGGTACTTGTATAGATCTTCTGTTTGATCAAATTGGTAATAAAGTGCTCATGTGAGGGGTTTATCGTGTCTGTTTGCCATAATAAACCAAGTTCATTTAATAATGGAATAAGATCCTCCCAAAAAATTTCGCGAAACGATTTTTCCGCAAGAAGACCATTATAGGTATTTTGGAACAGCGAAGGGTCAAAATTAATCATTGACAGTTTAAAGGCATTGATCGCGTGATTATTGGTACTGTTTTTTGCAACTATTTCACGGACTATAAGTGGAATTTCTGCCTCCGGGATTTTGGCAATTTTAGAAATTTTATAACCGTTGTTGTAGAGGAGCGTTATATTCAGTAATTTCTGAAGACTAGACAGGCTATAGGTTCTAATATTAGTACTGGTACGTTCCGGGGTTAATAAGCCATATCTTTTTTCCCAGATTCGGATAGTATGCGCTTTAATTCCGGATAGGTTTTCCAAATCGCGGATACTAAAATACTTTTTTACATTGTTCATTATTTACACGAAATAGTTAAACAAATTTACAATTTTATATATAAAGTTGTCTTATCGTTGCGTTAATTTTTTCTGAACTAAACAATTAAACCTTTTAATTCTTAAGTTTTTACGATTAAATGGCAATGTTTTTTGTTATAAATAGATATATTTAAACTCACTAATCGCAGAAAAGGATGTCAAAAAAAACTACTCAGACCAGAAAGCAATTTTTAAAGAATATTGGTGCAGGTACTCTCGCTTTAGCAAGTGCCCCGGCAATAATAGCTGCGGGAACCAGACCTAAAATATCGTTATTAAACCGGAGGGTCTATACTCCAAATAGTAATGTGCAAATAGCCCTGATAGGTGCAGGGGGTATGGGTACTGAGGATACAATTACTGCCTTAAAACACCAAGGGGTAAAGTTGGTGGCAGTATGCGATCTATATGACGGGCATCTTCAAAGGGCCCGGGAAAGATGGGGCAAAGATTTATTTACTACGAAACAGTATAAGGAGGTTCTGGCCAGGAAAGATGTGGATGCAGTAATCATTGGAACACCCGATCATTGGCACAAACAAATTTCAATTGATGCTATGCGGGCTGGCAAGCATGTTTACTGTGAGAAGCCCATGGTTCATTCCTTAGATGAAGGGCATGAGGTTATTAAGGCTCAGAAAGAAACTGGCATGGTATTTCAGGTAGGTAGCCAGGGCATGTCCTCATTGGGAAATGAAAAGGCTAAAGAACTAATCGCTCAGGGAGCAATTGGGGATATTAACTATGCAGAGGGATTTTGGGCAAGAAGAAGCCCAACCGGCGCCTGGCAGTACAATATTCCAAAAGATGCTTCAACAAAAACTGTAGATTGGGATACTTTTTTAATGAATACTGAGAAAAGACCTTTTGACGCTACAAGATTTTTCAGATGGAGAAATTACAAGGATTACGGAACGGGGATGTCCGGGGACCTATTTGTACATCTGTTTTCCAGCCTTCACTTTATTACCGGTTCAAAAGGACCTAATCAGATCTATTCTTCAGGAGGATTGCGTTATTGGAAAGATGGCAGAGAAGTGCCGGATGTTCTCCTTGGTGTTTTCGATTATCCCGATTCTCAAGAACACCCTGCTTTCAACTTATCATTGCGGTGCAATTTTGTTGACGGTACATCGGGCACGACTTATCTGAGAATTGTGGGTAGTGAAGGTTCTATGGATGTTCAATGGAGAAAGGTAATTTTAAGAAGGAATAATGAACAATTTGACAGTGATCCCTTTTTAAAAGCCAAGGCATCCGAGAGAGGAATGGCCAGTACAAGAAAAAAGATGCTTCCACCCGAAGAAACGGTTTTTGAAGCAGAGGAAGGTTATCAGGGAGCCCATTATGACCACTTTTCTAATTGGTTCAATGCTATAAGAGGAGGTAAAGCAGTAGCGGAAGATGCAGTATTTGGCTATCGTGCTGCTGCGCCCGCACTAGCCTGTAATGATAGTTACTTTTTGGATAAAGCAATAAAATGGGATCCTGTCAATATGAAACTACTTTAATATATAAGGTTATGAAACTAAAAATAATTATAAGTTGCTTGTTGCTGATGATAGTGGCATGTAAGAATACTGAAAAGAAGAAAGAGGAACTACCTCCCTCTAATGAAGAACAAGTGGTGGAAAGCGATTGGGTGGAGCTTACAAAACCATCAGACTGGCGCGGATATAACCAGAATTCACTTCCCTCTAATTGGTCTATAAAAGATGGAATAATAGAATGTTTTGGAGAAGCCGGAGATGTAGGAGGAGATATAATTAGTATGGAAACATATGACAATTTTGAATTTGCTTTTGAATGGAAAATATCCAAAGGAGGCAATAGCGGTGCTTTCTATCATGTGGTAGAGGACACCATTTATCACTCTCCCTACGAAACCGGTCCGGAATACCAATTGTTAGATGATGTAGGTTTTGAAGAACCAATTGAAGATTGGCAAAAAACAGGTGCAAATTATGCCATGCATGTTGCCAATGAAAAGAAAACACTAAAACCGGTAGGGGAGTGGAATACGAGCAAGATTATTTATAATAAAGGAAAGGCCGAACATTGGCTTAATGGTCAGAAAATTGTTGAATTTGATAAGAACTCTCAGGACTGGCAGGAGAAACGGAATAGTGGTAAATGGAATGATTTTCCAGACTATGGCAAAGCTAACGATGGATATTTAGCGTTGCAGGATCATGGTGCAGGGGTATGGTTCCGAAATGTACGTGTAAAACGATTGTAGGCTGAAATAAAATCAAAAACTGCCTCTGAATATTACAGAAGCAGTTTTTTTGTGCCCACGACTGGAGTCGAACCAGCACGTCCTTGCGAACACTACCCCCTCAAGGTAGCGTGTCTACCAATTCCACCACGTGGGCATTTTTCCAAAATGGAGGTGCAAATATAACGAAGTATTTCTATTTTGCAGATTATTAACTATTACTTCGCGCTTTGGGAGGCAACAATTGCCCATCCTCTGAAATGAGGAAATAAATTGGTTTAGGACCGTACTAGGATTTAAGAATATTTGGTAATTCTTCACTGTCTATTACATATTCGGTTATTTTAAAAACTTCTTTGCGATTAGACCTGAACTGTTTTACGAAACTTGAAATCTGATCTTCCAGAATTTCATGATCTTTTACGAATTGCGGGTTTGTACTTTCTGTGGGATTTTCCACCATTAGTGCCAGATTCTGTTGGTGCGTAATTACTTCTTTCATTAAGGCCTCACTTTTGCTGCGAATCTCAAACAGGTTCTTCTGTATTTCTTTTACCATATTGAGATTGCTGTCTTTTGTAATCCAAATTATATATTTATCTATCAGGTGGTGTAAAAACCGGAGGTCATCTTTGTAGAAGTTGAGGTCAGACTTCCAATGGTCTGTTAATATATATAGATTTTCCCAGTTTACATTTTCAATATTTTTTTGCTGCGTTGATTTATTGCTGTTATCCATGATTCAGATTTCTTTGATTTGTAGCTTAAAAGTAATTTAGCCGGGTGTGACTTCTTATGATATATGTCATGTAAAACATTAGTGACGAATGTCATATTTTCTGATTCTAAAATAGGGTAAATTCGGTTAACTTTAAACAATATGCAATGTACACTATTCTTTACGCTACCGATTGTTCCAAAAATTCGATTTCTGCGCTAAATTATGCCAAAAACCTCTGTGAAAATTTAAATGCCCGACTAATTATTTTTCACATATATGATATTCCGCCGATAAGTACTTCCAATATTAGATCGGTTGAACAAATACATAAGCTGGCCTATGCAGAACAAAAGAAAATATTGGAAGCCTATTGCCAAAAACATATGGATGAGAATCTGAGTAAAAATCAACTAAAATATTCTGTAGCACAAAATATTTCAGTCAGTAAAGGTATAGCAGATAAAATAAAGAAAGAGGATATAGACATGCTCGTAATTGGGATGAAAGATGCACATTCCAAGAGGGGATTCCTAAGTGGTAACATTGCCAATAAATTAATAGATAAAAACCTGTGCCCTATACTAATAATACCTGCCGGCTATAATTACAAGCAGATAAAAAAGATGACTTACGCCAGTGACTTTGAATCTTCTGATATCATAGCCCTTGAAAAATTGGCTGCCATAGCAGAAAGTTTTGATGCCAAAATAGATATAGTTCATATTCCAACTTCGGAGGAATATACGGCCATGCAACAGATGGAGTGGTTTAAAGAGTTATTGGAAGCTCAGGTGACTTATAAAAAAATAGGTTTTCATATGGTACTGGCCAATAGTATTGAAGAGGGTTTAAGGATTCATGTTAAGGACGAGAAAGCGGATTTATTGGTGATGTTGGAAAGAGAAAACAAGGGGATCTTTGCAAGGCTTTTTAATAAGGATATGGTAAAAAAAATGGAATCCCTGGCTACCATACCCATACTATGTTATAATTCAATAAGAAAATAAAATAACTACCAAAATCTAGTCGAGAATGGTACCATCTTCCATTACTATGATGCGATCTGTGCGTTTTGCAAAGTCCATATCATGGGTAACAACCAATAGGGAAAGCCCTTCCTCTTCTTTTAATCTCTTAAATATTTGAAAGACATTCTCCGCATTATAACTGTCAAGGTTACCTGTAGGTTCATCGCCCATAAGAATGTCAGGATTATTGATAAGTGCCCGTGCAATGGCAACACGTTGTTTTTCACCGCCGGAAACTCGTGAAGCCCTTTTTTGTGCCAGATGTTCAATTTTAAGCATTTTCAATTTTTCCATGGCATCATGTTCTATTTCCTCATAGCTTTTGGAAGCTAGTTTTTTAGCCGGAAGCATTACATTCTCCAGAACGCTAAATTCTGATAGGAGATAATGAAATTGAAATACAAACCCTATATGTCTGTTTCGCAATTGTGATAGTTCCTTTTGATGCTTCCCTGTTACAAGTTCCTCATTCAAAAATAGCTGGCCCTCATAATCGGTATCCATGGTAGAAAGTATGTAAAGCAGGGTTGATTTCCCGGAGCCTGATTTACCCATAATGGATGCAAATTCCCCTTCCTGTACACTAAAACTTATATCCTTCAGAACGTGAAAATCCACTGGTTTTCGAAAATGCTTGTTAATATTTTTGGTTTCCAGAACAGTTCCCATAATTATTGATTAGGTTCCGCGGATGATGCGTACAGGATCTATTTTTCTAGCCTTATTTGAAGGTAAATAACCGGCAATAAATGTAGAAATTAGCGCAAATACAATTCCAATGACATAATACCATAGGTTATAATTTACCGGGAATGTACTTATGGTGGGTAAGGCTTCAGTTTCGAAGGGGATATTATCAATAATTCTCGATAAGAAAAAGCCTATGATTAAACCAACTATTCCCCCTGCGACCCCTATTAACATGGCCTGACTCATAAATATAAGTTGTACATCCTTACCTGAAAATCCGGTTGCTTTTAGGATGGCAATGTCCTTCATTTTTTCGTAGATAAGCATGTTCAGAATATTGTAAATACCGAAACCCGCAACAATGAGCAAGGTTATTGAAACGGCGTAGGTGATAATATTTCGAATATTCGTCCCTGTTTCGAACTGCGCATTTGCTTCATTGATGTCGGTTGCTTTAATTTTAAACTGCTTTTCCAACTTTCGCGCCATGGGCTCAGCTTCTTTTAGGTCATATAGTTTTATATTAATATCTGTAATATAATTTTCAGGTTCTCCCTGTATTCTTTGAACTGTTTTAAGATTTGCAAAACTTTGCACATTGTCTATTTCAGCAATACCACTTTGGTAAATCCCGATAATTTTTAATGGAAAAACAGTACCCTTAACCGTACTGATTTGTACGCGATTGCCAACACCCAGCGACATCTTTTTGGCAAGTCCGGAACCAAGTAGGATTCCATTTTCATTGTTTTTAAGAGCTTCCGGACTCCCTTCAACAATATTATCCTGTATGTTGGATAATCGTACTTCTTCCATAATATCTACACCTACAAGGTTACCACCCAGTTCACTGGAACCCGACAAATAGAATATTTGGGTACGCAGTTGAGGTGTTGCTCCTTTTACATTTTCCTTATCTTTTAAATAATTTAATATGGGGAGGGCATTATGTATTTTAAGTTGATTTTGCTTAGGCTTTACGGAGTGTACTACATTTAAGCCACCATCAAATTTATCGTATAAGGAAATTGGCTGTTCTGCTGAAGGTGCAATTTCATTATACATATGAATATGAGGTGTTTGATTAAGTACAAGGTCATCGAGCATACCGTTCAAACCCGTCATAAAACTTACCAGTGTAATATACGCTCCAATTCCAAATGTTACCCCAAGGGAAGCGGTTACGGTAGACTTCATCTTTGTTAACAGATGTGTTTTGGCAATGCTAAGTATAACCTTCCAGTTAGTCATTCTTCTGGTTTTAAGATATATGTTTCCGCATCCAGACCTGATCGGACTTCAATGCGTTCAAGGTCTTGAATACCCGTTACAATTTCGATAATACCTTCTTCCGTTAGCACCTTGTTATCATCAATAAGATATTCCTTTGGTATGGTTATGGCATTTTCCTTTTGGGAAATTATAATATTGCCTTCTCCTGCCAGACCGGGATATAGAACTTCCGGCGGCTCTGAAAAAATGGCCTCTATTTTAAACGTCTGAGAACGTTCATCCTTTCTTGGATAAATTTTATTAATAATAGCGCTATATACCTTGGACCCATATGCGTCAAGTGTTATTAGAGCTGTTTGACCAATTTTCAGCTTTACTATGTCAACTTCATCAACTAACATCTCAATTATAAAATCATTTGTACTGCCAATAGCGGCTATGGGTTCCATGGTATTGATTATCTCACCCTGGTTTTTGTATAGCGCGTATACCGTACCATTAATTTTACTCTGAACATTAAAATCCTGAGTAGTAATCAATGAAGTCTCGTAATTATTTTCAGCTTGCTTCAGTTTGGTCTTCAGTTCGGTTTTTGTTCGTTCAAAATTACTTTTAAGCAAGCTCAAATTGTTGCTTGATAGCTCATAAGCCAGTTTTCGATTTTCGTATTCTATCTTGGATCCTATATTTTGTTCCCAAAGGTTTTCCTGTCTGCAAAAATTCACTGAATCATTCTTATATTGAAGTTCTGCAGCTTTAATTTCATCGCTTAAGGCCATTAAGACGGTATTACTACCACTGTAGTTTTCCCGGGCTAGCTGGAGATTTAGTTGAGCATTTTCAGAATTTAACTTTGGGGTGTTGTTAATGATTTGAGCGATTGAAGTTCCTTTTGCTACCGAATCACCTTCTTCAACAAAATTTTTGTCGAGGATGCCACCTACCGCTGCATACACCTGATAAAGACTATCGGGTTGTATGGTTACTGAAGTGTATACAGATTCAGTAATGGTTACCTTTGATGGTAATAATTTTTCCCGATTTTCATTACAGCTTAGTGCTGATGTAACAGATATAAAGCCAATTAGAAATCTAAAGAAAATAGGGTAACCTTTCATTAAGCTTATTTTAAGTTGCCGGTATGATTCAGTTTGCTAAACTCCTGCTTTTTCCAATAGAAGTTCAAGTCTGGGTTTATGCTTTCTGCTCATTGGAATGCTGTGCTCGCCAACTTCCACACTCGTGCCGCTAAATTTGTCTACCATGCTTAAATTTACAATATATGATCTGTGAATCCGAAGGAAACTGTCCTTTGGTAATTGATTTGCAATTGATTTCATGGTATTGAGCACAATCACCTTTTCGTATTTGGTAATTAGTTTTATATAATCACCAAAAGCCTCTACCCATTTAATGTCTTTAAGGTAG
Source organism: uncultured Eudoraea sp. (assembly GCF_947258925.1). GTDB lineage: Bacteria > Bacteroidota > Bacteroidia > Flavobacteriales > Flavobacteriaceae > Eudoraea. The sequence continues at coordinate 18,818 of NZ_CAMYKG010000022.1, read as the reverse complement.
ATCTTCTTGTTTTTCATGTTGCTTCGTACCATCAAAAATTCCTGCTCATCAAGGGTTTCATCCACTTTGACCAGGTTCTTAAGAACTTTTTTCACAGCCTTATGAAAACGTTGAATTTTTGCCGGTTTTAGAATGAAATCTGTTACGCCATAATCAAATGCTTTTAAGGCATAATCTGAATTACCGGTCACGATTACAACCTGAATGTCCTGCTCCAAAGATTCAAGAAGATCAAAGCCATCTATAAAAGGCATTTCAATGTCGAGAAAAATTACGTCAATTTTGTGATTTTTGATAGTTCGATTCGCATCCATGGCGTTGCCGCAAACGGATACCAAATGCAAATCCTTATGGTTCCTTACCATTTGAGCTAAAATGGCGCCTTGAACTTTCGAATTTTCGATTACCAGTGTATTTAAACATCTATTTTCCATAGACTTATAAATATTGATCTGCTGAGTGTATTCAGGAAAGAATTCCGGTATTCCTGGTTCATTATATAATCAAAAACAAAACTAGCGGTATTTTCATATAGGAGGAATGACATTGATCATAGTACAGTTTGTTTTATCTGCTTTAAACCCGCCGGCTTCAGGCCAATAGCACTCATCCATTTTAATTTCACAAGCAGAATTTATACAAAATAAAAAGAAAAAGGCTGATATTACTATTAAAATAATTTAAGTAAAATGACATTTATCACTTTTTAGGTAATCCAGGGTTCTTAGTTTAGCAACTTTTAGAAAAAGATGAAGGAACTAGTAACTCGTATACTGCATAGGAAATCTAATATTAATTTTGTTGCCGTAAGTATTGGGATAGTATATTTCTGGTTTGGGATGCTCAAATTTTTTAATGGCGTTAGTCCTGCGGAAGATCTTGCTAAGGCAACAATCAGTGAATTAACTTTTGGATTGATCGCCCCTGAGGTTTCAATTATTTTACTCGCTATTTGGGAGACCATGATTGGGGTTTTACTAATAGCCCACTTTTTTGAAAAATTTGCTTTAAAACTGGCTTTAATACATATTGTATTAACCTTCTTGCCTTTTCTTTATTTCCCAGACCTGGTACTCTCACAAGCCCCCTTTAACCTTACTCTTTTGGGGCAGTATATAATCAAAAACCTAATCATATTAGGCGTCTTGTTAGTACTACTTAAAGAAAGTCATAAACTAAGGTCATAAGAACTGTCTTAATGTTCTTGGATTGGATAGTTAGTATTCATAAATTAGGGGATGGGATATTGGTTTATTCTAACCAGACATTGATCAAAAATGATTAATGTCATAGTTTACCATTATCTTTAAAACGATCTTTATTCATAACTATAAATTAATTAACTATGACGATAAACATTCAATATGTTCAAATGCCTACCAGCGAATCTATGAGCGCTATTGTTACTAACAAATTAAATAAACTCTCAAATAAATATGATTGGATTATAAAAGCAGATGTATTTTTTAAATTGGAAAATGACCCATCGGGTTCAGGTAAAATATGTGAAATACAGTTAAGTGCCCCCGGCCCCCGCCTATTTGCTAAATCTAGTCAAGACAATTTTGAAAAGGCTGCAGCCACTACAATTAAAGAATTGGAGAATCAGCTAAGAAAAAGAAAGGAAACATTCAAAAAGTATTAGATAAGATTATTAAATAAATCGCCATGAAAAAAATATTAGTCCCTGTAGATTTTTCGGAACATGCCGGATATGCACTCGAAGTAGCAGCAAAACTGGCAAAGGATTATAGTGCTGAAATTACCGTACTTCACATGATGGGACTGTCTGAAGCTTACTTGTCTAAGAGTGAATCAGAGGAAGCTGCAGAAGCCCACTTTTATATGAAATTGGCCAAAAAACGGTTTAATTCCTTTTTGGATAAACCGTATTTGAAAGATGTTAAGATTACTGAAATGGTGCAGAATTATAAGATATTCAGTGAGATTAACGAATTGGCTAAAGAACAACAGATTGACCTGATAGTTATGGGGTCCCATGGCGCAAGTGGCGTTAGCGAAATATTCGTTGGCTCCAATACAGAAAAAGTTGTACGTTCTTCTAATATACCCGTGCTGGTTATAAAGGTACCAAGGCCTCAATTCAGTCCTAAATTAGTTGTTTTTGCCTGTGATTTTGCGGTGGAGAGCATAAAGGCCTACCATAATGCTCGTTCATTTTTTGCCAAATGGAATGTTCAACTTCACTTGGTCTATGTAAACCTGCCCAATGAAGATTTCAGAAATACCATGGAGATCAAAAAGAAGGTAGATTTCTTCCTGAAAGTAGCACATAATGGAGAACTTCCCCCCAATACTGAAATCATTCATATTTCAGATTATTCAATTGAAAGCGGCATTTTTAATCACGCAAAGGATGTTAATGCAGATTTAATAGCAATTCCGACCCACGGAAGAAGTGGAATAGCACATTTTTTCAAGGGAAGCATCGGTGAGGATTTAGTAAATCACGCTGAATTACCTGTGATTACCTTTAAGGTCTAGTGTAGTACACAAATTGATTGCCCTTTTTTAATTTATATCCTAACAGATGCATGTTTTTGATAATAATAGCAACATATTCCACTTACTTTCTGAAGCGGTATCTGAAGGATTAATTGTTGTAAATGAGGATCAGTTAATAGTCTCCATAAACAATAAAGCAGCGCAACTCTTTGATTTTTCGAAACTTGAACTTTTAAGTAAGCCCTTATCTGTAATAATACCTGACCGGTTTAAAAAAGACCATAAAGAAAATGTTGCCGAGTATTTCAAAGACATCAAGAAAGACAAGATGGCAGGTGGTCAGTGCGTTCAGGGCAAGAGAAAATCTGGACGGGAATTCCCGGTAACAGTCCAGTTGAACCCTTTTAGAATCTATGATAGAACCTATGTTCTGGTGCTTGTTCGCGATTTATCGGAAAGAAAGGAAATAGAAAAAAGTTTAGATATTAAGAGTGAAGCCATTGAGGCCACGCATAATGGAATTGTCATAACGGACGCCTTAAAAGAAGATAATCCGATTATTTATGTAAATAGAGCTTTTTTGAAGTTGACCGGGTATTCAGAATCTGAAGTTTTAAATAGAAATTGCCGATTCCTTCAGAATAATGATAATGATCAGGAAGGGCTTACAATCTTGCGCAAGGCCATTTCAGAAGGTAAAAAATGTCAGGTACAACTTAGAAACTATAAAAAGAACGGTACATTATTCTGGAACGAGGTTTCTATAAATCCGATTCGTAATGGAGATGATAGGATTACTCATTTTGTGGGAATTCAAAATGATATTACCAACCGAAAAAAGGCAGAGGAGGAAATAAAACATTTTTTAAAGATTTTTGATGAATCACTAAACGAGATTTACGTATTTGATCTGGAAACACTCAGGTTTACCCATGTGAATTATGGGGCGCAAAAGAATACAGGATATACTATTGGAGAACTTAGGCGAAGGACCATTACAGATCTTGTTGAAGGTATTTCCGAAGATAGATTCAGGGAGTACCTTCCTTCTGATAACATAGAAAGAAAAGAGAAAATTACATTTGAGACGAATTTTAAACGAAAGGATGGTACAACCTATCCTGTGGAAATTCATCTGCAATCTTCAGAACTTGGCAATAGAATTGTAATGGTTGTATTTGTACTTGATATCACTGAGAGAAAGAATTATACACAAAAACTGGAGAAAACTGTTGCCCAAAGAACCCATGAGCTTAACGAAGCTTTGGTTAAGGAGAAAGAATTAAATGATCTTAAAACCAAATTTCTTTCTATGGTTTCTCATGAATTTAAAACCCCATTGAGTACAATTCTTACTTCTGCGACCCTGGTAGGCAAGTATACCTCCACTGAACAGCAGAATATAAGGGATAAACACTTAAAATCTATTACGACCGGTGTTCATCATCTTACAGGAATATTGAATGATTTTTTGTCCCTTGAACGACTGGACAAAGGCAAGGAATTATATCGGCTGACGGATTTTTCACTGAGCAAAGTGGTCAATGAAGTGATATATAGTGCCAACATGTTATTAAAGGACGGGCAAAAAATTAATTATCCCATGAATATCGATGATGTTAAAATACACCAGGATGAAAAGATCGTTTCCCTGTTTCTAACTAATTTATTGCATAATGCCATAAAATATTCACCTGAGAATACAGAAATAGACCTGAAAATAGATGTAAATCATAAGGATGTTCATTTTCATGTTATAGATAAGGGAATTGGGATACCCGAAGAGGATCAAAAGTATATCTTTAACCGATACTTCAGGGCAGATAATGTATTGTTGACACAGGGTACCGGAATAGGTCTTAATATTGTTAAATCTCATGTTGAGAACCTGGGAGGGAAAATCAGCTTTAAAAGCGTGGAGAACGAGGGGAGTACATTCTCGGTAGATCTGCCTCTTAATATTGATAAGTTGGAAGATTAGAAAAATGATTGAGATATCAGAAATTTATTAGGATTATAATAGCTGCTTTTATGAAAACTGTATTATTGATTGAGGATGATAAAGCTTTAAGAGAAAGTACCGCCGAATTATTGGAATTGGCCAATTACAAGGTGCTTACTGCCCCTGATGGAGAAAAAGGTGTATTGGTAGCTAAATCTGGTAACCCGGATGTTATTGTATGTGATATTATGATGCCAAAGTTAGATGGTTATGGTGTTTTGGATGCCCTGTCGGAAGACGACAGCACCAGGTCCTTACCTTTTATATTTCTTTCGGCTAAAACCGAAAGAAAGGATGTAAGACTGGGGATGGAACTGGGAGCCGACGACTACCTCACCAAGCCATTTGAAGAATCCGAACTAATTGGAGCAATTGAAAGCAGGATTGCCAAGGCCAGGATTATACAGGAAGCAAGAGAGGGTAAAAGTTACGATGATTCAAAATTTGAATCTCAGATCAGGACTATTCATCAACTTAAAAATTTTATTGATGATAATGGTGAGGAGTATGAATTTCAATTAGGGGAGACTATATACAGAGAAGGAGATAACTCCAATTTAGTCTATTTAGTGATTAAAGGCATAGCAAAAACACATAAACTGGATGAACAGGGTAAAGAGCTAATAACGGGCATATACAAAGTTGATGATTTTTTTGGCTTTACCAGTTTTACCAAAAATATACCCTATCAGGAATACGCCACTGCTATGGAGGACTCTATACTCATTGGCCTTCACAAGGATGAGTTTAAAACGGTATTGGAGCAAAATGGGGAGTTGGTAATGGATTTATTGCAACTTTTATCTGAGAATCTTACACAAATTAAAGAGCAATTGTTGCAGATGGCGTATGGCTCCGTAAGAAAAAAAACGGCATCAACCCTGCTTAAATTTGCCGATAAATTAAAGGAGGATGAAGAAGGAAATATTCATGTCTTACGCAGTGACCTTGCAAGTGTTGCAGGAATGGCCACAGAAACACTGATTAGAACCTTATCGAGTTTTAAGAAAGAAGGTATTATTAAGATCAAGGATAGAGATATTAAAATACTTGATATGGAGCGACTGCAAAAGATACCTTTTTAGAAAATTTTTCACTTAGAAAAAATAGTTCACATGATGACGATCATTTTATCCGCCAGTAGAGGATTGTATTTTTACGTTTTATCAAATTAGACTAGCATGAAACGAATATTAATCCCGACAGACTTTTCAAACAATTCACTAAATGCCATTAAGTACGGTCTTGAATTGTTTAAAAAAACCAAATGTATTATTCATCTTATTCACATAAGTCCCATCCCACCTTATTCCGGTGCAGGGACTTCCGTTAGAGGAACCACAACCCTTTTAAAGGATACTGTTTTAACCCAGAGTAAAAAGGACCTTAAAAAGTTATTGGTTTATATAGAAGAAAATTGCCATAATGAGCTGCATTCCTATGTTACCCTTGCAAAATATGACTTTTTTGTAGATGGTTTAAAAAGGGAAATTGAAAAGAATAAAATTGACCTTATTATCATGGGTACAAAGGGTGCATCAGGACTTAAAAAAGTGGCTATTGGAAGTAATACAGGTGATGTAATTACTAAAGTAAAATGTCCCCTCTTAGCGGTGCCTGAAAATACCAGGTACAAAAGACCCAAAGAGATTGCCTTCCCTACCGACTTTCATATTGCCTATGACATTAATGTCCTGGATACTTTAGTCAATATGGCAAGTATGAACGATTCTGTATTGCGGGTTGTGCATATATCTAAAAAAGGTGAATCCCTGAGCGAAGAACAGTTGAGAAATAAGGACTTTTTACATGATTATCTCAGGGGAATTGACCATAGCTTTCATTCCTTAACCGGTTCAAAACTTGAAACCGCTATACAGTGTTTTATTGAAAGCAGGGATATTGACCTGGTGGCCATGGTGGCAAAAAATCTAAACTTTTTTCAACGTATCCTGTTTAGACCCACAGTTGAGGAGGTAAGTTATCATACAGATATTCCCTTTTTGGTCCTCCATGAATGACGCGTATGCGAAATGATTATTTCGCGAACCAATATTTTTGATCAGTTTAATGAAATTAGTAGTTCAGAGGAACTATAAAATTATTTGAAAGATTCAATAACCCTGACTATTTCATCTTTCTGCAAGACACCTGATTGCCGCCATAGTAGTTTTTTATCCTTAAACAGGAGCATGGTGGGGACACCTCTAACCTGATATTTGGAGGCTATTGCCTGGTTTTTGTCTACGTCTATCTTAATTATTTTTACAGCATCGCCCAAATCTTCTTTAACCTGTTTTAATATCGGCGACAACATTTTGCATGGACCGCACCAATCTGCGTGAAAATCTATCAGAACCGGTGTCTGACCTGCTGTTAATTTCTTGAAGCTATCTTTCATAATTTTCAATTGCCATGCTAATTTAAAAAATATCTAATGACTACTACCTGATCAATGTCATGGTTTTTGGGATCTTTAAATACTAATTTTAGTGTGGTTCTTAAGACAAACTAATTATGAGGAAAGTTATTGTACCCACGGATTTCTCTTCAAATGCATTCAATGCACTCAAATATGCAAGTCAGATTTTTAAATATACGAGGTGCGAATTCTTCATCTTACATGCCTATGCAGATGAGGTATATCAGCAAGATAAGGTAGACAAAAGAAGTATGCTTGATGAGTTAAAAGAAATGACTTTCAGGGACTCTGAAAAAGAACTGGCCCGAATAAGGAAAGATATATTCGATTATTCACCAAATCCAAAACACAAATTCAAAACTATTTCAGCATTCGGAACGCTTACAGACGAAATTAATGACCTCATAAATTCGGAGAATGCAGATATTGTAGTTATGGGAACACGGGGGGAAACCAACGATAGGACGATAACTTTTGGCAGTAATACTGTTCAGGTCCTGAAGTATGTACAAAGTCCTGTGCTGGCAATTCCTGAAAATTATAAATACCACCCTCCCAGAGAGCTATTGTTTCCTTCAGACTATTTGGTACCTTATAAAAGGAGGGAATTAAAATTGCTATGTGAGTTAACAGGCTCCTTTAAATCTACTATTCATATGCTCTATATTGATGGAAGTAAGAGACTTTCACTAAGGCAGGAAGACAATATGCGATTTCTAAAAGAGTGTTTGTATAAAGCCAATTTGCTTTTTGAAACTACGAGTGGCAAAAATAAGACCATTGCGATCACAAAGTATATTGTTCACAAAGAAATAGACCTTTTAGTCATGGTGAATTCCAGGCATTCGCACCTTGAACAAATGTTACATCAATCCACAATTGAAAAAATAGGATTACACATAAAAATACCTTTCTTGGTTTTGCAAAATTTGTCTCGTTAATAATTAAAATATGTACTGATGAAAAGAATAATTCTTCCTACCGATTTTTCCCATAATGCGTATAATGCAATCTCTTATGCCTTGAACCTGATGAAGGATGAAGAGGCAACGTTCTATCTTTTAAACACTTATACTCCTGCTATTTATCAGACAGAGTACTTGTTACAAAGCCCGGGGCAAATTGGCCTGGGTGATATCTATCAATCCGAATCTATAAATCAGCTTGAAGAGCTTAAGAAACAGCTTGAAACGGAGTTTAAGAATCCAAAACATACACTTATTACACATTCCGCATTCAATATTCTTGTAGATGAAGTTGCTTCTTTGGTGATCAATGAAGAGGCTGACTTGGTTATAATGGGTACTCAGGGAGCTACGGGAGCACAGGAGATTTTCTTAGGAACCCACACCGTTCATGTCATTAAGAAAGCCACTTGCCCTGTGATAGCAATTCCTGCAGAATTTGATTACTTGACCCCAAAAGAAATACTTTTTCCAACAGATTTTGAGGTAGATTATAGTGAAGAGCAGTTACGATCTCTGGTTCATTTGGCCAAGATTCATAATTCCAGAATTGATGTAATTCATATTTCCAGTGGCTATGATCTTACGGAGGATCAATTAAAAAATAAAACGAAACTGGAAAAAATATTAGGTAAAATCCCCAATTCTTTTCATGACCTTCCAAGTCAGGAAATCATTACCGGCATAAATGATTTTCAGTCTAAAAACAATATGAATTTGCTGGTAATGATTCAGAATAAACATACTTTTTTGGAAAGTCTTTTTATCGAACCTGTTATCAAGAAAATAGGGTTCCATGTTAGTATTCCATTTATGGTTATTCCATAATTAAATTTATAATTTTTATAATTCAATGAAGAATATTCTTGTTGCCACAGATTTTTCGAACAATGCATATAATGCCCTTTTTTACGCAACGCAATTATTTAAGAATGATTCGTGCTCATTCTATATACTGAATGCATATTCCGAACATACAAGATTAAAAAGTAATAGCATCGCTGCCGGTCGTAAGCTTAGTTTATTGCAGCAATTGGGAGAAGAGTCCAAAGAAGGTTTGAATGCGTTTTTACACAAAATTAATCTTGATACAGCTAATAAAAATCACCATTTTAGTATCCATTCTAAGCATGAAAATACTATAGATGCCCTGCAGCAGGCTATTAAGCAGACCAATGCAGATCTGGTTGTTATGGGGAACAAGGGAAAGACCGGTTCCAGATCAATATTTTTGGGAAGTAGTGTTATCAAAGCAATTAATGCAATCAAAGACTGTCCAATATTAACCGTGCCCGGTGAAAAGGAATTTATATTACCTGCCGAAATTGCTTTTGCTACAGATTATAAGAATAGTTACAATGCTAAAGTATTGCAACCACTAATCTCTCTTGCTTCAAGTTGTAATTCAGCTATACGCGTCGTTCATATAAATGTAGAAGAGCGATTAAGTCCTGTTCAGAAATCCAATTTGTATATCCTGAGAGAGTATTTAGGGAAAATAAAGCATTCTATTCATTGGATGCCCGATTTTACCAATAAATCTAAGGCAATAACAGAATTTATTGATGAATTGGACATTGATATGCTGTCAATGGTGCATTACCAGCACGGATTTTTGGAGAAATTAACCCGTGAACCGGTAATTGAGAAAGTAAGTTTTAATATCAATATCCCTTTTCTCATTCTCCCATTCGACGACTGACCACTGTCATTTGACAATTAAAGGCGATATTATAGTTTTATGCATCAGTCAATTGCAAATAAGTACTCAATATAAATTCACAAAATTAGATCCATGAAAGAAATAGGTATTTGGTTAGATAAAGAAAAGGCTCATCTGGTAACCTTAAAAAATGAAGATGTTTTTTTTGACACTATTCAATCAGAAATAGAGTTTTTTAATCCCAAGGGAGGCGCACGTTCCAAACAAAGATGGGGACCACAGGATGTAGTACAGGACAGTAAATATTTGGAAAGGGAGAAACAACAGATGAAAATGTATTTCAGCGAATTAGCAAAGAAAATAAAAGATGCAGATGCCATTGCACTTTTTGGTCCGGCTGATACCAATTCCAAATTTTATAAGGAGTTAAATGAAAACTATAATACTCTTGCTTTGAAAGTTAAGGGCGTAGAAAAAGCAGATAGTATGACTGAAAATCAGGTAAAGGCTATGGTCAAGGAATTTTTTCACAAAAAAGGACGCTATTAATTCTTATAAATACTGACTTAATTATCACGTTTTAGCAAGCAATGGGAAATGAGGATTATTTTATAGTCAAAGCTTCGGGTGACAAAGTATTATTCTCAGAAGAGAAATTACGTACTTCTCTTAAAAGAAGCGGGGCAGATGATGACTTAACAAATCAAATTTTGTCCCTGGTCAGGGAAGAACTATATGATGGCATCACAACCAGAGAAGTATATAATAGGGCGTTTAGTTTCTTAAGACGTAAAAAACCTGTCTTTGCCTCCAAATATAAACTTAAAAAGGCCATTTATGAGTTAGGTCCCACGGGCTTCCCCTTTGAAAAATTTTTAGGTGCAGTTTTGAAGTATTCGGGTTACAAAATTCAGGTAGGAAGGACTATTGCAGGGAAGTGTGTAAGACATGAGATAGATGTGATTGCCGAAAAAAATGGATCAATCATTCTTATTGAATGTAAATTTCACGGAGACCAAGGTCGAAATTGCAATGTTAAAATACCATTATATATTTATTCCAGATACGAGGATATCAAAAATGCAGCTTATAAAAGTAATTCCAGTACGAAAGAACCCGATGCCTGTTGGGTAGCTACCAATACCCGCTTCACCAAAGACGCTATGCGCTATGGAAATTGTATGGGGCTCTATCTTTTGAGTTGGGATCTACCGAAAGGGGATAGTCTCAAAGAACGAATAGACAGACTGGGTCTCTATCCGATAACGGTTTCTACACTCCTTACGAAAAGGGAAAAACAATTCTTACTAAGTCGGGATGTGGTCTTGTGCCGTCAATTACTGAAGGATAGCTTTTATCTGGACCATTTAGGCGTCTCTGATACTAGAAAGACTAAAATTCTGAAAGAAGTTGAGATGATTTGCAAGATTTGATATTCTAAAATTAGGATCATGGTTAAGGTGCACTTCTTAGGGGCTTCAGGTACAGTGACAGGGTCTAAATTTTACCTAGAAACGAATGAGCAAAACATACTGGTTGATTGCGGAATGTTTCAGGGAAGAAAGGACCTCAGAATTACCAATAGATCGCCTTTACCTATTTCGGTTCCTCAAATTGATATTGTATTATTGACACACGGCCACCTGGATCATACCGGTTATTTACCCAGGTTGGTCAAGGCCGGATTCAAAGGGAAAATTGTAGGAACCGCACCTACACTTGCAATAACCAGAATAATACTGCTCGATAGTGCAAAGATCAATGAAGAAGAAGCTGAATTAGCCAATAGTGAGGGATATAGTAAGCATAAACCTGCGCTACCATTTTATACCATTGAGGATGCACAGGATACTATAGGATTATTTAAGGCTGAAGAGTTAAACCAATGGATTCCACTTTCTGAAAACATACAATACAGATTCAGATATAACGGACATATAATTGGTTCAACCTTTATTGAACTTGATATTTTTGGGAAACGCTTTGTATTTTCCGGAGATGTTGGCAGACCAGATGATATACTCTTGGAAGCACCGGTTAAACCCGAATGGGCCGATTTTCTTTTTGTTGAAAGTACCTATGGCAACAAAATCCATCCCGAAAATAAGATGGAGGAAAGATTGGTTGAACTGGTGAAAACAACTATTTACGAAAAAGGTATTCTGCTCATCCCTTCTTTCGCGGTAGAACGCCTGCAATCTCTGATGTATTTATTCTGGCAACTATATAAGAAGAACAAAATACCAAATATTCCAATTTTTGTTGATAGTCCAATGGGGGCCAACGTACTTTCCATCTTTGAGCGGTTTCCCGGGTGGCATTCACTTTCTCGCAAAGAATATGATGCCATGTGTGCTCATGTTACTATTATTGAATCCTACAGGGAAACCTGGGAGACTATTGATGATCCAAGACCAAAAATCGTTATTGCAGGTAGTGGTATGGTTACAGGGGGAAGGATTCTTACTTACCTGCGACAGTTCCTGGATAGAACCAATACCAGCGTACTGTTGGTTGGTTATATGGCTGAAGGAACAAGAGGAAGAACACTTCTGGAAGGTGGGCAAGAACTTAAGATCTTTGGTAAATTTTACCCGGTTAAAGCACATATATATCATGAAGAGAGCTTATCTGCCCATGCAGATCAAAAGGAACTACTGGATTGGATGGATTCCATTAAGAATATCCCTGAGCGGGTTTTTTTGATTCATGGTGAGCAGGATGCTTTAGATGGGTTTAAACATAAAATAACTGGGGTATACAACTGGAATGTACATGTTCCGAAATTATTTGAAACCATTGAACTCGTTTTTTAATAATCATATAAATACGAATGCTAATAGTTGAGGTGGCAAATAGTTTACCACAATTCTATTTCTTAAAGCGGAAATATCTGGTTATACCGGAGGTATTTTAAAGTGCAACGGGCCGGACCATTGGGAAACATAAAGTTTTATGAAGTACCTGATAATTATCATTTCTTATTATTCAGTAAAAGGCTAAATTGAAATTATCCAAAAATAGCCAAAGACCATATTTGATTAAAATATAAATTATTGATTAACAAATAGTTAAGGTTTAATTAAGTACAATTTCTAAAATTTGAGAGTATGAAAATTAAAGAAAACTCCCATCGCTATATTGAATGGATAGATCCTGAGGAGATGCATAGTACAACTGTACTTTGGTTATCGGAATTAAAATTTATGAGAGATGAGCAATTGTTTTTAAACAATTTGATAAAACATTATACTGTACAATTAGTGGATTCAAAAATATTTGGAAAAAGTAAGAAAATTGTGGTAGTTCTATCTAAACTTGAGGATGAAGTTATTTCATTAATGAAAAAGGTTCAGACCCATGAAAACAAATTGGAAGTAATGATTGATGATGTTGATCAATTTGAATTGGAAAAGGCCTACAGAGATACCCATAGGGAATTGACAAACACCATTGCTCATTATAAAGAGCAATATAGGGAAATCAAAACAAGGCTTTTTGAATTGGTTTCTAAAGTGATTAAAAAGGAAAAACAGAAACGATTACTAAATTGAATAAATCAGATGAATAAATCCTATCTTTTATTAATGGTGTTACTCCTGGGATGTTCCTCCTCAGAACTGATAGATAATTGGAAAAATCCGGACATTGTCATTTTTGATGCGAACAAAGTACTTATTGTTGGAATGACTTCTAATCTTAAGGCCCAGGAAGAATTCGAAACAAAAATGAAGCGTCATTTTACCAGGAGGGGAGTAGAGGCTATGCGAAGTATAGATTTATTTGATGTTGGGTTTACAGACTCTGAAAGATCGGAAGAAGAATTGGATGATGTTGAACAATCACTGCTTGATAAAGATTTTGATGCTATTTTATTTACGAAGATTCTTGGTGCCGAAAACAAGGAAACCTTTAGGAAAGAGATGTCAGATTTAGATAGTTTTAATTCTAAATTCAAAGATGACTATATATCACATCAGGATATTTATTATGATGACAATTATTATGATGACTACAAGGTTTATCATGCGGAAACCTCTCTTTATTGTATATGCGTTGGTAAGGAACGCCAACTTATATGGCGAGGTATCATTGATATAACAGATCCTTCAAATATCAAAAAAGCAGTGGACGATTATGTAAAACTTGTAACTTTTGCCATGGAAGAACAAGATTTGATTTTTCATAAAGAAACCGATGATAAGGAGTCCACGAGCGCAAAGTAACCATATCGCCGATCAGAAGATCGCAGAATTCCAATAACACGTCCTGCCAAATTCCAAAGATGGTGCTAATAAGTATTTTATGCTTTTGGTATCAATTAAATTTGTAATTTGATTTGATAAAAAGGCTTTGTTATGAGACGTGTAATCGTGGATTTTAAAAAGTTAAACAAGGACATCCTGGATCTTCTTGTTACAAAGTACCCTGATGGATATGATGATGACGATATTATCACCTTTAAAAACGCATTAAATGAAATAGTGGAATGCGTTGAAGTAAGGACGGATGATGCTATTTATCTGGTAAAAGTCAGTAAGCGTCTCGTCGCGGCCATGGAGGATCATGACCTGGAAGACGATGATATTATAGACGATGACGTTGTAACTGAATTGCCAATGGAAGATTTGACGGATGAGGAAAAATAAAGGAATGCCCTTCCAATTAAGTTAATTACTACCGGCCTGAACAAAATTCTTACAATGAATTCAAAATTGGATTATGTTTTCCCTTGCTTAAAGATTATTAACTGCCTTTCACCATTAAAACTGGTTTATTTAATCATTTTTTTAGCTATACTCCCCACCAACGCCCAGACACCGGTAGGATACAATTTATGGTTGGGATACCCTCAAATTAAGAAGCAAACCGTAAGATCAGAATATCTACGTACTACAAATTCAATATTTTTTAGGGCTAAAACCCCTGTGCTGCAAACTGCCAGGAAGGAACTCCTTAGAGGTCTTGAAGCGATGTTAGATACTGTTTCTGGGGTGCTGGATTCACCCAATGCAATGAATACAATGTGGGTGGTTGAGAAAAATGATTTAAACCAGGAGTTACGGAGAAAATTAATAGGAGATTTTGAACGGATTGGCAAAGAAGGATTTATTATCAAATCTGTTTTGGTAAATGGTAAGGGTATTTTGCTAATTACTGCTAATGAAGATTTAGGAATACTTTACGGGGTATTTAAATTCTTGCAATTAATGAAATTGCAAAAAAAATTGGATGAATTAAATATAATTGAAGGACCAAAACTTGATTTACGTATGCTCAATCATTGGGATAATCTGGACCGAACCGTTGAGCGCGGATATGCCGGCTTTTCACTTTGGAACTGGCAGAAACTACCTGAATATATAGACCCTCGTTACATAGATTATGCACGGGCAAATGCTTCAATAGGAATAAACGCAACTGTATTAACCAATGTCAATGCAAATGCCCTTGTATTAACTCGGGCCTATTTAGAAAAGGTGGCTGCCCTGGCAGATGTTTTCAGGCCTTATGGAATAAAGGTGTATTTGACTGCAAGATTTTCTGCGCCTGTTGAGATTGGCGGGTTAAATACCGCTGACCCGTTAAATGAGGATGTAATTGAATGGTGGAAGGATAAAGCCAAAGTGATCTACCAAATGATCCCTGATTTTGGAGGATTTTTGGTTAAGGCCAACTCCGAGGGACAACCTGGACCTCAGAATTATGGAAGAACCCATGTTGATGGTGCAAATATGCTTGGAACTGCTTTACAGCCCTTTGGTGGAATAGTAATATGGAGGGCCTTTGTTTATTCTGCCACAGATGCGACAGACAGAGCAAAACAAGCCTTTGCTGAATTTGTGCCCTATGATGGAAAATTTCTGGATAATGTGTTGGTTCAGGTTAAGAACGGACCAATAGATTTTCAACCCAGAGAACCATTTCATCCGATGTTTGGCGCAATGCCAAACACATCACTTGTTATGGAGTTTCAAATTACCCAGGAGTATCTGGGTTTTAGCTCACATCTGGTATTTTTGCCAAAACTATATGAAGAAGTGTTAGATGCTGAGACCTATCGCAAAGGCAATAATTCTACTGTTGCAAAAGTCATTGATGGGTCCTTATTCAACAACAAGATAACAGGGATGGCAGGTGTGGCCAATATAGGAACAGATATAAACTGGACAGGGCATCCTTTTGCCCAAGCTAATTGGTACGGTTATGGACGATTGGCCTGGAATCCCTATTTGAGTTCCGATATGATAGCTGATGAATGGCTGCGATTAACCTATTCCAATGATTCCAGGTTTTTAGACCCTGTAAAAGAAATGATGGCTAGTTCCAGGGAAGCAGTTGTTAATTATATGACGCCGCTGGGATTGCACCATCTCATGGCTACAGGTCATCACTATGGTCCCGGGCCATGGGTAAATGATTTGAGCAGACCTGAGTGGAACCCTACATATTATCATAAGGCCGACAAGTTTGGTATTGGATTTGATCGCACCCCTTCGGGAAGTAATGCAAGCTCCCAGTATGCACCAGAACTAGCTAAACTTTTTAATAACCCGGATTCCACACCGGAAGAATACCTGTTGTGGTTTCATCATTTACCCTGGGATTATAGACTAAAAAATGGTGAAATATTATGGGATACACTTGCATTGAATTATCAAAAAGGGGTTGATCAGGTGAAAGAAATGCTTGGCATTTGGAAACAGGCAAAAATGTATATTTCCGAGGAACAATACAATGAAGTTAAAATGCTATTGGAAATTCAGCTTAAGGAAGCAAAATGGTGGAGAAATGCATGCCTCCTATACTTTCAGACATTTTCGGAAAGAAAGCTTCCAACCGGAGTGGAACTGCCCGGTGAAAACCTTGAATATTATAAGTCCCTAAAATTCCCATATGCCCCGGGAAATTAAGAATCAATAACATTAAAGAATATGAAATTATCAACTAAAAATCAAAACCAATTGAAAGAATCATTGATTTATACCTGTATATCTTGTTTTGTGATTTTTGGTATAAATGTAGTTAGGAGCCAGAACAAAATAGGCATGTTCGATGGAAACATAGATATCGGAGTATGCAAAATAAAAGGATATTCGGACTATTCAGAAGAGGATCAAACCTATAAAATAAGCGGTTCGGGCACCAATATGTGGTTTGGGGAGGATGACTTTCAATATCTCTGGACTACTATTCAGGGCGACTTCATTCTTAGGGCGGAAGTAAAATTTATAGGAAAAGGTGTTGACCCTCACCGAAAAGTTGGATGGATTGTTAGGAATAACTTAGATGACAATTCAAAACATGTGAATGCCACTACCCATGGCGATGGTCTGACCACTCTCCAATATCGCCGGAAAATAGGAGGGGAAACCAGAGAATTGATTTCTCCTGATACATTTCCGGATGTTATTCAGTTAGAAAGAAGCGGTAATACATTTATCATGTCTACTTCCAAATTTGGAAATGAACTTAAAAGTGTGGAACTGCCCGATATGGAATTAGACAATTCTGTCTATATAGGTTTATATGTATGTTCACATAATCCTGATGTTTTGGAATCTGCTGAATTTAGAAACGTAAGGATAATTAAACCGGTTAACCCGGATTTTACGCCATATCGGGATTATCTTGGCAGCAATCTGGAGATTATGGATGTTGAGAGTGGACATCGAAAGATAATATACAAATCTGCACACTCCATACAAGCCCCCAACTGGACACCTGAAGGCAATCGATTGATTTACAATTCTAAAGGGCATTTGTACAACTATGAGCTATCAACTAATTCCATTACTCCCTTAAATACGGGCTTTGCAGTAAATAATAATAATGACCATGTCCTCACTTTTGATGGCGCTTTATTGGGAATAAGTAATCATAACCAGGATGATGGTGGTACATCTGCCCTGTTTTATATGTCAGCCGAAGGGGATTCTTTGCCTAAGATGGTCACAAAACCCGGCGTAGGAGCATCCTATTTACATGGCTGGTCTCCTGACAATAGTAAAATGGTCTTTACCGGCAACCGAAACGGAATTTACGATATATATACAATTGATATTAATTCAGGTGCTGAGAATCAACTTACCAATAAATCCACTTTAGATGATGGTCCTGAATATAGCCCGGACGGGGAGTATATCTTTTTTAATTCCACGCGCACGGGAAAGATGAAACTTTGGAAGATGAAAGCAAATGGCGAAGAGCAAACCCAATTGACTTTTGATGAATACAATGACTGGTTTCCGCATATAAGTCCGGATAAAAAGTGGATTGCATTTATTTCTTTTCCTAAGGATATTGACCCTTCTGACCATCCTTTTTATAAACACTGTCTTTTACGAATAATACCTTACAATGGGGGAACACCAAAGGTAATAGCTTATATCTATGGGGGTCAGGGTTCTATAAATGTACCCAGCTGGTCACCGGATAGCAAGAAAATTGCCTTTGTGACCAATACTAATTAATAACTTTGTCATTCAGTTATAGGCTAATTGTATTGATAGTTTATAACCAATTGAACCTTATTTTCGCCTCTTGGGCATTACAAGACTATCGGCCGGATAATTATCTTTGAGATAGGTCATTTGATTCTTTGCCCAACCAATAATCTTTTGCCTTTGATCTTCGGAAAGATCAGCTTCTTTATGTAAACCAAAATTGGTGTAAGAAGGTAGTGGCATTTCCTTCTCTTCAACCATTTCAATCGTTTCTTCAAATTTATGATTTTGAATGGCGATGGGCATTTTGGTAAATTCTGAGAAATTCAAATGTCTTTTGCCATCCACCACATGATCATTGAGCCACCATGCAACCGGTTGTACATTTGCATACCACGGATATTCCGTTTTATTGGAGTGGCAGTCATTGCAGGAAACCTGTAATAGGTGATTTACATCATCCGGAACCTCATATTTGGTGGAAATGTCATAGGTTAGGTCATTAGATTCGTTTTTATCGGGACGTATAAACTGTATGATGATCAGGACAACTAACAGTCCGGTTAAGATTTTTTTCAACATGATCTATATATTAAAATAGTTTAGAATTTTATTCGTTGCAAAGATTGAATTAAAAAGTGATTATTTATACTTTTTCACACGGTCATCAGAAATTACCCCTTTCCAGTTCATTCCAAACGCAAAGTCATATACATTTCCATCGGCATCTTTATATGGTGTCATATCTCTCGGAACATCTTCAAATTGGGCTTCAACGGTCAACATGTCCGCAGGCATTTGAAAAGGTAGTAAAGCAGAAGGTTCTGCAGCTCCGGTTATGATTTCCATCAAG
>NZ_CAMYKG010000021.1 GCF_947258925.1 uncultured Eudoraea sp. | reverse complement strand
GCGCGTAGCGCTGTAACATTTCCTTATAGGTAAGTACATCCGGACCGGCAATATCAAAAGATTTATTATATGTTTTTCTGTTACCCAGCACCCCGGTTAAAAAATGCATAACATCCCTAATAGCAATAGGCTGGGTTTTAGTAAGGACCCACTTGGGTGTAATCATGACCGGTAGTTTTTCGCACAGATCACGTATTATTTCAAAAGATGAACTTCCCGATCCCACAATAATACCTGCCTTCAGGACCGTAAGGTTAAATTCACCTTCTGAGAGTATTTCTTCAACATTTTTTCGTGACCAGAGGTGTTTTGACAGGTTTTCATCATTTACTATACCACTCAGGTAAATTACCTGTTTCACATTGGAGTTTTTCAGGTAGCTGTTGAAATTCCGAGCTGTCCTTGCTTCCATTTCATCAAAATCCCTGGTTGATGTGCTCATTGAGTGAATAAGAAAATAAGCCGCATCAATGTCATCCGGGATTTTTCCTGCTTCTACATCTTCCAAAAAATCGATCTCAAGGATAGTAACCTTTGAGCGTGTCTCCGGATCAATGGAGAGTCGTTCTGCGTTGCGCACCGTGCAGATTACATCATGCCCTTTATCTAATAAAAGGGGTAACAGTCTCATCCCAATGTATCCGTTGGCTCCGGTTAACAGAATTTTCATAGGCTAAAGATCTTCAATGGAGGTTGGTAAATTATCAGCTTTATAATCCAGTATTTTCTTGAAGAATTTTTGAATCGCTTTAGTATCAGATTTCACTTTTATAAAGTAATTGTCCCTGTAAATCGAATAAATGCCAATATCACCTTTATAGATGCTCAGTTTGTAATATGGAATTACCAGCGCATAAGTTTCCAAAAGCGAACGGAATCGAACAATAATCCCTTTAGGGCGCATTTCCACATTACAGGTATTCAGATTATTATCTAACAAGAGAAGATTCCTTATTTGAGTACTCGTTTCTGTTATGAATAACTTTGGCGAACCAATCCCGTTCATGCCCCAACGTTCTTTTAGGGTAAACGGTTTACCTACTTCCGCTTCCATTTGCCGGGTAATCTCTTTATTATTGTAAGAAACATTGATAAGCATATCCTTTCTTTTTCATTAGCAGCATAAAGTTACCCAAAACAAAGTTGAATACCCAGTCAACACCCTATAAAAGCATAAAAAATACGTAGTTTTGCAACTTCAAAGGAACGAAATCTATGAATTTAGAACAGTTACTATCAAAGAAGGTAAAAGAGGCAGTAGCTTCTATTTATGATCAGACATTGCCTTCAGTTGAATTTCAGCCTACCAGAAAAGATTTTGAGGGAGACATTACTGTGGTAGTATTCCCAATGCTTCGCTATATAAAAGGTAATCCTGTTCAAATAGGAAATCAGATAGGAGAGCATCTTAAGACAGAGTTAGATGAGGTTATCGGATTTAATGTAATAAAGGGTTTTTTAAATTTGGTAATAGGTGATGCTTATTATACCAGTTTCTTTGATTCTATTAAGGACAGCAATACCTATGGACGTCATTCGGTGGAAAATGAAAATGCCATCTTAGTTGAATATTCTTCACCCAATACCAATAAGCCGTTACATCTGGGTCATATCCGTAATAATTTGCTGGGTTATTCCGTTGCGGAAATTTTAAAGGCCAGTGGCAATAAGGTTTATAAAACACAGATTATAAATGACAGGGGTATACATATTTGCAAAAGTATGCTTGCCTGGCAAATATATGGCAATGGAGAAACCCCTGAAGGTACTGGATTAAAAGGGGATAAATTGGCTGGTATCTATTATGTAAAATTTGACCAGGTCTATAAAACAGAAGTGAAGAAACTTATCGAAGAAGGTAAGGATAAAGCTACGGCCGAACGCGAAGCTCCAATGCTTTTAAAAGCCCAGGAAATGCTTCGTAAATGGGAGGCAGGAGATGCTGAGGTAGTTGAGCTATGGAAGAAAATGAACGGCTGGGTTTATAAAGGTTTTGATGAGACCTATGCAAATTTGGGCGTAAACTTTGATAAACTTTATTACGAGAGTGAAACGTATTTGTTGGGGAAGGATGTAATTGCCGAAGGAATAGCTAATGGAATATTTTACAGAAAAGAAGATGGAAGCGTATGGATAGACCTCACAGAGGAAGGTCTTGATGAGAAAATAGTTCTAAGGGCAGACGGCACAGCAGTCTATATGACACAGGATATTGGAACAGCTATTCAGCGGGTAAAGGATTTTCCGGATATTGGTGGGATGGTATATACAGTTGGTAATGAACAGGATTATCACTTTAAGGTATTATTTCTAATCCTAAAGAAACTTGGATATTCCTGGGCGCAACACTTATACCATCTGAGTTACGGGATGGTAGATTTGCCTGAAGGCAAAATGAAAAGCAGGGAAGGAACTGTGGTGGATGCTGATGACCTGATTGACGAGATGACGAACACCGCTGCAAAAATCTCACAGGAATTAGGGAAACTGGATGGTTATTCTGAAGAAGAAAGGCAAAAACTATATCGCATCATTGGCCTGGGAGCATTAAAGTATTATATCTTAAAAGTAGACCCTAAAAAACGAATATTATTTAATCCTGAAGAATCGGTGGATTTTCAGGGGAATACGGGACCTTTTATTCAATATACGTATGCCAGGATTCAGTCAATTCTTCGGAAAGCAGACCTGGGCACTAAACATCTTACTGACAAACAAGCGGATGGAATTGCATTGCATCCGAAGGAAAAGGAAATCATAAAACTATTAGAAAGCTATCCCGAAACGGTAAAACTTGCCGCTGAAAATTACAGCCCTGCCTTAATTGCAAACTATACATACGATCTGGTGAAGGAATTCAATTCATTTTATCAACAGGTCTCTATTTTGGGAGAACCTGAGGAAAAGATAAGGGTGTTTAGAGTGCAGCTGGCGAAGAAGGTAGGAGAAGTTATTAAATCCGCTTTTCAGCTATTGGGCATAGAAGTACCTCTAAGAATGTAAAAAGACCGCCATACAGACGGTCTTTTAAATGTGCTTATCACACCTCTATTAAAGTTTTTTTCTTTTAAGCTTTCTCCGAAGAGGCAACTACTGCAAGATTGTATACTACTAAGCCGAAACCTATTTTATTAATAGCATCTCCTATATTGTATACAACGTCCATAGAAAGTCCACCAAAGATACCTTCATACCATCCCGGTGTTCCAGCCATATATCCTAAGGGGTATATTGCCCATCCTACAAGGACAAACCAGCACAGCATTTTGTGAGCCTTTAATACAGGACCTCCTGCTTTTACGGCGAGCTTTTTGGCGGTGCCTAACCATATTTCATATACGATTATAAAGTAGGCGATACCGGAGATAAGACCCCATAACCAGGCGGCATCTCTGTATACTGCTTCTCCTAAATATCCTGTTACGAGCATGATTACAGAAAGAATAATAAGCCTCCACATAAGAGACCTTTTAGCCCCTGCAACTTTCAGGATCAAAAAGAATTCAACACACATCAAAGGCACTGTAAGGATCCAGTCTACATAACGAAAGAATGTAGGTGATTCTCCAAAATCTGCCCAATAATCACGCATGTACCAGTAGTGCACTGCAGCGATAAAGGTAATTAATCCTGAAACAAGGATTGAAGTTCTCCATTTTTTGTCAAAGCTGTTCATTGACAAAAAGAAAAAGGCTGATGCAGCCATCATAGCCATACAACCTACAAAAAAGGTAAAGCCAACATAATCATTGGTAGCTAATTTGGCAATCATCGGGAATGTCAGTAAAAAATTTTCCATCTGAATATATTTAGTTAATTTTGTTTAGCAAATCTAATTAAAAGTTGAACATTAAACGTTTAATAATATGTTAAAATAATTAAACAATTTTAAAGAATATGCAAAACAAAGAGGCAGATTTTACGAAGTTGCAAGGTGCAATGCTTATTGCCACCTTTTTTTCACTCTGGCTGGCGGTATATTTTGAGCATGCAGTAGAAAATTTACTTGCTTATATTCTTATCCTTTCCTTTGGAATGCTTCATGGTGCTAATGACATCAAATTGCTGCAGGTTGAAGCTAAAAAGAAAGCTAAACCCTATGATTTTTTAAGAATACTTGCCTATTATATCTTTTTTGTTCTTGGCGTAGCCGGTTTGTTTTATCTGCTCCCAAGCATTGCATTGGGTTTATTTATTCTTTTCAGTGCATACCATTTTGGTGAACAGCATTGGATCTCAAAAATAAGGGGTAATCCACTTTTCTTAATCTTCTTTTTTACTGTTTACGGACTTGTTATCCTTTTTCTGCTGTTTGCAGCTCATCATACAGAGGTGAGTGATATTATTTTCGACATCATTGGAATCTATATTGACAGTGGATATTACCAGATAATATTGGGAATATCCTTTTTTATCCTTGTAGTATTATATCTAACAAAATATAAACAAAATACGGCTAATATTCTTCTTGAATTATTTTATTTACTTGTGTTCTTCATTGTTTTTAATACCGCTTCTCTGCTTTGGGCTTTCGCAATATTTTTTATCCTATGGCACGCTATCCCATCTCTTGGAGACCAGATTACTTACTTGTATGGTGATTTGTCCAAAAAGCACTTTATAAAATATGTGAGATCATCTCTGATTTATTGGTTGGCGTCGGTAATTACACTTGTGATTTTGTTTCTTTTTATTGATGGAAGCAGTGAGGGATTTATTCCTTTCTTATTCTCATTCCTGGCAGCAATCACATTTCCTCATGTTTTGGTAATATCCCGACTTAATAAAAGTTAAAAGCGAATTCTAAAACTCAAATTGGGAGTGAAACCCAGGGAAACGCTTTCTATGGTTACTATTTCGTTCTGGTCATTGAGTCTGTAGTAGGTATTCAGGATATTTTCCTTGTTGAAAATATTTAAGACAGAAACACCTGCAGTAGCCTTAACCCTATTGGAAATATTAAAATTGTAAATAGCAGATGCATCAGCCCTTAAGTATTCCGGGAGTCTGCTGCTGTTGGGTTCCTGATAAACTATTGAAACGGGGAAAGTGGTAAAATCTATACCTTCTGCTCCTTCAAGTGGCTTTGTAAAGGGTTTTCCGGTTCTGTAATTAATGCCTATCCCAATTTTAAATTTTTCGTAAGTATAGGTGCTTGCAAAGGTTAGTGTATGGCGTATGTCCAGATTATTTGGGAAAACATTCGGCACGATGTCCTCAAAAGTGTAGTTATTTAAGTTGTAGGCATAACTCAGCCAGGTACTAAAATTGGCATTTTTGTGGTTTATCAAAAATTCCAGTCCTTTTACATCATACTTTCCAATTTCACCATTAAACTGGTTTTGGTTCTGAAATCCTTGTGTAATTGTACTGATGCCATTTACTTCTTTATAATACCCTTCCAGGCCAACAAACCATTGTCCTTTGTCATAATTTATTCCCACAGAACCTTGTTTGCTTTTTACAATGGGTAAATTAGGATTTCCCGGAATTGTATCATTTTTGTTATTGGATAACATCCAGCGCCTTTTTTCTATTCCCAGAAAATTTTGTTCCAAATCAATTATTTGATTGGTTGTCTGATTCTTAAACTCCCCTTTAACTTCTAGTTGCAGATTAGGGAATAGGGAATAGCTGAGGTTTAAACGGGGTTCAACTATTAGCTCATCAAAATATTGCACATTGACAATGTAATTCAGGCGGCCCCCGCCTCTGGCAATTAATCGTTTATTAGGAGAGGTATAGGAAATTTCACTATACAGTGCATTAGTTCTTATGACACCTTTGATGTTGCTCTCGTAAGGTGGTTGGGTCACGTCTGTGAAATTGGTAATTCCTACTTCTGAAAATTGATACCCATTGAGCCAGTTTATATTAGAAGTAATCTGATAATTGGTATTAAGTTTTACCGCAGTCTCTATAACTTCATTTTTTTGATCAAGGATTTGCTGACCATTATTTATTCTGTTTTCAGAATCCAGATTATACTGGGAATAGTAAGCATTCAATTTAGTTGAGAATCTTTCTGACCAACTGCTTTCTAAAGTCCCACCAAAGGAAATATTGGTTTGATTCAGCTTGCTTTGGTCCGTTCGGGCTGAATTTAATCCCGTTTCGGTATAGTCCAGGTTGTTGTTGATATTTATAAAACTAAATCGAGCTTTGTGCTGACTATTTATATCATACAAGACCTTGGCCGTAAAATCATAGAAATAGAACCTTTCGTCCTGGTTAACATCAGCATCCCCACCAGGATTTGATCCGCCTTCAATATCCGTATCCTGAAAAGCTCTTTTTACAAACTGTTTATAAGTTGGTGTAGTTATTAAATCTGTAAATGAACGTCTGGCTGAAACCTGCAGAGCCAACTTGTTTGTGATCGGGATCTGTCCATAGATATCTCCGCTAATCAAATTAAAACCAGCACCCCCAAAGAAGTTACCTTCAATTTCGTCTTTGGACCTCATATTGATAATTCCACTTACTCCGTCACCATATTCGGCACTGGTCCCATCTTTTATTATGGTAACATGTTCAATTAAATAGGGGTTAAATGCTGAAATTAAGCCAAAGAAATGACCTGACTGATACATTTTGATATCATCCCAGAGAATAAGGTTTTGATCGTTTGTGCCTCCTCTTATATTGATATCAGATACGGTTTCATCAATACTCTTTATACCCGGAAGGGCTTGTACCGTTTGCAGAACATCCGGCTCTATAAGCCCGGGTAGAATACCAAATTCTTCCGTATTTAGGGTAATGCTGCCATCTGTTTGTTTGGTAAGACCCGTTGTAAGAAATTTAAAAATCACAACTTCATCCAGTTGCTGGTAGTTTAAGCTTAATAATAATGTCTTGCAGGGGTTTTTGCTTACCAGTTCTTCAGCGGTAATGTATTTGGGTTTATAACCAATATGCCTTATTCGGATAGATGCCTTTCGCGGGATATTTTCTAATACAAATCGTCCGTTTATATCCGTTACTGTGGAAATGCTGCTACCTAATACCTCAATTGATGCTCCCGTAGCAGTATTTTCGTTGTAATTGTCCAGAACAAAAGCACATATGTCTACCGTACTGCTTTTTGAAAGTGTATAATAGCGTTGATTTAACTTTTTAATGATCAATTGGGTCTGATCCTGTAGATCATTCAATATATCCTCGAGCTTGCTTTCGGTAGAACGAGTTACTATTAAGGGCTGCAGGTCTTCGTCAACATAGGAAAATTTTACGTCAAAATCTTTCTCCAATTGACTTATGTAGGCAACAAGGCTAATATTTTCAGGAACAGAATCTACCTGTGCCCTACCTGTAAAGAGGGCAAATAGTATGATCAGGCAAAAAAGAAGTATACTATTGTGGCGCGTTTTCAGCATAAAATAGCACATTGTTCCCTTCTTGTTTGAATTTCATCTGAGAAGGAGTACTAATACTCTGTAACGCTAAATTTAGGTTTGTGTTGCTAAAGGAGCCAGTAAATAATTGATCCAGTTTAACATTTTGAGTCTCAACCTCAATATCGTATTGTCTTTCAAGTTCATCCAGTACATAGTTTAATGGAATACTCTTAAAAGTACTTTCGAAACTCATCCAGGAAGGAGTAGTGTTTGCAGGCGTTTCACGCTCAACGACATTTCCGTTAAATACTATAAATGAGTTACCAGCGGGAAGTTTTGTTGTTTTATCATTATAAGTAACACTAACTAAACCTTCATAGCATGTTACTTCAAAGAAACCTTTTCTATTTTCAACATTAAATTGTGTGCCCAAAACAGTTACCAAACCATCGGCGGTGGCTACTGTAAATTTCTGCCCTTTGGCAACTTTGAAGAAAGCTTCGCCTTCCAAAGCTATCTTCCGTTCCTTATCCCAATTCTTCTCACTATAGGTTATCCTCGAATCGGCATTTAAAATTATTTCAGAATTATCGGGAAGAATTACTTCACTACGTTCGGCATATTGTGTAGAAACCGATTCGTCTAAAGTGGAGACATAAAGATATGACACTACAAAAATAACTGCAATAGCAGCAGCAATGCGCCATAACTTTTTCATCGGACTCATTCGTATTACTTTGGTATCTTTAGTAAGATTAGTGTTTTTGAAATCATCCAAAGCCTTATCGACATCAAAATCCGGCGCTTCCAAAGAACCACTGACCTTGATTAACTTCTCATAAGAAGCATACTCATCAGAATTTTTAAATACTGCGAGTTCTTCCTCGGAGAGGTCGTTATTCAGCCATTTCGCTAAGTAATTTTCTTGCATGATTTCCAGCTTTATACCATTAAAACAATTAATACTAAAAAAACCCTACCCTTACAGATAAAAATATTACACTATGTTCCCTTCTCAACTCCCGGTCATGTGTATTAAATACCATCAATCTGACTTCTGAGGGCCTTTAAAGCCAAATGCATACGTTTTTCAATCGCCTTTACACTTACACCTTCCATCTCTGCTATTTCAGCATATTTTTTACCATCGATTCGATTTAATAAAAAGGTTGTCCGCTGATTTTCCGGAAGACTGTTTAGGGCATTATCGAGCTTTTGCTTGTACTCCTGTTCTTCCATCAGGAATTCAGGGGTCTCATTGGAGGTTATGTTTGAGCGATCAGCATATTTTAATCGAACCTTCTCGGCTTTGATGACATTCAGGTAAAGATTATTTGCCACCGTATAAACATAGGACTTTGCTTTTTCCGGACTAACTTTTTTACAATTCTCCCATAGTTTAACAAAGGCTTCCTGGACAACATCATAGGCTTTCTCCTCGTTTCCGAATTTATAATATATATAGTTAAAAACCGTTTTGGAATTAGTTTTGAAGAGGTGGCTGAACACTTCCTCCTCACATACATTGTCCATAATTTATAGAGTTCTTATCGTTGGTTCTGATTCAAAGATATTTTAAAAAAAATTAAAAAAAGAGTAGGGTATTTCAAAAAGTAATTGTTTTAGAGTTGTACGAACAACAAAAAATCCAAATCGTTATGAAAAAGTTTATTAAGTATTCGCTTCAAACTTTACTACTTGTAATGGCATTTTCGTTTAATGCCTGTCAGGAAGCTTTTGAAGAATTACCACAACCCGATGAGCAGGAAACTATAGTTGCAAGCTCTTCTACCGCCAAGCTTATTGAAAATACCGCCGCCAAAGACGGATCTTTTGATAATATTGTTGATGGTGCAAGTTGCTTCGCAATTGAATTTCCTTATACCGTTAAAGCAAATGGCATTGAGATTACAATTGAATCTGAAGATGGCCTTTATATAATTGAAGAAATATTTGATGAATTGGAAGATGATGAAGATCTTCTGGAGATAATTTTTCCTGTCGTTATAACCCTTGCTGATTATACCGTTATTGAAATAAACGGAATAGGGGACCTTCGGGAATTAGCTGCGGAATGTATTGAAGGAGGAAAAGATGATGATATAGAATGTATTGATTTTGTATACCCTATTACCCTGTACACTTTTGATGCCAATGAGGTTGAAACAGGTACTGTAACTGTGGAATCTGACAAAGACCTTAGAATGTTTTTTGCAGGATTGGATGAGAACGACTTAATCAGCATAGATTTTCCTGTTACCATGGAACTTTATGATGGTACAAAGATGGAAGTAAGAAGTAATGCTGAATTGGCGAATGCAATTGAAATGGCTAAAGAGGCATGTGACGAAGATGATGATGATGATTATAACGATGATGATTTTACACAGGAAAGATTGGAAAGTCTGTTGGTAGAATGTCCTTGGTTAATTCATGAAGTTATCAGAGATGAGATTAATCAGTCAGATCAGTACTTCGAATACTTAATGAACTTTACAGAAGATGGTGCGGTAACTGTTAAGGATAGAATGGGTAATGATTTAACAGGTACCTGGAGTACACGTCAAACAGATCATGGGGTGCTTATTAATCTCGCATTTGATGTATTGGTTGATTTTAACCTTGAATGGATTGTATACGAATTAGGAGAAGGTAAGATTAAGCTATATGCTGAAGGTGGAAACAGGATTATAATGAAAAGTGTTTGTGATCTTTTTGATACTGAACCTGATACCTTAAGAGAAATCTTAAAAGAATGCAGCTGGGTAATTAAGAAGGTAAAATACCAGGGAGAAGAAGTTGACAGATTATTTGGTTATGAGTTTAACTTCTTACCGGAAGGTATTGTAACCTTAGGTAATGGTCAGAATACATCTGAAGGAACATGGGTAATAACCGCTAATGAGCAAGGTAGACTTGTGATGGCTATTACCATAGGATCTGAACCAGAAGTGAGCTTTCAATGGCCATTATCTGACTTAAGGCACGATCGATTGAAGTTTAAGGTTGAAGAAATTGGTTACGAGCTTGTCCTTCAAAGAGTATGTGATGATACTAATGATGGTGATGTTCCTGAGATTAGAAACATAATGATGGGCGGAGATTGGATAGTTGCCCTTTATGAAAACGGCGATATGAATGGAACCGAGAATTATATGGGTTATACATTCAACTTTATGGCTAATCACCTAATATCCACTACGCTGTCTGAAACTGGTGCTACCTATCCTGGTCTGTGGAGAGTCCTAAGAAATTATGAAGGAAAACTTAAAGTATACCTGAATTTCGGAGATGTAGATCTTCTGAACGAACTTACAGATGACTGGAAATTGGTATCCATCACTAATGATCGAATAGAACTAATGCATGTTAGTGAAGGCGAGGCTGGAACGACTGAAATAATCAGTACCCTGGTTTTTGAAAAGCAGTAGATCATGCATCCCGATAGCTCCTTCTCCATAGTATTACGAAGGAGAAGCTATCGGGAGCGGGAAAAATATTTAAAATACCTTATTTGCCCCCCTATTTTGTTGAAAAGGATAACTTCTAATTGAAGTTATCCTTTTCTATTTTATATTTCTTTCTACAGTCTTCCATCATCCCATTGTTATTATTAAATTTGCATTTCTACATAATTGACATAAAAAGATGTTTGATAACTTAAGTGATAAGCTGGATAAGGCATTGCATGTCCTCAAAGGACATGGCCAGATTACAGAAATTAACGTAGCTGAGACTACGAAAGAAGTAAGAAGGGCTTTATTGGATGCCGATGTTAATTTTAAAATTGCCAAAGAATTTACCAATAGAGTAAGAGAAAAAGCCCTTGGACAAAATGTTTTGACCTCTTTGCAACCCGGCCAGTTAATGGTCAAAATTGTAAAGGATGAACTAACCCAATTAATGGGAGGAGATGCAGAAGGTATTAATCTTTCCGCAAATCCATCGGTTATTCTCATGTCAGGTCTTCAAGGATCCGGTAAAACTACTTTCTCGGGTAAACTTGCCAATTATTTAAAACAGAAAAAATCTAAAAATCCATTATTGGTAGCCTGTGATGTCTACAGACCGGCAGCTATTGATCAGTTGAATATTGTGGGTGACCAGATTGGGGTAGAAGTTTTTTCCGATAAGGAAAATTCTGATCCGGTTGCGCTGGCCAAAGCCGGGGTAGATTATGCTAAAGGCAATGGTTTCAATGTGGTAATAATTGATACCGCAGGACGCCTGGCGGTGGATGAGCAAATGATGACAGAAATTGCCAATATTCGCAATGCAGTTAATCCGCAGGAAACCCTCTTTGTTGTAGATTCCATGACCGGACAGGACGCTGTAAATACGGCAAAGGCCTTTAATGATGTGCTAAATTTTGAGGGGGTTATCCTGACTAAGCTGGATGGGGATACGCGCGGTGGTGCAGCCATTTCCATTAAATCTGTAGTCGATAAACCAATTAAATTTATTGGCACAGGTGAGAAAATGGACGCCATAGACGTTTTCCACCCTGCCCGAATGGCCGATCGCATCTTGGGAATGGGGGATGTTATTTCCCTTGTTGAACGTGCACAGGAACAATTTGATGAAGTAGAAGCACGGAAAATTCAGAAAAAAATCGCTAAAAATAAATTTGGTTTTGATGACTTCCTGAAACAGATTCAGCAAATTAAGAAGATGGGTAGCATGAAGGACCTGATGGGGATGTTACCGGGAGCCGGAAAGGCCCTTAAAGGAATGGATATAGATGATGATGCATTTAAACATGTGGAAGCTATTATACACTCTATGACCCCGGATGAAAGATCAAATCCATCCAAGCTTGATGCCAGCAGGAAAAAACGAATCGCTAAAGGGAGCGGAAGAACCATACAAGAGGTGAATCAACTGCTAAAGCAATTTGATCAAATGAGCAAAATGATGAAAATGATGCAAGGTGGCGGTGGCAAGAAGATGATGCAGATGATGCAGAATATGAAATAACTGATTTTAAAATCAATAATTATACACAAAATGACCCTTCTCAACGGAAAAGAAATTGCAAATCAGATTAAAGACGAAATAACCGCTGAGGTGGACAAAATGAAAATACGGGGAGAAAAGGTACCTCATTTGGCTGCAGTCCTCGTTGGGAATGATGGTGCCAGTCTTACTTATGTTGGGAGCAAGGTACGCTCATGTAAACGAAT
This sequence comes from uncultured Eudoraea sp., assembly GCF_947258925.1. Lineage (GTDB taxonomy): Bacteria > Bacteroidota > Bacteroidia > Flavobacteriales > Flavobacteriaceae > Eudoraea. The sequence goes on along the minus strand of NZ_CAMYKG010000021.1, from coordinate 31,730 downwards.
AGGTTTTGAATCTACGCTTAAACATTTGCCTGAAGATACATCTGAAGAAGAATTATTAAAACTCGTAAAAGAACTAAACGATAACCCCGATATTGACGGGTATATCGTTCAACTACCATTGCCCAAACATATTGATGAACAGAAGGTTCTGCTCGCTGTAGACCCGGATAAGGATGTGGATGGTTTTCATCCCGCGAATTTTGGGAAGATGGCTTTGGATATGGAATCATTTATTCCTGCTACACCATTTGGTATCATGGAATTATTGAGAAGGTATGAAATAGATATCGAGGGGAAACATGCTGTGATTATCGGCAGGAGTCATATCGTGGGGAGGCCCATTAGTATTTTACTCAGTCAGAAAGGCAAATTTGCAAATGCCACAGTGACCCTAACACATAGCAGGACCAGGGATATTAAAGCGCTGACATTACAGGCCGATATTATTGTTTCAGCTTTGGGAGTACCCGGATTTCTTACAGAGGATATGGTCCAAGAGGGGGCCGTAATTATTGATGTTGGGATTACAAGGGTTCCCGATGATAGCAAAGAGAGAGGGTATTATTTAACGGGTGATGTGGATTTTGACGCCGTTAGTAAAAAGGCGTCCTATATTACACCGGTTCCGGGGGGTGTTGGCCCCATGACTATTGCCATGCTTTTGCAGAATACACTTTTGGCCCGTAAACGAAGAGCCGAGAAAAGCTAGCCCTGGCACTTAATTTAAATAACAAGAATATTTGGTTTCCATATGTGATGATTTGTGATAAATGAGTACCTTTTATCGCAAATCCAACTTCTATGTTCAAACCTCTTATTCTCCTTAGTTTTCTGATTATTTGTTTGTCTGGATGCCAATCCTCTGAAAAAAAATTGTCAGATATCACCGTTAAAGTTTCTTTTTCTGATAAAATCAGTACCAAAGCACAAGATGGCCGTTTACTGCTCATGCTCTCCACAAATGATGAAAAAGAACCTCGTTTTCAGATAAATAGCGGACTTAATACCCAGGTTATATTTGGGATGAATGTAGAAGGAATGACACCTAATGCCGAAGAATCTTTTGATGCTTCAAGACATGGATTTCCATACGCCAGTTTAGCAGAACTACCTCCCGGGGAATATTGGGCACAAGCTTTATTACATGTCTATGAGACCTTCAATTTAAGCACTGGTCATACAGTAAAGTTGCCTATGGACAATGGGGAAGGACAACAGTGGAACCGATCACCCGGAAATTTGTATAGCAAACCCATAAAGGTGAACATTACGGCTAAGGGCAGCCAGGAGATAAGTATTGTGATGGACGAGATTATTCCACCGATAGAAGAACCGCAAGATACGGAATGGATAAAACACATAAAGATGCGGTCCGAAAAGCTCTCAGAGTTTTGGGGGAGGGACATTTATTTAGGGGCTCATATTCTTCTCCCCAAAGGATTTAAAGAACATCCGGAGGCAAAGTATCCACTTATGATATTCCACGGGCATTTTCCAAGTGATTTTGGCGGCTTCAGAACGGTTCCTCCGGACCCCAACCTTGAACCGGATTATGCAGAACGCTTTAAGGTTTCAGGCTATAATATTATACAGCAACAGGAAGCATATAATTTCTATAAAAGATGGAATGAACCCGATTTTCCAAGATTCCTGATCATTGAAATTCAACACCCTACGCCTTATTATGACGATTCGTATGCCGTGAATTCTGCTAGCCAGGGTCCTTATGGCGACGCTATCACCCATGAGCTTATACCTTATATTGAAAAAGAATTCAGGGGCTTGGGCGAAGGCTGGTCCCGTTTTTTATACGGAGGCTCAACGGGAGGTTGGGAGGCATTGGCGGTGCAAGTCAAATATCCGGAAGAATATAACGGGTGTTTTGCAGCTTGTCCGGACCCGATTGATTTTAGTTCTTATGTCCTTACCAATATCTATGAGGATGAGAATGCTTATTATTACAAAAGTGATCATAAAATGCTTGAAGTTCCCGCGCATAGGGACTATTTAGGTCATATTCAATCTACAGTGCGTGACGAAAATCATTTAGAACTTGTTTTGGGCGATAAATCCCGCTCCGGTCAGCAATGGGATATTTGGGAGGCAACCTATTCCCCTCAGGGTGATGAGGGCTATCCTGAGCGAATATGGGACAAAAGAACCGGAATAATCAATCCTGAGGTAGCAAATTACTGGAAAGAGAATTATGACCTGCGCTATATACTGGAGAGGGACTGGGATAAACTCGGCGACAAGTTAAAAGGTAAAATACATATCTATTGTGGTGATATGGATAATTATTATTTAAACAATGCGGTATACAAAATGGAGGATTTCCTGGAAAATACTTCAGATCCTTATTACGAAGGGGAGGTTTTATACGGAGACAGAGCCGAGCATTGCTGGAATGGGAATCCGGAGGAACCTAATCATATTTCCAGGCTTAGATACAACAGTATGTATGTTCCAAAAATAATGAAACGCATCGCGGAAAGTGCTCCCCCCGGAGCTGATCTGAACAGTTGGATCTATCCCTGATAGCAATAACAGTATAATTTTTTGACATAGATTTTTAGAAAAAGTTTTTTCGTGACAGTGAGCAAGTTAAAATTTTGGATCTCTTCTACAGGGATAATGATCCTTGTCCTGGCTTTACTAAAGTTAATGGTGCATTTAGCTACTTTTGACAACTACGAGCTGCATAGGGATGCCTATTTATACTACGCTTTAAGTGAGCACCTCGCCTGGGGATATGTCGCGGTACCGCCCTCAATTGCAATTATTGGAAAGATAGCTACCACAATATTCGGGAATACCATATTTGGACTTCGTTTCTTCCCTTTTCTGGTTGGTGCAATCAATGTGATTCTAATTGGGATGTTTACCCGGGACTTAGGGGGAAAGAAAATTGCCATTGCCCTGGCCTGCCTTGCCTATATTTTCTCACCGGCTTATTTACATGTAAATACACTTTTTCAACCCGTATCTTTTAACCATTTCTATTGGCTATTATCGGGCTATCTCTTTTATAAACTGATCTCCAGCGGAGATACGAAAATGTGGTTGTGGATAGGGTTGGTATTCGGTCTTGGTTTTCTCAACAAATATTCTATCGTTTTTCTTTATACTTCCTTCGGCCTTGCAATGCTGTTTACGCAATATCGAAAACTATATTCATCGAAATATTTTCTTTTGGCCATAATAATTGCATTGATAATTATATCGCCAAATCTTTACTGGCAATATGAAAATAATTGGCCTCTCTTGCAGCATATGGAGGAGTTACGGCGCACGCAACTCGTGCATGTTGAGCCTTTGGGATTTATCATAGAGCAATTATTGATGAATGCCCAGGCTTTGTTGATTTGGATAGGTGCGTTACTCATTTTGCTTTTTAATAAAAAGGAAAAACAGTATCGCATTTTTGCATTTGCCTATATAGTACTTATTGTACTTCTGCTGGCTGGGAGCGGAAAGGCTTATTATACCCTGGGGATATATCCCATCTTGTTTGTTTTTGGGGCATATTTTGTCCAAAAGTATATTGTTCGATATAGGAATATGATATTTGTACTATTGGTAACTTTCATGGCGATGGGGTTATATTTTTCACTGCCATTTGATGGTATTCCTTTTAATACTTTTGAGAAAGCATTTAACAAAGGAGCTTTCAGATGGGAAGATGGACAACAGCACGACCTGCCTCAGGATATGGCAGACATGACCGGGTGGAAAGCAATAGGGGAGGCTGTAAGTGATATCTATCTGGACCTGGGCGAGGAAAATCGCGACAATTGCCATATTTACTGCTATCATTACGGACAGGCCGGGGCCATTATGTTTTATGGGAAGAAACACAATATTCCTCAACCTATTTCCCCTAATGCCAGTTTCGTTTTCTGGTCACCGGAAAGCATTAGTAAGGATTACGTAATTTATGTTCATTCAGATTTGGGTAACACTACCAATCCGGATAGCCTCCTGCCAACTTATTTCGAGGAAGTAGAGCTTAAAAAGGTCATTAATGATCCCTATTTCAGGGAAAATGGAACCCGTATATACCTCTGCCAATCACCCAATGAAAAGGTAAAGATAATTTATCGGGATATGATGAAGGACCTTAAAGACAGGTATCGCAAAGTTAACGACGGTTCTGAATAGTACGTTTACCCATTCTTGAAGGTAGATAGGCACTTACTGTTGTATAAAATTATATAGCTCGTTTTTTTATGAAGTGCAGGATAATATTCTTCTAAAACCTTATATTTAAGAGTTAAATATTGACCTGATGAACTATAGAATATTTGGACACACAAGCTGGAAGGTTAGTGAGGTTGGTTATGGAATGTGGGGTATGGGGAGTTGGAAGGAATCTGATGATTTCCATTCTGCAAAATCACTAGATCTAGCTGTTGAAAATGGCATTAATTTTTTTGATACTGCATGGGGCTATGGGGAGGGGCATAGTGAGAAATTACTTGGTCAGCTCCTTCGCCGATATAAACAAACCAAACTTTATACAGCAAGTAAAATTCCTCCGAAAAACTTTAAATGGCCGGCGAAACCCGAATATTTATTCGAGGAGTCTTACCCTACGTCACATGTTTTTGATTATACGCATAAAACATTGAAAAATTTAGGTGTAGAACAGATAGATCTGATGCAATTTCACACCTGGGACGATGGTTGGACTGAAAGGGAAGAGTGGAAAAGGGCAGTAGAAGATTTAAAAAAGTCGGGCAAAATAGCCGCTATGGGAATCAGCGTAAACAGATGGGAGCCGGAGAACGGTATAGCTGCTTTGGAGACTGGATTGATTGATGCCGTGCAGGTAATTTATAATATTTTTGACCAGGCCCCGGAAGACGTTTTATTTCCACTATGTAAAGAACTTGATATTGCCGTGATTGCAAGAGTTCCTTTTGATGAGGGTACGCTAACTGGTAATATTACAAGGGAAACTATTTTTCCGGAAGGCGATTGGCGTGGCACATACTTCGTTCCTGAAAATTTAAATAGCAGTTCTGATAAGGCAGATTTACTACGTCCCCTTGTTCCCGAAGGAATGACCATGGCGGAAATGGCTTTGCGTTTTATTTTGATGAATGAAGATGTCAGCACCGTAATCCCCGGCATGCGCAAACAAAGAAATGTATTGGCAAATGTTGGGACAAGTGATGGTCAGGGATTGCCCAAAGAGCTCCATAAAGCACTACGCAAACACCGATGGGACAGGAAACCAACAGCCTGGTCTCAATAAATAAAACTATCATGGATAAAAAGAAATTTACAAGCCAGGTACTGGCTGCCATTTTTTTCTATACATTATTTTCCTGTATTCTTGAAAAAGACTATTCCACAGAAGCTATTTTTAGTGAATTAAAAGAAGGGGTAATTTTTGGGGTAATATATGCTGTTATCATTTGGTTCTGGTACAGATATAAAAAAAAGACTTAGCAATTCAGGATTAATTGGCAAACAACTGTCCCATATCTTTAAAGGCTTTGAATTCCAGGGCATTTCCAGCGGGATCTAAAAAGAACATGGTAGCCTGTTCCCCAACCTGACCTTCAAACCGGATATAGGGCTCTATAACAAAAGATATTCCCTTATCTTTCAACTCCCCGGCAAAATTGTGAAATGTATCCCAAGGAAGCACTACGCCATAGTGAGGTACAGGAACATCTTTACCATCTACCGGATTGGAATGTAAGGCTTCAGCAGACTTTGGTTTGTAATGAATGACCAATTGGTGACCAAAAAGATTAAAGTCAACCCAATGGTCGCTGCTTCTTCCTTCTTCACACTTCAGGACTTCCCTGTAAAATGTTCTGCATTCGTCAAGGTTATGCACGGGAATAGCGATGTGAAATGGTGAAATAGTTGACATAGGAAGTGTTTAAGCGCTAAAATTAGCCCTTTTCTTTGATTTCAAAAAATCTATAATTTGATTATTTACCCCTTCCTGATGCATGGAATGACCCAATCCCCGTGTACTAATTAGCTTGCTATTTGTCCAGTTTGCATGCACCTTTTCCGAATTGTGATAGGGGGTTATAGGATCTTCTATGTCGTGGACCAGTAATCCTTCAATACCTAGCTCCCGAACAAAACGGGATGTGGAAAAATCCCGAAGTCCATATCCAAAATGAGCCTGAAAATAAGCGTCTAAAGCTTTTAGTACATTATTGTTGAAGCCCACAAGATGCTGATAGTGCTCCATAAGTTCATATAATTCAGAGGGTGAGCCGATGGTGACCATCTTATAAATGGAATTATGAGGATAAATATACTGATGGTAAATGGCTGTCATCCCGCCAACTGAATGCCCGATTATATGGGTAGGATTATAATGTTTAACCACATGATACGTGCATTCCGCATACAATGGTACATTAAAAATTCCACCGGAAGAATTACCATGCGCGGGTGCATCAAAAGCAGCAACAGTATAATCTTCATCCCTAAGACTCCTGATGAGGTTCCGCCAGCGAAAAGAGTTACTCTCCCAACCGTGAAGCAATAAAACAGTTTCTTTTGTTCCCTTCCAGCAATACGTCTGAATCTGCTTTCCACCTACTTCAATCCTCTTGTTGGTAGCTGTTTTTAGGAAGGAAGCTTGTATGGGTAGCACTTTGCCTTTGCGGGGAGAACTGAACAGCGTAATGGCCTTTTCTCCAGCCAGTTTTTTAGAAAATAGGGCAAGGATATTAAAATAGACCCCATAAGCCCGTGCAAAAATACGATTTACCAGGTTTTTCATGAATCATCCCACGAAAGGGAAACACAATTTAATTTTCAATTCACAACATAATTAATTTAAAGAATTTGGACCATAGTATTCTTTAATCCCAACCAACCATCAGGTATTTTATTTTAGCCTCATCTGGAATTTGAACTTCTTCAATATTAAGACTCGTATCATATCGCAGACTTGCCGGTAATTCTTCCTTGTCTATTGTGAAATACACATCACTATCCTCAATAAATATAATTACGTTATTTAATGAGGTTACTATTTTCTTGATGGCGTATGTATCGTTTATTTCCTTAAAGGTACTTTCCAGTCCTATATTTTGTTCTGTTTTGAACCTGGGATCTAATACGCGAATTATTCCAATTTTTGGAATACTATCTGCATTGGGTGTTAAGGTTAGTAATTGCTGCCCTCCTTTTTCATAGATTTTTATGGTATTAGAATTAGATACCAGAGCAGGCTGCGCTGTATCCCTGACTATTGAATCATTGCTGTAAATACTTTCCAGTTCAGTTACAGGACTGGTTCGCATTAGTTTTCCAACTTGTGAATTAGTAATCAAAAAGTTGGGATCTTTCTCCTTTTTACAATGGACAAAGATCAGGGTAATTAGTAAAAGGGATATTAACTGGAGGTTTTTCATATACTATCGAATCACTTTTTTTAACACTCCCAGGACGCCCCGAATAAAGGTAGCACTGGTTAATACTTTAATAACCGGATTTTGTCGTGTACTTCTTCGTCGAGTTGTGCTTCTTGAAGACGTTTTTTGGGATTTAGATTGCTTTTCCTTCTCAGCTTCTCTTTCAGCCCTTTCTATTTTTTCATTTAAGATCTCGTAAGCACTTTCCCTGTCAATTGTATCATTATATATCCTTACAAGTTTTGATTTCTTGATAACGGAATCCAGTTCACTATCAGTGAGAATATCCATTCGACTCATTGGGGCACGCAACATGGTTGCTGCAAGCGGGGTAGGCCTTCCTTTTTCATCTAATGCGGTAATAAGCGCTTCTCCAATCCCTAATGATGTAAGCACTTCCTTCGTATCATAATAATCTGATATAGGATAATTTTCCGCAGTAAGTTTTATGGCCTTTCTGTCCCTGGCGGTAAACGCCCTCAGAGCATGCTGAACTTTCAAACCCAGTTGGGCCAGGACGGCATTAGGGACATCTGTAGGGTTCTGGGTAACAAAATAAAGCCCAATACCTTTGGAACGAATTAGTTTTACGATACTTTCTATCTGGTCTAACAAGGCATCAGAAGCTTCTTTAAAAATCAAATGTGCCTCGTCTATAAAGAAAATGAGCTCCGGTCTATCGCTATCCCCTTGCTCAGGGAAGGTGGAATATATTTCCGCCAGCAAACTCAACATGAATGTACTGAAAAGCTTTGGTCGGTCTTGTATATCCGTTAAACGTACGATGTTTATATAACCTCTGCCGTTTTCGTCAATACGTGTCAGATCATCAACGTCAAAGGATTTTTCCCCAAAAAATAAATCAGCACCCTGTTGTTCGAGTTCAATAATTTTCCTTAGAATAGTTCCGGTAGAACTTGTAGAGATTCTCCCATATTCCTTGGTAAACTCTTTTTTGCCTGAGCCGGTGGCATATTGCAAAACTTTTTTGAAATCCTTAAGGTCTAATAGGGGCAGTTTATTGTCATCACAATATTTAAAAACTACCGCTACGATTCCCTCCTGTGTTTCGGATAAATCAAGAATTCGGGAAAGCAGTACGGGTCCAAATTCCGAAACAGTGGCACGAAGTTTCACCCCATCTTGTTCAGAAAGCGAAAGAATTTCTACCGGAAAACTTTTGGGTTCAAAAGGTAGTCCAATCTTCTCATGCCTTTCATCTATTTTTGGGTGGCCCGGGCTGGGCTGGGCTATCCCGCTAAGATCACCTTTTAAATCCATTAATAGAACTGGGATACCTTTATCTGAAAGGTTTTCTGCTATTACCTGAAGGGTTTTAGTTTTACCGGTTCCTGTGGCACCTGCTATAAGTCCATGCCTGTTTAAGGTTTTCAAAGGAATTTTTACATGCGCCCCGGTAACTGTTTCCCCATCTAACATAGCCGAGCCCATGATGATAAAATCACCCTTTGTGCTATACCCCTTCTCTATATGCTCAAAGAATTCTTCTTTGGTACTCATTTGGTCTATTTTTGATAAAAATAGGGTAATTTTAACCAACAATAAAACCTAATTCGAATGAAAAAATATTTACAATTAATTCCGATTCTCACATTAATCTGGTGTTCAACGGTTAGTTCACAGGAAGATACAGGTATTACCTTTCATGAATCTCATGAGAAAAAGAAAAGGAGTGCACCTTTTAGTGATGTAGTAGAAGCGGGAAATCTTTTTTTTCTTGCCGGTCAAATAGGGATGGATCACGGTACGAGAACTATGGTTACTCCGGGAATTAAAACCGAAACCGAACAGGCCATCAAAAATATTCAGGATGTACTAAAGCATCATGGACTAACCTTAAATAATGTAGTGAAGTGCACCGTGATATTAAGTACAATGGATGATTTCTCTGCATTTAATGAAGTCTACACTAAATATTTTACAAAGAAACCTGCCCGGACAACATTCGCTGCCAGTGGCCTGGCCAGAAATGCAAAGGTTGAAATAGATGTAATTGCCGTGAAAAATTGATTTTATTCAGCTAATACCCTGCATAACGGAAAAGTTCATGGAAGTCACCGGCTAATTGATTTCTTATCTATTTCGTGAAATTACATTCAAATTACCACCTGCTATATGTTATCTTTGCGGGATGATGGAAAAAGAGGTTTTAGAACTCGTGAACGAGGGACGTATGCTCCCCTTAATGGAAGAATTTTATACGATTCAGGGGGAGGGTTTCCACAAAGGTACTGCTGCTTATTTTATAAGAATTGGAGGATGTGATGTAGGCTGCCATTGGTGCGATGTTAAGGAAAGCTGGAATGCTGAAACTCACCCGCCAACGGCAATTAAAAGCATTGTAGACAACGCAGCTAAATATTCGGATACGATAGTTGTTACAGGTGGAGAGCCATTAATGTGGGATATGGGGCCTTTGACAGAAGCTTTAAAAAGTAAAAACCTGAATACACATATTGAAACTTCCGGGGCCTATCCATTATCCGGCGAATGGGACTGGATCTGCTTATCACCCAAAAAAAACAAGTTGCCTGTAAGTGCGGTTTACGAAAAGGCGGATGAGCTTAAGGTTATCGTTTATAACAGGAATGACCTGGTTTTTGCAGAAGAACAGGCCGGGAAAGTGAATAAAAATTGTATTTTATATTTACAACCAGAGTGGAGTGTAAGAGAAAAGGTTACTCCTTTGATCGTTGAATATGTAATGAAAAATCCAAAGTGGAAAGTATCCTTACAAACTCATAAATACCTGAATATACCATAGATTTTGGAGTTTTTTTATGGTAAAACATAGTTGCTGTTTATTCAGTCTTTGAATCAAATAACCTTAAATAAGTTGTATGGATTATCTTCCGCCGTTATTTTGAAGATCCAGGATACACTCCGCATCCAAATCGGGGACTGCAATTCCCTTAGCGCTTTTACTTTTTTCAAGTAAACCCATCATGCCTCCGCCAAATTCCAATTCACCTCGCATAAGGCAGCCATCAATATCACAATGATTTTCTGCATCAGGGTCCTCATGATTATTCACCATGGCAGTTCCAAGATCTACCAGTCCGAATAAATGACCAAATTCATGATTTAAGGTAGCCGTTTCCACGTCGGTGGTAGTAATCAGGGCACTTTGATTGGCTAATTTTTTTACTGTTACTTCGTGTATTACCATAGATGTGTTCCTGTAAACTGCACCCAGGGTAACAATGCCTTCATCTTCATCATCATCATCAGAAGGGGCATCGGCAAAATAAATATATATGGCCAGTGTTTCGCCATCATTATACTCTGTTCTGTTCTCACTTTCAAGATCGGCAATCTCCTGCAGGGTAAGTGTTTCCTCTTCAGGTGACGGTAATTGCCTGTAAACTACCTGAATATCTTCCTTAAAAGTCCGATTTCTAAGGTAGGTTTGAAAATTGTCCATGGTCTCGGTTGTAGGTCTGAAACCGGTAACATAGGCCGCTTCTATTACTAATCTTGTATAAGTTGTATTGGATAAGATATCGTTAGCAGAATCTCCCGTGGCAAGTAAATTGGCCGATTTATCAATGCCGTCTATAGGATTGTCATCACTGTCTTTGGAACAGTTTAATAAAATACCCACAGTAAGTAAAGCAATAAGAATTCTAAATTTTTTCATAGCGCATTTATTTTGTCTCAGACAAATATATAATAAGAATACAACGCAAATTAGGCGTTTCTATTATTACTGATAAGAAAGTCGGGCTAAATAATCGAAGTGTGGACCCTCACAAACGAGTTCACAGCTTAAATTTAGCTCTTCCGCAACCTTTTCTAGGCGCTTGAAGTCTAAATACAACCAATTAAAAGGATCGCTTTTTAATCCCTTATATTCCATTGTAAACTCCACTTCACCATAATAATTCCCGGTATCAGGAACCCAGAAACCTCCATCAACATCTTCTTCAAACATATAAATAATATCACTGGAATCCAGTAATATTTGTCCTTCGGGATTTAGTAATTCTTTTAAATGGTTTAGAAAGCGATAAAGCTCATCCATTCGTTCTGCTAATCCTATCCCGTTCATTAGCAACAAAATTGTATCAAATTTCGTACCAGAGTAATCGTAAATATCCGAGTGAACTACATTCTTAATCCCCCGGGATTTTGCCGTAACCGTGGCACCTTCAGATTTATCCAGGGCAGTAACTTCCATCCCCATCTGCTGTAAATACAAACTGTGGCTACCAGCTCCACATCCTACATCCAGAATGTTGCCCTTGCAAAGATCCAAAGCTTTTTGTTCAAGGGAAGGCATGGCTTTATAATCCCTGAAAAGATAGGCTATTAATATGCTGTCTTCATCTCCAAGTGAAGAATGGGTTATAATATCTTCAGAATAGTTTCCATTTTGAAAATCCACCAGAGCCATACCAAAAATATCCCTGCCCATTAAATTTGTAATTTTACCTGCAAAAGTCAACTTTTTAGGTGGAAAGTAAAAACACTCAAAAAACTAATCTTTGAATAATAAATTCCAAATGGAAGAGGAAATCAGAAAATTACCTTTGAACGCGAAAGAAAAACGACCGGAAAATAAAAGGTTCTTTGCGAAATTGAAAAAGAAACCACCGCGGGATTTAGATTACTTAATGCAGGAGTTGCATGTGGCGGAATTCAATAAAACCAATTGCCTGGATTGTGCGAATTGCTGTAAGACAACTGGTCCTCTTTTTACAAATACCGATATTGTAAGAATTGCAAAAAGCCTGCGGTTAAAACCACAGCAATTCATAGCATCTTATTTAAGAATTGACGAAGACAATGATTATGTGCTTAAGCAAGTTCCCTGTGTTTTTTTGGATGAGGATAACTATTGTGCCATATATGCTGTAAGGCCAAAGGCATGTAGGGAGTTTCCACATACCGATCGAAAAAAATTTCAACAAATTTCAAATCTTACCCTAAAGAATGTATCCATATGTCCTGCGGCATATAATATTGTGGAGGAAATGAAGCGTAGAATTAAAACCTAGGCATTATCAAAAAGTCCTTCTAAAGCGTAAACTCTATACTCTTGTCCATTTAAAACAGAAATAAGTAACTTTACAATTATGGAAGTTGTGTTGAATTATTTTGAGAATATACCCTCTTTGCACAGAAGCCTTATTCTGATTTCAGGAATAACTTTTTTCTGGTTGCTGGAAGGCGCCTTACCGCTCTTTAATTTCAAGTATAAGAAATGGCGACATGCACTACCTAATTTCTTTTTTACACTGACTACAATTATTATCAATTTTGCCCTTGCTTTTGTATTATTGAAATCAAGTGATTGGGTACTCGAGAATAAGTTTGGCATTATAAATTGGTTACCCGAAATTCCGCTGTGGCTCTATGTTGTGATAGGCCTTTTACTTCTGGATTTTATAGGAGCTTATTTGGCTCATTATGTTGAGCATAAGGTGAAACCTTTATGGATGATTCATTTGGTACACCATACAGATCATGAAGTAGATACAACCACGGCTAACAGGCATCACCCCCTGGAGAGCCTTATTCGCTTTACCTTTACCTTAATTGGAGTTTTTATTGTGGGAACGCCAATAGGTATTGTTATGCTTTATCAGTCTTTATCCCTTGTGGCTACTCAATTCAGCCATGCCAATATTCGTTTACCTAAAAAAGTAGACGACGCTCTTAGTTGGGTGATCGTATCCCCGGACATGCACAAGGTGCATCATCATTATAGGTTACCTTATACAGATTCCAATTACGGAAATATCTTCTCTATCTGGGATCATATCTTTGGTACTTTTATGAAACTGGACCGCGAAGCAATTGTTTATGGGGTGGATACATTCCCGGACCGAAGTGAAAATGGAAGCGTAACAGGACTTCTAAAGCAACCGTTCCATAAGTATAGAAAACCCACTACTATGCAAAGTGATGGTTAGATATTAGTTGTAAATAAGATATTTACTCCGAATTTCCCTGAATTTATTCAGATCTTTTTGCCAGCTTTTTTTTATCTCTTGTTCATTTACCCCGGCCTCAATTTGTAGTTGCAGTTTTTCCGTACCGGCATGTTTGGTAAAGCCATTGGTGTTAAAGAATAATCCTTTATCCTTTGTATTCTCATAGGCATCAATTATCCATTTCAAGGATACTTCACTCATTCTCGGTAATTTAGAAAGATCCTTTCCGAAACATTTTTTACCCATATGTTTAGGTTTTTTTGAGCCAAAATTAGCTTTTGGGACATAACTAAAATCATAGGCCGTACTGTCTAGAAATGGAGCCCCGTATCGCTGAAACTGACTTTCCGTACCTCGACCGGCATTAATGTTGGTTCCTTCAAAAAGCCCCAGGCTCGGATACAGGTTTATCGCTACCCCGTTAGGAAGGTTGGGTGAAGGCCTTACAGGGATATCATAGGCCGAATCATGCGTGTAATTTTTAAGAGGGATTACGGTTAAATCTGCCTGCTCACCTTTTTCCAGCCATCCTTCTTTGTTTATCATTTGCGCGTATTCACCTATAGTCATTCCATAAACCAAAGGAATGTTAGTCAAACCCAGAAATCCTTTATGTTCATTTTCCATTGTAGGCCCATCAACATAGTGTCCATTCGGATTGGGGCGATCAAAAACGACTATCGGAATACCTTTTTCGGCACAGGCCTCCATAACTAACTGCAGGGTTGCGATATATGTATAAAACCGCACCCCCACATCTTGTATATCAAAGACCACAATATCTATACCCTCCAGCTGAGCCGAGGTCGGTTTTCTGTTTTTTCCATAAAGTGAGATAATCGGAAGTCCGGTTTTGGTGTCGGTTCCATCTGTGACGTGTTCGCCCGCATCTGCGCGGCCCCTAAACCCATGCTCAGGCGCGAAAACCCTTTTGATATCAATATCCAGAGCGAGCAAGGAATCTATAAGGTGCGTATAATTCGCATCGCCTTTGTTTTCCATGTTCTCATCCTTAAAAACAATACTGGTTTGGTTGGCAACCACACCAACCTTTTTTTTACGCAGATAAGGAAGGTAGGTTTCAGTGGCATTGGCACCTACAACGATGGGGGATTCTGGTTTTTGGAAGTCCGGGGCAGCTGAATCCTTGGCTTCTTTTCCATGGTTTCCGCATGCTGTTAGTATTAAAAGCCACAATAAAAATGTATTTTTGAATCCGGATAAAAAGGTCATCAATTGAATTTAGAATTTTTTATAGCAAAACGCCTTATTAGGGGTAAGGAGCATAAAATTAGTATATCCGCACCAATAATAAAAATAGCCATTGCCGCAATTGCATTAGGGATTATGATGATGCTGATTGCTATTGCAACCGGGGTAGGTCTAAAACACAAGATCCGTGAAAAGGTAGCTGCTTTCAACGGCCATATCCAGATTTATAATTACGATAACAATGTTTCTGATGTTTCCGTTGTGCCTGTTTCAGTTAATCAGGAATTTTACCCTGAATTTACTTCTGTAGAAGGTATTTCACATATTCAGGCAGTAGCAAGTAAGGCCGGAATCATACGAACAGAGGATACTTTTGAAGGTATTATTGCCAAAGGTGTTGGAAAAGACTATAATTGGCAGGCATTCAGCGAGTATTTGGAAGCCGGCAGGTTACCCGACTTTAGTGGTGAGCTGAATACTGAAGTACTTTTGTCTTCTTTGATGGCACGAAGGCTTCAAATGGAAGTAGGGGATGAATTTTTTACCTTCTTTTTAAAAGATGAGGATCCGTCTAAAACGCCCAATCAAAGAAAGTTTGAAATTGTGGGTCTCTACGACAGTGGATTTGAAGAATTTGATGCAATGTATGTTTTTGCAGATATCCGTCACATTCAAATGATGAATAAATGGGCCGAAGACCAGGTAGGGAATTTTGAAATCTTCCTTCAAAATTTTGATGAAATTGATCTGAAATCAAAAGAAATATACGGTAAAACGCTAAGTAATCTCGATACCCAAAATATAAAAAACAAATACTATAAGATTTTTGAATGGATTGGTTTGTTTGATTTTAATATTGCTTTGATCATTGGGATAATGATCATTGTTGGCGGTATAAATATGATTACCGCACTCCTTGTACTTATCCTGGAAAGAACTCAAATGATAGGTGTTCTCAAAGCCCTGGGATCCGCAAACTGGAGTATTCGGAAGATCTTTTTATATAATGCCACATATCTGATAACCATTGGCTTACTTTGGGGCAACCTAATTGGTTTGGGGATTATCTGGCTTCAGGACACTTACCGTATTTTTAAATTCCCCAATCCAAAAGAATATTATATCGATTATATCCCCGTTCATATAGATTTGCCTACCGTTCTGATTTTAAATCTGGGCGTTCTTATCCTTTGCGTACTCATGCTTTTAATACCTTCTTATATCATCACAAAAATCAGCCCGGTAAAAGCGATTAAATTCGAATGAAAACGAACCTAATTGTCTTTTTTATATTGTGAAAGTCAATTATGCCATGCTCTGGAAAATTTCACCATAAATTTAATTCTAAAAACTGAATCAAAAATCCGTTTCCTGAAAATACTATCTTTGCACCGCCTATGAATTATGCCAAAAATATCCTAGAAACCATTGGAAATACACCATTGGTTAAAATGAACAAATTAACAGCGGAATTACCTTGCCTGGTTTTGGCTAAGTATGAAACTTTTAATCCGGGAAACTCTGTAAAGGACCGGATGGCCGTGCAAATGGTAGAAGATGCTGAAGCCGAAGGTAAGATAAAACCCGGGGGAACTATTATTGAAGGCACTTCCGGAAATACGGGAATGGGATTAGCCCTGGTGGCCGTCGTCAAAGGATATAAAATGATATGTGTGATTAGCGATAAGCAATCCAAGGAAAAAGTAGATATCTTAAAAGCCATGGGAAGTGAGGTGTATGTTTGTCCTACGGATGTGGCTCCTGAAGATCCCCGCAGTTATTATTCTACAGCTAAAAGACTCTCGGAAGAAATTCCTAATTCCTGGTATGTAAACCAGTATGATAACCCATCCAATACGAAAGCTCATTTTTTGACTACAGGTCCTGAGATCTGGGAACAGACAAACGGCAAGGTTACTCATTTTGTGGTGGGAGTTGGAACCGGAGGCACCATTTCCGGAGTGGGGACCTATTTAAAGTCAAAGAATCCAAATATTAAAATTTGGGGGGTTGATACCTATGGTTCTGTTTTTAAGAAATATCATGAAACAGGCATATTCGATCAAAACGAAATTTACCCTTATATTACTGAAGGAATTGGAGAAGATATTTTACCAAAAAATGTAAATTTTGATATCATAGATGGATTTACGAAGGTGACGGACAAAGATGCTGCCGTTTATACACAGCGGCTGGCAAGGGAAGAAGGGATGTTTTTGGGTAACTCTGCAGGTGCCGCAATAAAGGGTCTGCTCCAACTAAAGGAACATTTTACCAAAGATGATGTGGTAGTTGTTCTCTTCCATGATCACGGGAGCAGGTACGTAGGAAAGATTTATAATGATGAGTGGATGAAAAAACAAGGTTTTTTAGAGGATTAATTAAATAAAATGCACATATGAATTTTAAATTATTTGCAGCTGTAATACTATTTCTAAGCATTTGTATTCAACTACCGGCGCAGAAGCTGTCAAAAGCTGAACGGAAATTGGTCAAAACAATTGAAGCCAGCAATTCGGAAGCTATTAACTTTTTGGAAAAGGTCGTAAATATTAACAGCGGCACTTTAAATGCAAGTGGTGTAAAAGAGGTGGGGATGGTTTTTAAGGACGCCTTTGAAGAGATCAATTTTAAAACCCAATGGATTGAGATGCCTGCAGAAATGAATAGGGCGGGGCATTTGTTTGCGGAAACGCAAGGTGAAAAAGGGAAGAAACTATTACTTATCGGACATCTTGATACGGTGTTTGAAGAAAACAGCCCCTTTCAGACCTTTGAAATGGTAAATGACAGCATTGCACATGCCCCCGGGGGTAATGATATGAAAGGCGGTGATGTAATTGTACTGTACGCCTTAAAGGCCTTACACTCCAATGGACTGCTTAATGATGCACAAATTATAGTAGCCTTTACCGGCGATGAGGAAAGTACCGGAAAGCCTTTGGATATCAGTAGAAAGGATTTAATTGAAGCTGCCAAACGAAGTGATATTGCACTCGGATTTGAAACTTCTACAGGCTTTAATTATGCAACGGTAGCCAGGAGGGGTGCATCCGGGTGGGAACTGGAGGTTGAGGGTAAACGTGCCCATAGTTCCGGTGTTTTCAATGAGAGGGTTGGTGCCGGAGCTATTTTTGAAACATCAAGAATATTGAACGCTTTTTATGAAGAAGTGCGGGGCCCGGAATACCTTACATTTAATCCGGGGATTATAATGGGCGGAACTTTTGTAGATTATGATAAGACTACAGGGGAAGGTAACGCCTTTGGGAAAAGTAATGTCGTATCACAAACCGCTATTGTGAAAGGAGGCTTGCGATTCATTTCTGAAGAGCAAAAAGAGGAGGCGAGAAATAAAATGAGGGAAATTGTTGCAAAAAACCTCCCTCAGACATCGGCAAAAATAAGTTTTACAGATAGTTATCCCGCTATGGTACCCACTGAAGGAAATAACAGGCTGTTATCAGAGCTTAATCAGGTAAGTCTCGACCTGGGTCAGGGAGAAGTGCTAGGGTATGATCCCGGTAAGAGGGGGGCAGCAGACACCTCTTTTGTGGCTAAATATGTTGATTGCCTCGATGGTTTGGGTACCATGGGAAGTGGAGCCCATACACCTGAAGAGACGGTAAATTTGAACACTATTGAAGACCTGACAAAGAGAACGGCAGTACTCATTTATAGATTGATCAATCAGTAATACATGATAAATCTTAGTTCGGGAAAGGCAGAAGTCAAAATAGAAGAAGGGGAATTAATAAGTTACCTGGTAAACGACTTTGAATATATTCATCAAAAGGGGAGTCCCGGTTGGGGCAATTCGGATACGGAAATGTTTCCGGTAATCGGACCCACGGCTGAAGCCGGTTTCCGGGTTCATGTACCCCGGGGAAATGCCATTCAGGACCAGCACGGATTATTGCGCGAACTGGATTATGAGCTTCTTTCAAGCACCAAATCAACAGCTCAGTATGTGAAATCATACAAGGCAGGGACAGTTATCAAAAACTCTAAATTTCCTGATAGATCAACGGCTCCTTTACTTATCTGGCCGTTTAATTTTGAGTTTTATAAGACATTTGAACTTACCGAAAATGGACTGGAGATTAGTTTCAAAGTTACCGGGGAAAAAGATATGCCATTTATGTTAGGGTATCATCCTGCATTTAAAATTCATTCGGAAAGTCCGCTGATTATTGCAGCTGATCAAAAAATTACCTTGGATTCCGTTCTTGCTGCAGGAAGCAGAGCCCTTGAAGTAGCAGATTGCCAGGAAATCATTTTAAAAGATAAAAAGGAACTAACTATTAAAACAGTAGGTTTCGGTAATTTTATGCTTTGGACAGAAGTGCCAAATATGATATGTATTGAACCAATAACTTTCTACCCGTATAAGGTAGACCAAAGTCAGCTGCATGATGGTTTCGAATACTTAACTGATGAAGACAGGGATTTTAAAGTTACATTAGTTCCTTAAAGTAATAAACAGCGAGTAGAAATGAGAATTGCATTAAACCCTAATAAGCTAAAAGTATGAGAGCACTGCTAGAACGTCACTATGGGTATCTTTTTGAACCTGAATTGTTAGATGAGATTGAAGCTTCCGGAAAATGTAAACCCATAAAACAAGGGGAACGTCTTTTAGATATTGGACAGGAAATTACGGTTATGCCCTTAATATTTAGCGGAGCGATAAAGATTCTGAGAGAAGATGGCAATGGTGATGAATTGCTGCTTTATTTTATTGAAAAAGGGGATACCTGTGCGATGACATTTTCCTGTTGTCTGGGTAGTGGCAAAAGTGAGATAAGAGCAATTGCTGAATCAGATACGGAATTGTTGATGATCCCTATTGCAAAAATGGATGAATGGATGGCAAAGTACCAAAGCTGGAGGGAATTTATTTTGGATAGCTATCATACCAGAATGTCAGAATTGCTCGAAACTATCGATACTTTGGCATTTATGAAGATGGATGAGCGTCTTATGAAGTATCTTAAGGACAGGGCTATGGTAACCAATGACGACATAATATATTCAACACATCAGGATGTGGCACAGGATTTACATACCTCGAGGGTTGTAGTGTCAAGGCTGCTAAAGAGTTTGGAGAAAGAAGGTAAAATAGAATTGAGTAGAAATCATATAAAGGTTATTGAATTATAGACTAATGCAAATTTTCCCAATTCTGCAAACTCTCAAAAGCTACAAAATAAAAGAGCTTCCTAAAGATATTCTGGGTGGTTTTAGTGTAGGGATAGTACTTATTCCTCAAGGGATGGCGTATGCCATGATAGCCGGTTTACCCCCGGTTTATGGATTATACGCCTCGTTAATGCCAGTGCTGGTATATGTTTTATTTGGGACTTCGAGATCACTTGCAATTGGGCCCGTGGCCATGGATTCGTTGCTTGTCGCCGCAGGTTTGGGCACCCTGGCAATCGTGGGCTTGGAGAACTATATTGCGCTTGCTATTTTACTCGCCTTTATGGTGGGTGCCATCCAATTAGTTTTAGGGCTTTTTAAAATGGGGTACCTGGTTACCTTTTTAGCCAAGCCCGTAATAAGTGGCTTTACCTCTGCAGCAGCCATGATCATTATTTTTAGTCAATTAAAGCACTTACTTGGCGTGGATATCGAAGGTAGTAATCAGTTTCACCAAATTTTTTTGAACGCACTGAAAAAAATTCCAGAGACCAATTTCTATGATCTGGCCATAGGATTAACAGGGATCATACTTTTGATTAGCTTTAAAAAATGGAATAGAAATATCCCCGGAATTCTTATCATCGTTGTTCTTGGAATATTAGGGGTCTATTTTTTAAAGATGGAATCCCTTGATGTGAAGATTGTTGGTGCAATTCCAAAAGGACTGCCCGGTTTTGTTTTACCGACAATGGAAATGGATTATTTAAGACAATTATGGCCAATTGCCCTTACACTTGCTCTAATTGGATATCTTGAAGCTATATCGATAGGTAAGAGTTTAGAGGAGAAGAATGAAGAAGATGTGATTGATGCCAATCAGGAATTAGTAGCACTAGGCTCCGCTAATATGTTAGGTTCTTTTTTTCAATCTTACCCCGTTGCAGCAAGTTTTTCCAGATCTGCAATAAATGATGATTCCGGATCAAGCAGTATCCTCTCCGGATTGTTTACTGTTATTCTGGTTATAGTAACACTCCTTTTTCTGACGCCGCTCTTTTATTATCTGCCAAATGCCATTCTGGCAAGCATTATCATGGTATCCGTTTCCGGGTTGATTGACATTGATTATGCCAAAAAGTTATGGATCTACAGGAAAGATGAATTTGTGGTTTTGATTTTTACATTTTTGATAACCCTTTTTGTTGGAATTACCCAGGGTATTCTTGCCGGGGTCCTGATCTCCCTTTTATTGATGGTATACAGAACTTCCAAACCTCATTTTGCAGTATTAGGCAGAATAAAGGATTCCGACTACTATAAAAATATTTCACGTTTCGGGGAAGAAGTAATTTTACGTGACGATTTGCTCATTGTACGGTTCGATTCCCAATTGTACTTTGGGAATTCCGATTATTTTAAAAATGAGCTTTATAAATATATGGATCAAAAAGGAGATAGTTTGAAAGGCGTAATTCTAAATGCTGAGGCCATTAATTATATTGATTCCACAGCAACACGAATGCTCATCAAGGTCATAAAAAAAATCAGGAATGATGGTATTCAGTTCTATATAGCAGGAGCTATAGGTCCTACAAGGGATATTATTTTCAGAAGTGGGATAAGTGAAGTACTGCCCAAAGAATTCCTGTTTGTTAAAATTAAAGAGGCCGTTGTCTACTTTGATGATCCGGAGAATGCCTCCGGGACACATGAAAAAGTGGCTTATCAACGTAATGAAACCCGTAACTAATGTTACTTGTTTTAAAGCAAGAAGCAGTATTTTTGAAAAAAATTTAAGAAAAAAGAATGACAATAGAACAAATTTACACTGGATGCCTTGCTCAGGGGGCATATTATATTGAGAGTAATGGTGAGGTTGCTATCATTGATCCCTTACGTGAAGTGAATCCCTATATTCAGAGGGCAAATAAGGATAAAGCTAAAATCAAATATATCTTTGAGACGCATTTTCATGCCGACTTCGTTAGCGGGCACATAACACTGTCTAAAGAAACAGGGGCACCCATTATCTACGGGCCCAATGCTAATCCTGCCTTTAAAGCTATCATAGCTACGGATGGTCAGGAATTTTCACTGGGAGAAATAACAATAAAGGTCCTCCATACTCCCGGTCATACGATGGAGAGCACCACCTATTTGCTGCGGGATAAGACAGGAAAAGACCATGCAATTTTTTCCGGGGACACCTTGTTTTTGGGTGATGTTGGAAGACCGGATCTTGCCCAGAAGGCAGCGGATATGACTAAAGAAGACCTTGCCGGACTTTTGTTCGACAGTCTAAGGAGCAAAATCATGCCCTTGGCAGATGATGTAATAGTTTATCCGGCGCACGGTGCAGGTTCAGCTTGCGGCAAGAATATGATGAAAGAAACGGTAGATACCCTGGGGAACCAAAAAAGAATGAATTATGCACTCCGGGCCAATATGACCCGGGAAGAATTCATAAAAGAGGTTACTGATGGCCTCTTACCTCCCCCTAAGTATTTCCCCTTGAATGTAAAAATGAACAAAGAGGGTTATGAAGATATTGATGAAGTTCTAAAGCGCGGTATGGCAGCGCTTTCGCCCGATAGCTTTGAATTGGCTGCGAATGAAACCGGGGCTTTGGTATTAGATGTTCGCCACCAGGATGAATTCGTTAAGGGACATATCCCCAGATCTGTTTTTATTGGTTTGAAAGGCGATTTTGCACCCTGGGTTGGTGCTTTGATTGCGGATGTAAAGCAGCCTATCCTTTTGGTTACACCCAAAGGGAAGGAGGAGGAGACCATTACACGCCTGTCCAGGGTGGGATTTGATAATACCTTAGGTATTTTAGAAGGTGGATTTGAGGCCTGGGAAAAAGCAGGGAAAGATATAGACACTATTACCGCTTTATCCGCCGAAGAAGCCAAAGAGATCCTGAAGGATAAGCACTTACCCATTTTTGATGTGCGGAAGGAAAGTGAATATAAAGCAGAACACCTGGTTGATGCAAATAACACCCCATTGGATATATTAAACGATCATTTTGCTGAGTTTCCAAAGAATGAGACTTTTTATCTTCATTGTGCCGGGGGTTACAGGTCTGTTATTGCTGCCTCCATCCTTAAAGGCAGGGGTATTCACAATCTGGTGGACATTAAAGGTGGTATTGCCGAGCTGAAAAAAGCGGGATTGGAGGTAACTACTTATGTCTGCCCCTCTACACTGTAATATGATTTATATCATGGTTTGTGAGTGGTACTCATCTTATTTTTAACCTTGGAATTTATAAAGAAGAGGTTTTTCTGAGCTATTTACTGTGACAGCGTTTATTTCAGAACTTTCCCTTCGCTTATTTTTTGTGATTCTTAAAATTGAAATTATGAAAGCAAACATGGGTAGAATTGATAAGATATTGCGCTTCACGGTTGCTGTAATTATTGCCCTATTGGTGTATTATAATGTGGTTGATGGGGTGCTTTCTTATATTTTATTGGCAGTTGCCGCTGTTTTCGTTTTAACCAGTTTAACAGGTTTCTGTCCGCTTTATGGTCTTTTTGGAATAAGTTCGTGTAGGATCAGGAAAACGGATAAGCCTTAATTCCCTGGAAAAATACTTGAATTAATAAACAAATAAGTCTTCTGTGCGATGAAATTAATAAACATACCTCTGGTTGATTGGAGTAATGGTATAATTATGATTGCCGTTTTTGCCTTTGTTGTGATTGCCTTGATTGCGGTTTTGGTAAGTCTTATGAATAGCGGGAAAAGGAGATAGAATTATTGGCTTTATTAGTAATTCCAGGCAGATTTTTGTATTGTTTCATCAGATCCTATTTTGATAGGAAAGGAGAATTTTTATCTCCATTTAAGGACTATTTCCCCGCTATTTTTTTCATATTCCTAAAAAGTTAATAGATTTAACACTTTAATAAGCAACACTTGATGTTTTCAATATCTTATTGTTGCTTTTAACCACCAGTGATGTTAAAAAATTTTGTTGAAAGGATTGGACCCATGAATGTTTTATTACTGTTGGTTGTTCTATCCATTATCGTAGTTTCGGAATATATGTTTATATCAGGAAACAAACTAGACGCCATTTTCGTTGCCTTTTGGGCACCAACAATTTTGGGCTTTATGAATTACCTAAAGTATAGAAAATGACCGATTTTATCTTCATATATTCCATCGTTGTCGCCATTATCTTTGTCATATGGTTAGTTTTTATTGTCCGTATGTACAATGAATTGAATAAATTTAAATAGCGGTCTTACTTATAGAGAATCTTTCCGCAGACCTGAAATTCTGCACTAAAACTAAACAGTTTTAATCATACCGGTTGAAAAATCAATAATTGATTTCGGGTATTTAACCTTGTGCGTTTGAATAAGGCGGGTAGTTTCCAGATTGTCTTTTTGTGGTGTGATATATGCCAATATATCTTCAACAGAATTTACAGGAGCACTCCTGGGAACAAATCCATAACCGGCATAAACACCTTCCTGTACAAGGACAAGGGCATCTTCATCAGTAGTTCTTCCTTTGTCTTTTATGAGATAGGTTTGTTTTTCAGAAGCCATATTTTCAATGGCTTTACGAACCCTTTTATTGTAGGCTTCAGCAGATTCTTTACCACGGCAAATACCTCCGCAGTCTGCGACCCTGAAATGTGAGCAACTGCTAACATTCTCCTGCAAATGGCAATATTTAGGACATAATTTATATGCGATACAAATCTGTTCTATGTAGAGGCGGCAATCTGTGGTGTTATAAAATGTAATGAGCGAACGTGGTACTGCACTTAATTTGTTAAACGCCAGGTGCATTATCCCTTGTCTGTCTTCATAGGTGAAAACCCCATAAGGCACCACATTTCTTTTTTGCGCTCTGTTGTATTTTGGATAATGATGTTTTATGGCAGCAGATTCCATTAAAAGGGCAAGCAGTTCATTACCCGAAAGCTCAAAATCTATGTTCGACGTTTCTCTGCACATTTGCACTTCTTTGGTAGCCTTGTCATAAAAGTGGCCAAGGACCCTTTTTTTTATATTCTTTGCTTTTCCAACATATATGATTTCCCCTTTGCTATTTTTAAAGTAGTAGACCCCCGGTTTGGTGGGTAAGCTTTCATATACTTCCCTTTGCAGGGAAGGAGGCAGGGTTGCTTCCTGAGATCGTGCATTCAAAAAAGAACTGAATACAGTTTCCGAATTTTCTGTTTCAAGTAGTTTTCTGAATAAAATAACGGTTGCATGAGCATCACCCCTTGCCCTATGCCTGTCTGTTATTGGAATATTAAGAGAAGAACACAATTTCCCCAGACTGTAGGAAGTATAACCCGGGATGAGTCTTCGGGACAAACGTACAGTGCAAAGTTTTTTCCTGACAAAGGAGATACCAATTGTCCTGAATTCTTCTTTAATTACATTATAATCGAAATTAACACTATGGGCCACAAAAATGGTGTCCTTAGTAATTTCAAGAATCTGAGGGGCAATCTCCAATAGTGTGGGTGCATCGCGCACCATATTGCTGTCAATTCCGGTTAACCCTGTAATAAAATAGGGAATTTCACATTCAGGATTTACCAGGGAAGTGAATTCATCCACTACTTGGGCCCCATCAAATTTAAAGATGGCTATCTCGGTTATTTTATTCCCCTTAATACCGTTTCCGGTAGTTTCTATGTCTACTATGGAATACAAATTTGCTGTGTAATGGAATTTGGAGGGGTAAGTTAATAAGAAAAATCAAGCTGCTCAAAAAGCATAACTGACATATAGCTGCACGGATATTAACAGCTGTTGAAGAAATGGAAAAATATGATTAGATTTAAACTATCGCAGTTAAGCAATAAGGAAATTTAAATGCAACAATTTGAAATTTGATCTAACAAATAAAAGGGCTCTCGTAACCGGGGGCGGGAGTGGTATTGGTAAGGCAATAGCCATTGCCCTGGCTGAGCAGGGGGCCGACGTACATATTTTAGAACAAAATGAGATACCTGCAAAAGATACAGCCGCTGAAATAAAAGCTACAGGAGGAAAAGCCGGGGCATATGCCTGTGATGTATCTGACCAAAAACAGGTGATCAAAATAGTTGAAGCTATAAAAGCTGATGGCGCAATAGATATCCTGATTAATAATGCCGGTATTGCCCATATTGGGAATGTTGAATTGACCACGGAAGAAGATATCGATAAGGTATATCAGGTAAATATTAAAGGGGTCTATAATTGCATTTATGCCTGTATTAAAAACATGAAAGATAGGGGAGGGGTCATTATAAATATGGCTTCTGTTGCAGCCTCGGTAGGCATATCAGACAGGTTTGCCTATTCCATGACCAAAGGAGCCGTACTTACAATGACCTACTCTATTGCCAAGGATTACCTGTCTTATGGAATACGATGCAATAGTATATCCCCTGCAAGGGTGCATACCCCTTTTGTTGATGGTTACCTCAAGCAGAATTACCCGGGGATGGAAAAGGAAATGTTTAAAAGGTTGTCCGAAACACAGCCAATAGGGAGAATGGGCAAGCCGGAAGAAATCGCTAACCTCGCTGTTTATCTATGCTCTGATGAAGCGTCATTTATTACGGGGACGGATTTTCCTATTGATGGCGGTTTTATAAAACTAAATGGTTAGGAATTATAATTAAGCACAATGGTAATTGACAGCCATCAGCATTTTTGGAAGTATGACCCTGTAACATATAGCTGGATTGACGACTCCATGGCAGTCCTTCAAAAAGACTTTCTTCCTTCAGATCTGGCTCCAATCCTTGAAAAAAACCACGTAGAAGGCTGTGTTGCTGTACAGGCAGATCAATCGGAAAGGGAAACCGGGTTCCTGCTTCAGCTGGCCGGGGAAAACAAATTTATAAAAGGCGTAGTTGGTTGGGTTGACCTTAGAGCTGAGGATATACACAAGAGATTGGCACATTTTTCACGGGATAAGAAGCTTAAAGGCATCCGGCATATTGTGCAGGAAGAGCCGGATCCCGAATTTATGCTCAGAAAAGATTTTCAAAACGGAATAAGGCATTTGGCACAATTTGGGCTTACCTATGATATTTTGGTGTACCCTAATCAGCTGGCAGCTGCAGTCTTATTAACCAGGGCCTTTCCTGAACAGAAATTTGTATTAGACCATATAGCAAAACCGAGGATTTCTGAAGGCCTGGATAACCAATGGATGCACCACATTAAGGAATTGGCCTTAAACCCGAATGTTAGTTGTAAAATTTCAGGAATGGTTACAGAGACAAGCAATTTTAAATGGCAACAGCAGGATTTTACCCCCTTTATGGAAGTGGTTTTGGATGCTTTTGGATGGCAAAGGCTTATGTATGGGTCGGACTGGCCGGTCTGCTTGCTTGGTGCGAATTATAAGGAGGTATTCACTATAGTAAAGGATTATATCAGTAAATTATCCGACAATGAAAGAGCGGGAATCATGGGGTTAAACGCTAAAGAGTTCTACGCTCTATAATTTTAGAAGTTTATATACTATAAATGAGAAATAAAAAAGCGATAAAGTTTAATTCAAAATACCCCTCTATTGAGGACCTGCGCGAAAGGGCCAAACGGCGTATCCCGGGATTTGCCTTTGATTACCTGGATGGGGGCTGCAATGAAGAAGTAAACCTGCATAAAAATACCTCTGAGATACGTGAAGTGGAGTTAAAACCTGATTATTTAAGTGAGTACAAAGGCTTCAACATGGAAACTGAGCTTTTTGGTCATACGTATAGTGCCCCTTTTGGAATTGCACCGGTGGGCCTTCAGGGCCTTATGTGGCCCAATGCTTCTGAAATTCTTGCAAAAGCCTCGCTCGACTTTAATATTCCCTTTGTGCTGAGTACCGTTACTACGATGAACATAGAGCGTGCGAGTGAGCTTACGGAAGGCCGGGCCTGGTTTCAGCTATATCATCCTGCAGAGGATTCTGTACGCGATAATATCATTGCCAGGGCAGAAGCGGCCGCCTGTCCGGTGCTCGTTTTGCTTTGCGATGTACCTACGTTTGGATTCCGACCAAAAGAGATTCGGAGTGGACTTTCAATGCCCCCTAAGATGACCATGAATAATATTTTTCAAATACTGGGTAAACCAAACTGGGCACTTCAGACTTTAAAACACGGGCAACCCAATTTTGAAACTTTAAGACCCTATATGCCCAAAAATCTAAACCTTGCGCAACTGGGGTTATTTATGGACCAGATGTTTTCCAAAAGGATGAATGAGGAAAAAATAGCTCCTATCCGGGATAAATGGAAAGGGAAGATCGTCTTAAAGGGTGTTGCTACCGAAGCCGATGCGGAAAAGGCCATAAAACTTGGTCTGGATGGTATTATTGTGTCTAACCATGGAGGCAGGCAATTAGATGCCGGGGAATCTACCATTAAACCCATGACACGTATAGCTAAAAAATATGGTGACCGGATAACGGTGATGATGGATAGTGGCATTCGTTCCGGTCCGGATGTGGCCAGGGCCCTGGCCAGCGGTGCTGCTTTTACCTTTATGGGCCGCTCATTTATGTATGGGGTAGCTGCATTGGGTGCAGAAGGAGGGGACCATACTATTTCACTGCTGCAAACTCAGTTACAACAGGTAATGGAACAACTGGGTTGTAATAAGACAAATGATTTTCCACGGCATTTGGTTTGATCAGGCAGTTGTTGACAATTAACTATTCAACGCGAACTGTATATTGCCTTAGAATTCCGCAGCAACATTCCATAGGGCATTGTTAAATTCACATTTTCACTACTCTTAAATTACCGTTTTAAAAATTAAAATTGGAATATTTTTTCTTTTGATAAATTGTGTATAAAAGTTAGCAAAAAAGATATTTTAGTGTAAAATATTTGATAATTTTCTCAACGTGAATATGAGAAAAAATCACCTTGAATGATTGGGGAAATATATTAATGATTTTTAATTGGTTAAACAAAAAGAAGTAGAACATCTTTCGGCCAATTTTATAATGATCGTTAATCGATTTTATGAGTTATTTGTCGATTAACCTTAAACGAGGGTTATAAATTAACTAGTTTTTAACATTTAAATGTATCCGCAATTATTTGCAATTTTTATAAAATGGCAGAATAAAATAATAATTGTTCCCCAAAAGCAATGATTATGAATTAAATAGTTAAACGCCTTAAATTTTAACAGGAACTACTTTATACCCCACTATGACGTATTTCTACGATTTTATGTTTAACCCTTATATACTTGCCTTCTTGGGAGGGTTAGTGGCCTTTCTTTTGGCCTACAGGATTATCCCGGTGATCATTTATACGGTACGTGCAAAAAACCTTATGGACGAGCCAGGTGACCGCAGCGTGCATTCGGACAAAACACCGACCCTTGGCGGAGTGGGAATGTTTGCTGCATTTGTAGTATCCCTTATTTTGTTTGGCATAGTAGTTGGTTTGGAGCGCCCGGACCTGGTAAAACTATTGGCAATAACACTGGCTACCATCATCCTTATGTTTTTAGGTCTTAAGGACGATCTTATTGCCCTGGCACCCAGGAAGAAATTTTTGGGACAGCTTATCGCCTCAGGCATTGTAATTTTATTAACGGATGTCAGAATTACAAGTTTAGAAGGACTATTAGGGGTAGGGGAGTTGCCCTATCTGGTATCGGTCTTATTTACAATTTTCGTTTTTATTTTGGTGATCAATGCCTTTAACCTTATTGATGGAATAGATGGTCTGGCAGGCGCAATAGCTATCATTGCCAGCGCTTCCTTCGGTTTGTTCTTTCTTTTAAATAAGGAGTATCTGATGGTATTGGTTTCTTTTTGTTTAATAGGGGCCATCGTAGCTTTTGTTCGCTACAACCTGTCGGATACGCATAAATTATTTATGGGAGATTCGGGTTCTATGGTCATAGGCTATTTACTGGCCTACCAGGGGATACGATTCCTGGAGCTAAATTTAAGCGGATCTTCCTCTTTTACCATCAGTAATGGGCCGGTACTATTGCTGGCCATTTTATCTTTCCCATTGCTGGATACGCTCAGGGTTTTTATTATCCGGGCCAAAGAAAGACGAAGTCCGTTTGACGCTGACCGCAATCATATTCACCACCGCCTGTTGGAAAGGGGATTAAGCCATAGGCAGGCTACCATTATATTGGCTATTATTAATATCCTGATCATTGAGTTGGCCATTCTGGTGCAAGATCTGGAAATAAACATCCAGTTAATTACGGTTACCCTACTGGGATCATTACTTTATATGTTGCTATTTAATTTGAACAGGCTTCGTGAAAAAGCTGTTAAGTTAATCGATATAAGAAATTCAAGAAATCAGGAGAAATATGTTAAGATGGATGTTCCGGACGGGTTTGTTTCACAAAGGATAAAGTCATCCCCGATCAATCATTTGGTAAACGAAAAAAACACCATTTACAGTTCAACTGTAACTAAGGATAAAGAATGGAATATCGGTAAAAAACGAGTCCGGGAATTGGAAAAATCTAAAAAGCACCTGGTGGTCTCCAAAAAGTTAAAGGATAAAAGTAAATCTTCTAAATTAAAATAGCCGTTGTAGCCTTTTATGCTCCGGCAATAAATCGTAGTTTTCAGGGATATAAAATAGTGCGTAGTTTTTTATTAAATATGAAAAGGAAACAAAAACGATAACGGGCATGGAAATACTATGAACAGGACGATGAAGTGGTACGTAATCTGCACCAGGCCCAGATGGGAATTAAAGATATTTAAAGCGCTATTAGAACAGGGTATAGAGGTGTATTGCCCTACTTATACCGCGGTACGTCAATGGAGTGATCGCAAGAAAAAAATCAGAAAACCTTATTTTAATTCCTATGTATTTGTACGGCTGGAAGAAGCAGAGCGCAACCTGGTATTTAGTATCCCGGGGGTAATTCGCTATGTATTCTGGCAGGGCAAAGCTGCCAGGGTCAGGGATGAGGAAATTGGTCTGATGAAAGAATATCTGGACGGTGAGCAGCAGGGGAGCATTGGGGTAGAACATTTGAAAATAGGGCAGGAAGTAACCTTTACCGGGGGTGCGTTTAGGAACCGTAAAGCTAAAATAGAAGAAATAGGGCAGAAGAAGGTCTTGCTGGTATTGCCGGTACTTGGTTACAGGATCACCACCCGGATCGCAGACCTTGTACCTTAGTACCACGTAGGCTTGCCGAAGGGGTAACCTAGTGCCACGTAAGCTTGCTGAAGGGGCAACATCATGCCTCTTAGGCTTGCCGAAGAGGTAGACTATGAACCATTTTTACCGAAAATAACGTTTTCGGTTTAATTTAAAATGGGACTCATAGCGGCGGAGCCGTGGGTTAGAGCAGTCATCTACTGCCAAACATTAAAGAAGTAAAATATTAAACATAGCAATTGTAATGTATATTGCTACTAAAATTGTTTCATCCATTTGCATATAATACCGCATCATTAAAAATGGCTCAATTTGTAATTTACGATGGTAAAAATGTTCGGGAAAAATTAAATTGTTAATTAAAAAACGTACCATAAAGTCATGGATCAGTCCAAATCATTAATTTGCCGGTTGGTTTTGGAATATTTAAACAATAGATGAAAAAAATTTTAATTACACAATCCAATTATATTCCATGGAAGGGATATTTTGATAGCATACAAAACTGTGATGTTTTTGTGGTTTATGACGAAATGCAATACACGAAATTGGATTGGAGAAATAGAAATAAAATTAAATCAAATTATGGAATCAAATGGCTTACAATCCCTGTAAAAACAAGCGGAAAATACTTTCAGAAAATTAATGACACTAAAATCGCCGACAAAAATTGGAATATAGATCATTGGAATAAAATAAGGGAATATTATAAGAATGCAAATTGTTTTAATGAAATGGCTGAATGGATCGAACCATTATATCGAAATTGCGAGTTTGAGTATTTGTCAGAAATTAATTTTCATTTTATCAAAGCAATCAATAGTTTCATGGGAATAGAAACGGAAATACGATTTTCATCAGAATTCTGAA
>NZ_CAMYKG010000020.1:34668-81029 GCF_947258925.1 uncultured Eudoraea sp. | reverse complement strand
TTTGTATCCGCTCCACTGTTTAAATCAGCCAGCAATACACTTACAGTATTGCCGTCACTATCTGTAAGGTTCAGATTAGTGCCATCTTCAGTGAGGCTAACATTTGTTGTATTGGTATCAGAATCAATATCGGTTAAGAGTACACTTACAGTATTACCATCACTATCGGTAAGGTTCAAATTAGTACCATCTTCTGTCAGGCTCACATTTGTTGTATTTGTATCGGAATCTATATCGGTCAATAGCACGCTAACTGTATTACCATCACTATCCGTGAGAATAAGGTTTGTTCCGTCCTCAGTTAGACTTGTATTAGTGGTATTAGTATCTGTAGCAATATTAATCTCCGTTAACGGAATAGTTACATTTCCCCCATCACTATCTGTAAGAATGAGATTAGTTCCATCCTGAGTAAGTGTAGCATTTGTTGTATTGGTATCGGTATCAATGTTGGCTAATGGAATGGTTACCTGTCCACCGTCACTATCAGTGAGTATTAGGTTTGTTCCATCCTCCGTAACACTAACATTAGTCGTATTGGTATCTGCGCCAACATTTATATCTGCTAAAGGAATGGTTACATTTCCACCATCGCTATCAGTGAGAATGAGATTAGTTCCATCCTGGGTTAGTGTGGCGTTAGTTGTGTTAGTATTAACATCAGTTAAAGGAATAAATAAGGTTCCTCCATTATCTGTAATTTCAATATTACCAGCATTAACTTCAAAAGAAAAATTCAATTCATCAGTTGGTACTCCTCCACCGGCGGCAACAATGTTATCATCTACGTATTTTTTAGTTGCAGCGTCTTGATTATCATCAGGATCCAGGAGATTCTCAATTTGTAATGCCCCTGCATCACTTCCTATGGCTAACACTTCAGCAAGATTCTGATTTCCTCCAATCAAGGATGTCAAATCTATGGGTGTACCTCCATTTTCTAATGTTAAGAGGTTGCCAGGTTCTAGAGTGAGCTGTTGGTTATCAGTATTTGAAAATGAAGTTAAATCAATAGGTGTCCCACCATTTTCCAATGTTAAGAGGTTCCCTGGTTCCAAAGTTAATTGCTGGTTATCAGTATTTGAAAATGGCGTTAAATCTATGGGCGTCCCTCCTCTTTCTAAGGTTAACAAATTACCTGGTTCTAAGGTCAATTGTTGATTATCGGCTCCAACAACACTAAGAGCACTGAGATCTACTGTAGCACCTGTATCTGAGTTCGTTAGACCAAGGATGTTCGTAGCAGGATCAAAAGTCAAATCTGTCAATTCATTTGTGGCATCCGTATCACCGTCGGCGGCAATGGCAGCAGTATTGGTGGCTATATTATTCTGTAATGTAGTATCATCATAAAACGCACCACCATCTGTTCCACTAACAATAATTGAATTATTAGCGTCAGCGCTTACAATAGTTTGGGCAGAACCACCTATCTGGTTATCAACATATGTCTTAACCGCATTTTGACTAGGATACAACGTATTAGAAGTGCCTAAATTAATATCGGTGGACTTATTTGCAAGATCTTCTTTTAGCAATAACGAGGCCGTATTGGCATCAATATTATTCTGCAAGGGTGTAGCGTTAAAGAATGCTCCACCATCCGAACCTGGTGTAATAGAATTAGGTGAATCTCCACTTACGATGGTTTGCGTAGATCCTGAAATGGCATTGTCTACATAAAATTTCGTAGCAGCATCTTGTGGATCTGTAGGATTTGTTAGATTAATAATTTTGTCGTTTGCAGAATTACCTGTGCCCAAAACCTGATCTAAATTCTGTATTTCATTGGTCGCATCCGTATCCCCATCGGCAGCTATAGCAGCCGTATTGGCCGCAATGTCATTTAGCAGGGTTGTATTATCATAAAAAGCGCCTCCATTGTCCGCGATTGCATTATTTGGGGCGGCACTTACAATATCTGCTCCCGTAATATATCCTGCATCATTGTTAAAATCGTTCAGGGTTACCTGGTTGTAGTCTATTTCGGCATCGGCCACCGTATTGTCCTGTAGTTCTTCACTACCCACAGAATCCGGTGCCAGTTTATCTGAAGTAATGGAATTATTCTGGATGTCATTGCTGCTAATACTGAAATCCACAATGTTTGCGCCTGTGATTTCGCTAACTTCAAAATTTCGGTTCCCCCCGTTTTCTGTTATAACAATAGTACTTGTAGGATTCACAATTGGATCCGCGCTAAAGGATAACCCCAGGGTTTCACAAAGGTTGAGCCAGGCACTACCGTCGTAAAAGAATAAACATTGTTCTTCTGTATTGTATACAACGGCACCTTGCAAAGGCACAATACTATTCATCTGCTGGGTATTGACCCTGGTAATAACCAGTGCCCTGTTTGTACTTTCCAATTCCAAAACGGAAGAGGCGTCAATATTTTGTGGGTTGTCACCAATTTTAATTTGTCCAGAAAGAATATTGCAAAGACAAAAACCTACCAGGGTTATCAGGAATTTCATTTTCATTTTGGTATGCTTTAAGTTAGCAGGAATCATATATGTCGCCTATTTAATCATTGCATTTCTCGCACTTAAAAAAGCAGGTACATACAGATGTAAATCAGTTTATTATTCTCGCGTATCGGGGACTAACAAAAATAGAATTATATCAACAGATAGCTAACTTTATACTCCGAAATACTAGATTATAGGGTAAAAGGAATGGTTCAACGATTTAATACCACAATTTATCTGATATGGCTGCAATAATTATGCGTAAAAGCTAACTTTCCCTTATTGGTAATTCGTAAATTAACAAAAGTTTAATGGCATCAAATTTTTTTATCACAAGAACATACATTTTCTTTATAAATTAGAGTATTCTTAAAATCCAAAAAGTTACCTATGATTCGTAAACTACTTTTTATTTTGACATTGTTTTGTATGGTCATAGGTACTGCACAGCAAGATGAACGCGTAATTCTTCGTGGTAAAGTGTTGTATAGAAATTCGAATGTACCCAATGAGAATGTCATAAATAGTACCTCCCAAATGGCCACAATTACAAATGATAATGGAGAATTTGCGATACGGGTAAAGTTGGATGACGAAATAGTATTTACTTCTATAAATTACCAGATTGAAGTGGTAAAAATTACCCAGCAGATCCTGGATAATAACAGATTGGTAGTAGAAGTAAATGAGAAAGTTACTGAATTAGACGAAGTAGTTGTAAGTCCGGAAAACCAAAGAAAGTTCCTTGAGCTTCAAAACGAGGAATTTAAGAAATTTGAATACGAGACGGATCAGTCAACTGAGGTAGTAAACATTGCTCAAGATAAGATATCGCGGGGGATGCTCAAGGATGGAATTAATTTTGTAAATATATTTAAAGCGCTTGTAAATACCAGAAAGGAAGAGCCAAGTGAGGAAACAAAACCATTAAAGGTTAGCGAAGTATTGAGGTTGGTTTATGACGATGAATTTTTTGTCTTAGACCTTAATATACCCCAGGATCAGATAGATGCTTTCTTAATTTATTGTGATGAAAAGATACCTCCCCGTTCCTTGTTACAAAAAGAAAATGAATTCGAACTCATTGATTTTCTGGTGACTCAGAGTAATATTTTTTTAAAACAGATGAATGCTAAGGAATAGGATATTTTTCCTCTTATTTGTTTTTATAGGTATCAGTGCTTCCGCACAAACTGTATATTTTTCTAAGTTGGTTGGTAAGGTTACAAACCTAAACAAAGGCGTTGCGGATGTTCATGTTATAAACACTTCCTCTGACAGGGCTACCATTACAGATGCGGATGGGCGTTTTTCAATAGCTGCAAAACTAAATGATACCATATTTTTCTCTGCGGTTCAGTTTAAAAGAAAGGCATTGATCGTTTCAGCCGTAATGATAGAGAGTACTTCAATAGTTGTACCCTTAGACGAATTTATTAATGAGTTGGATGAGGTTGTGGTACGTCCCTATAACCTCTCTGGTGATCTTAGCAGGGATATGAATAGTATAACTAAGGAAAAAGTTTATGTTGCATCTACATTAGGCCTTCCTAATGCCTATGTAAAACCGATCACGCAGGCAGCCCGAAAGCTTAACGAGGCTACTACAGGAGGCGGGCTCGTACCTTTAAATCCTATAATTAATGCTATTAGCGGCAGGACTAAATATCTCAAGAAAGTATTAGCTACACAAGAAAAATACGCCAGGACTGTCAGGGTGAGGGAATATTATGCAGATTCATTGTTTGTTAAGCATCTGAATATACCGGAGAACAAAATAGATGACTTCATGTACTTTTGCGAGGTGGATACCGCTTTCGCGAGTGTAGTGGATAGTCATGATAAATTAAAAATCTGGGAATATCTTAAACTTCGCAGTAATGCCTACAGGCAGGGTGCTGATGATGACTAAATTTGCCAATGGCACGAATCTTGCAAAATTATATTGTGTATTTATTTAAAACATTTGCTTTGCGCTATTTTATACTCTTTATCATACTTCCTTTTTTTGCATTTACTACTTTGCACAAGTTTTATTTGAGTGTAACCAATATTGATTATTCCAAAGAAGACAATGCTTTGCAAATTACCAGTCGGATCTTTATTGACGACCTTGAAAATGTGCTGGAAAAGCGCTATGGAGTCAAAACCTATTTAGCGACAGCGAAGGAATCAGATAAGGCTGACTTTTATATTGAAAAATATCTTCGGACCAAACTAGTTGTAAAAACAAATGGCAAAAACAGATCTTTTGTGTTTTTGGGAAAGAAATACGATAATGACCTGATGATTTGTTATCTGGAAATTGAAGAAATTGATCTGTCGACCATAAAAAATATTGAAGTTGAAAACGATATCCTTACGGATATGTTTGAAGATCAGCAAAATATTCTCCATTATAGAATCAATGGCACAAAGAAAAGTTTTGTCCTGGTGAAGGAAAATAATAAAGGAATGTTAAACTTGTAATGTTTTGAGCTACAATTAGTTGAAATATTCTAAATTCGCCAATTCTAATAAGAAATCCACCACATGAATAGACTAAATTGTTCCCTCACCCTAGTTTTGTTTTTAGCAGTTACTTTAGGTTTTGCCCAGCAGGATATTAAAAATGAAAGAGAGCCCGGCCATTCCAACCAAAGTAAATTCAAACAGCTCTACGAAGAATTTGCCACCCCGAACACATACAGGTCTGCCTCCGGAATTCCAGGTCCGGATTATTACCAACAACAGGCAGATTACCAAATAGATATTGAACTAGACGATAAGAATGCTAAAATCTATGGGGAAGAAACCATTACCTATTTCAATAATTCACCCGATGATTTGGAGTACTTATGGCTTCAATTAGATCAGAATGTAAGAGCTAAGGATTCAAAATCTCCTCTTCGAAATGATAACTCCTTGGCCATGGTGTATAGTTCCGAAAAATTTGTTGAAAAGTTAATGCCAAAAACTTTCGATGGTGGATTCAATATTGAATATGTAAAAGATGTAAGTGGCAAAGACTTACCCTATACTATAAATCAAACCATGATGAGAATAGACATGCCACAGTTGCTCAAAAGTGGAAGTCAGGTTTCATTTTCAATAAAGTGGTGGTACAATATTCCGGACCATACAGTAGATCGTGCCAGATCTGGATATGAATATTTCGCTAAAGACGGCAATAGGTCTTATGTTATCGCCCAATTTTTCCCGAGGATGGCTGTCTACAGCGATGTTGAGGGATGGCAGAATTATCAGTTTTGGGGTAGGGGTGAGTTTGCTTTACCTTTCGGGGACTACGAGGTTAATATAACCGTTCCTGCAGATCATATCCTGGATGCTACAGGGGAATTGACCAATAGGAAAGAGGTGTTTTCGAAGGAGATGATGCAGCGATATGAGCAGGCTAAAAAATCTTACGATAAGCCGGTTCTTATAGTGACCCAGCAAGAGGCCGAAGAGGCGGAAAAAGGATTTTCTGAAGAGAAAAAAACCTGGAAATTTAAGGCAAAAAATGTAAGGGATTTTGGATTTGCTAGTTCAAGAAAGTTCATCTGGGATATGCAGGCCGTGAAAATAGGAGCAAAGGATGTAATGGCCGTTTCTTTATATCCAAAAGAAGGTAATCCGTTATGGGAAGAATTTTCTACCAAAGCTGTAGCCAGTACTTTAAAATCGTATTCAGCACATACTTTTGATTATCCTTATCACAAAGCGATTTCTGTGCACGCCAAGAATCAGGGAATGGAATATCCCATGATTTGTTGGAATTACGGAAGACCGGAGGAGGATGGAAGTTATTCAGATCGTGTAAAATTTGGGATGATAAGTGTTATTATTCATGAAGTTGGGCATAATTTTTTCCCGATGATTGTAAATTCTGATGAACGTCAATGGGGTTGGATGGATGAAGGTCTCGATACCTTTATGCAGTATATTGCCGAACAGGAATATGGAGAAGCGTTCCCCGAAGACATTTCCCCAAACAAAGCGTATCCGTCCAGAAGGGGCGCACCAGCAAAGATAGTTCCCTATATGAGCGGGGATCAATCTACCATTTCGCCTATTATGTCCAATCCGGAGAATGTATACCAATTGGGTCCAAATGCTTATGGTAAACCTGCCACGGCTCTTAACATTCTGAGGGAAACTGTGATGGGCAAAGAATTGTTCGACTACGCGTTTAAGACCTACGCACAAAGATGGAAATTTAA
This sequence comes from uncultured Eudoraea sp., assembly GCF_947258925.1. GTDB lineage: Bacteria > Bacteroidota > Bacteroidia > Flavobacteriales > Flavobacteriaceae > Eudoraea. Next base: position 74,356 of record NZ_CAMYKG010000020.1, on the reverse strand, counting down.
GCATCCAACACCCGAGGATTTCTTTAGAACAATGGAAGACGCTTCTGCGGTGGACCTGGATTGGTATTGGAGAAGCTGGTTCTATACCACAGATTATGTGGATATAGGAATTAAAGGTGTGAAAAAATATTACGTAAGCGAGAAGCCAACACAGAAAATGAAGGATTATATGGCTTCAAGAGGTCTTACGGAGGCAAATTTCCCGCCATTATTATACATGGTTGATGCAGAAAGTGAAGATTTTGAAGAAGGTCTTAAAGGACAAAAACCTTCTGAGAGTATACAGACCTTAGGGGAGTACATGATGGATAATATGACTGCTGAAGAACGTGCTCAGGTCAGTGAACCAAAATATTTTTACGAGATAGTTTTTGATAAGCCCGGAGGAATACCAATGCCTGTAATTGTTGAATATACGTATGCAGATGGTTCAAAAGAGAATGTAACCTACCCACCGCAAATTTGGAGGAAAAATGATAGGGAGTTTAAACGTGTTATTTCTTCTGAAAAAGAACTTATTGGAATTGTTGTGGATCCTAAAGCAGAAACAGCCGATATTGATACTACTAACAATGCATGGCCCAAAAAAGAACAACGGTCAGAATTTGAACAGTTTAAACAAAATATCAAAGGAAAATAATAATTTCACCTAATAGTAGTTAATAGTCCTGATACACTAATTGTGCTTCAGGACTTTTTTATTTGGCGCATAAACTTCCTTATATTTGTAGTATGCTTACGATTACAGTTTTATTTATCAGTGGGGCCGAAATATTCTTTATCATGTTTATTGTGGTAATGGTATTTGGTGCGGACAAAATTCCCGGCATCGCCAAAGGCCTGGGAAAAGGAATGAGACAATTGCGGGATGCTACAGATGATATTAAAAAGGAAATTCAAAAAAGTGCAGAAAAACAGGGAATAGATACCAGCTTTACGGACGACATTAAAAATGAAATTGATAAAGTAAAGAAAAATGTGGACGATGTGACCGGTACAATTAAGCGTAAATAAGTTGGTATATGCTCAGGCATCTTCTGGAATGGGACAAGAGTACTCTAATATACCTGAATAACCTCGGTACAGAAGATTTTGATTTGTTTTGGGTTCTGGTCACCAATATCAATAGCTGGATTCCTCTTTATATCTTCCTTACGATTCTTTTATTCCTAAAGTATCCCAAAAAAGAAGCTTTATTTATTTCATGTACAATTGTACTTCTGTTAATTTTTATCCTTGGCCTGACGGACATAATTAAAGAATATTTTGAACGACTGAGACCCAATGACGATGATGAAATTAACTCCTTGATTCGAATATTGGTTCAACCGTCTGGTTTTAGCTTCTTTTCAGGTCATGCCGCTTCTTCCTTTTCCTTAACCACCATAGTTTTTTTGTTTCTCAGGAAAAAGATTCCCCTGATTTGGATATTATGTCTTTGGCCGTTTCTATTTGCCTATAGCAGGATCTATGTAGGTGTCCATTATCCTTTGGATATTATTACGGGGGCATTGGTTGGCATTATTTCCGGTTTTCTTTTTTACCGGTTCTACAAAAGGTTTATAGAACCCTACACAGGGTAAGTCCATCCCTTATGGATAATAATACCGTTTCTACTCTCGGATCATTTTTTAGCTTTTCATTGTACTCCAATAATGCCTGTGTTGCGAAATCTTTCTTTTCCAGTGGCTCAACCACTTTTCCCGACCAAAGTACATTATCGGTCAAAATAATACTTCCCGGGCTGGTTTTTTCAATTACAGTTTCGAAGTAGGCATCATACATTTTCTTTTCAGCGTCAATAAATACAAGGTCAAAAACCTGGTCCATTTCAGGAACAATTTTTAACGCATCGCCGGTGTGCTGAATAATCCTATCCCCAAATCCACTTTTATCAAAAAACCTGCGCTGAATTTCGAAAAGTTCTTCATTAATATCAATCGTATGCAATATACCATCCTCAGGCAAACCCTCGGCCAAACATATGGCTGAATATCCAGTATAAGTACCAATTTCTAATACCTGGCGTGGTTTTATCAACTTGGAAAGCATACTAAGTACCCTTCCCTGGTAATGCCCGGTTATCATTCGGGGCTGTAAAACCTTCAAATGCGTTTCCCGGGTTAATTCATGTAAAATAGCAGGTTCATTTTCAGAATGTAGTGTGATATAATTTTCAAGAGATTCCGGAAGAAAATGCATAATTCCTTTTTAACAAAAATATGGATTAATATACTATCTTAGGTTGAAATATAACTACTCTGAGGATGGAAGAAATAAGCATTAGGCCGGCGATAATTTCAGATTTGGAAATACTTTTGAATTTTGAACAGGAATTGATAAAGGCCGAACGACCATATGATGAAACCATAAGAAAGGATCCGGTATGCTATTACGACTTAAAAAGAATGATTCTGGACAATGAAGTGGCAGTTTTCGTGGCAGAGGTGGATAATAGAGTGGTAAGCTGTGGTACCGCAATAGTTAAACAGGCAAGACCTTACCTGAACCATAAGGAGTACGTGAATTTTGGTTTTATGTATACGCTGCCTCAATATAGAGGTCTTGGAATTAACAAATTAATTTTAAATGCACTTCGTACCTGGTCACTCTCCAGAGGATTCCATGAAATGCGCCTTACCGTATATAGAGATAATATTCCGGCCATTAAAGCTTATGAGAAAGCAGGATTTGTAAATCACTTAATAGAAATGAGAATCCCTGAAAATTCAGTAGGGAATTGAACGTATCATCAACACTATTTTTTATTTGGATATTGTATTTTTACTAAAAAATTAGCTATGCTATTTCAAAATACGCTGTCTTATGCTCAGGAATTGGATAATGATGACCCTCTTCGAAAATTCCGGGATAAATTTTACTTTCCGAAATTAGATGGTAAAAAAGTAATTTATTTTACAGGAAATTCTTTGGGTCTTCAACCGAAAAATTCACAGGAGTATGTGGACGAGATCATGGAAGATTGGAGGAATCTGGCCGTAGAAGGCCATTTTTACGCCAAGAAACCCTGGTGGGACTATCACGAAAGACTGGCTAAACCCTTAGCCAAGATCGTAGGTGCAAAACCCAAGGAGATTTCAGTGATGAATACACTTACAGTAAATCTGCACCTTTTGATGGTTTCATTTTATAGACCTAACCAAAAGCGATACAAAATTCTTTGTGAAGAAAAAGCCTTTCCATCTGATCAATATATGTTGCAAAGTCAGGTCCGTTTTCACGGATTTGATCCAAAAGATGCTATTGTTGAAGTGGGCAAAAGAGCCGGTGAACATCAATGGCATACAGAAGATATTATTGAAAAAATCAAAGAACTTGGAGATGAACTGGCTCTGGTACTTATAGGCGGGGTGAATTATTACAATGGTCAGGTCTTTGATATGAAATCCATTACTGCCGCAGGCAAATCCGTAGGCGCCAAGGTAGGGTGGGACCTTGCCCATGCGGCGGGAAATATAGAATTAAAACTTCACGATTGGGATTTGGATTTTGCAGCCTGGTGTAGTTATAAATACATGAATAGCGGACCCGGGAATGCATCAGGAGTCTTTATTCATGAAAACCATCTGGCTCAGGATAAGATTACAAGATTTGAGGGTTGGTGGGGAACTAAAAAGGAGTCGCGGTTCCTGATGAAAAAGGAATTTGAACCCATAGCAACTGCAGATGCGTGGCAGTTAAGTAATCCTCCTGTATTAGCATTGGCTCCTTATCTGGCTTCATTAACCCTTTTTGAGGAAGTAGGGATGTCCGCTTTGATACAAAAACGGGATAAAATAGTTTCTTATCTGGAATTTATTTTACATGAAATAGATAAAGAAGTAGAAAGCAGTTTTGAAATCATTACGCCTCCTGAAAGGGGCTGTCAGTTATCGGTCCTATTACATGGTGAAGGCAGGTCTTTATTTGATTATCTGATGGCCAATGGGGTGATAACGGATTGGCGCGAACCCAACGTTATTAGGCTTGCCCCTGCTCCATTCTATTGTAGTTATACAGACATGTATAATTTTGGACAAATTTTAAAGAGGGGTATACGTGCTAAAAATAACAAGGCGTAGTACAAAATTTTGGGAATACAGATATAAATTGTGCGCAGCTTTACAAATTATTTAGCTTAACGTATGAAAATAGAACATGTTGCTTTATGGACTAATAGACTGGAAGTGCTAAAGGAATTTTATGTTCGTTATTTTGGAGGTAAGGCCAATACTAAATACCACAATAAGACCAGAGGTTTTCAAAGCTACTTTCTTTCATTCGATTCAGGGGCACGGCTGGAAATAATGCATCAACCTGACCTTGCTGATCAAAAATATGATCCGGATGGGCAACAACATCTGGGGCTAATTCATTTGGCTTTTGGTGTTGATACAATGTCTGAAGTTGATGAAAAGGCAGCAGAATTGACAAATGACGGGTACAAGGTCCTGAACGGCCCCAGAAAAACTGGGGATGGATATTATGAATTTGAGGTACTGGACCCGGATAATAATCGTATTGAAGTTACAACTTTGTTTAAGGAATGAATGTATCTTTGTTGGCTGAATTTGAGTAAGCTGATGAGATCACTTAAACTTATCCTGACAAATCCGAGATATTTTGGTCCGGCCTGGGTTTTTGCCAGCCTGAATATTTTATTTGGTACCTGGGCAATTTATATTCCTGCGGTTAAAGAGGATCTCGGTATTAGTAAATCAATGCTTGGCATTGCCATTTTCTTCCTTTCTCTTGGTGTTTTTACAATTTTTCCCCTTGCGTCCAGGCTCATAAATAAGCTGGGTGTGGGTAAAGCAACTTCCATTGGTATTGTCCTTTGTTGCATAGCCGCTTTATTCCCATTAATAGCTCCGGGTATGATTAGCCTGGCTGCAGTTCTCTACTTTATGGGTATTACCAATGGATTTACAGATATTTCCATGAATACTTTGGTTACTGAAATTGAAAAGGAGGATAATCAGAAATTTATGTCGGCTTCTCATGGATTTTTTAGCCTTGGAGGAGTACTGGCGGGTTTGGGCAGCTTTCTAATTCCTGTGATAGGAAATAGGGAGCTACATATGCTTTTTGCAATCGCATTGGTACTTGCTGTAAACATCTTTTTTTTTAAACGCTACGTAAAAGTTGTAGCCGCGCCAATTGAAAAAGAACCGTTTAGGTTTAAAAATTTTAAACCCCTGCTACTACTTGGGGTTGTCTCTTTCGTTGTTATGGGAAGTGAGGGAGCGATAGTGGACTGGAGTGGATTATTTTTAAAAGAAGTTAGTCTTGCACCCGAAGCACTCTGGGGAGCCGGTTTCTTAGGATTTCAGGCATTTATGACTCTTGGCCGCTTTTTGGGAGATTCAATTAGTGCCAGGATAGGATCAGTAAAAATTGTCGCCGTGGGTGCGGTCATCGCTATAGTTGGGTATCTTTTGGTTCTTACCACAATGCTTTATCTTGCCATTCTGGGATTTGCACTTACAGGCCTTGGATTTTCGGTAATAGTCCCTGAATTATTCAGAATTGGGGGTAATGTAAAAGGAGTAGAATCTTCTCAAGGGGTATCTTTTATTGCCGGTACCGGATATTCGGGATTTCTGGTCGGTCCGGTAATATTAGGTTTTATCGCTGAACAATTCTCTTTGAACCTCAGTTTTATAACACTTATGGTCTCTTCAATCGCGGTATTGGGAGCAACATTACTTTTAAGGAGAAGAAGTTCTAAGGTTAGTTGAGTTATTTGACTTCAATATTTGTGAAATACAGCTTAAAATTCCCTTCGGAATTTTTGTGGGTCCTGGAAATGGTAAGACCATCAAAGTCAGCGTAATCTTCCCAGGTGGTAGCAAGCGAAGCATCGGCTTGATTTCCTTTTCGAAAAACCCATTCCTTTATGATGTAATCATCTCCAAAATAAAAATCATAGGCATCTCCAGGGGTATAACCACCTTCATTTGAATAAACAATTGTTAATTTTTGCATAGAAATTTTACCTATAGGTGGTTCCGCAGTTTCTGTATGTTCATAACTGAAATTTCCCTCATCCCAAACTAAATTAAAAGGGGCCAGCAACCAATATTTGTCATTAATAAAACCCGCATCAACCTTAGCCACTACGCTATCTATTTCATTACGGTAATAGGTAGTTGATTCTCCGGAAGAGATCCCGGTCACCTTATTTTCCTTAATATTCCATATCCAATCTCTTTCAAAATGAGTTGTATCCCTATCTACATTAAAAGTAAATTTTAGTTCTTCTACATTTTTCCATTCTTTCAGGCCATGAGCATAAGCTATTTTTTCAGGCACAGATTGTTCGGTTTCTGATGTCGTTGAATTATTTTTCTTTTCGGGTTTACAACCAAATACTAGTACCATAAGCAGCATGGCAGAAAAGTGAAGAATTTTCATGATAACGTTTTTTTCAAATATAAGTGCTTTTCTATTCTTATTAGATAAATTCCTTAGGTTTATTGGGGTATGAAATCCCAATAAAATGATTAATTTTGGTTTTTAACAAAAAGTAGAAAATGAGTTCAAAAAAAAAGGGAAAAGTACAAGAAGCCATTGATGAAAGGTTATTAGATGAAAGAAAAGTATTTCTGTGGGGTATGGTGGACGATGATTCTGCAAAACATGTTATTGATCGTTTACTGTATCTTGACATGCAGAACAACAAAGAAATTCAATTAATAATCAATAGCCCGGGGGGATATGTCACTTCGGGTTTTGCAATTTATGATACCATAAAATCATTGAAGAGTCCGGTATCTACAGTATGTAGCGGTTTAGCTGCTTCAATGGGTTCAATCCTCCTTTCCGTTGGTAAAAAAGGCCGACGGTTTGTACAGCCACATGCAAGGGTTATGATTCACCAGCCCAGCGGTGGAGCCAGAGGTCAGGCTTCTAATATAGAAATTCAGGCACGGGAAATAATTAAGACAAAGGAAATTGGAGCTAAAATATTGGCAGAAAACTGTGGGCAACCCTACGAAAAAATCCTGAAAGATTTTAACCGGGATTATTGGATGGACGCTGAAGAATCCATAGCCTATGGAATAGTGGATGGTGTTCTGGAATAGTGCATATTTCTAAAAAAGAAAAAGACCTTCATATCGTAATATGGAGGTCTTTATCAATATATATAGACGCCTTGGCGGAAGATTCTTTAGACAATATATATACGTTAAATTAAGCACGCCCGGATCTTTTTCTAGGGCAAATTGGAATGAAAAACGGTTTGGGTATTCTTATACAAATAGTCTCTAAGTTCATTAAATCATTGAAATTCACTACTGTATCTAAAATTAATGTAAAAGACTTTGAAACCTCGTAAATAATACGAAACTTAATTTTAGTACATTTACTTTTAAACTTAACCAATGTTCTGGTTTTAAATATGAGGCAAACTCCAAAAGATATCGCTATTATAGGCTCCGGCTTAATAGGTTCCCTACTGGCTATCTACCTTAGAAGATTGGGTCACAAAATCACAGTATTTGATCGCCGTCCGGATATTAGGACAATAGAATTTTCCGGGCGTTCCATAAACCTTGCAATGAGTGATAGGGGTTGGAAAACTTTAGCTGAAGTGGGCATTGAAAAGGATATAAAAGAAATTGCCATTCCACTTTATAAACGCGCAATGCATGTAAATAATAAACCGGTTTATTTTCAGAATTATGGGAAAGAGGGCGAAGCAATCTGGTCTATTTCGAGAGGGCTGTTAAATCGGAAGATGATTGATCTTGCGGAAAATGAAGGGGCAATTTTCAGATTTAATGAGAAGGTATGGGATATTGATTTGCCTGATGCCCGTTTGTATACCGGAGCTACAGAAAAAGGGGAATGGAAAGCGTATGACTATGATATAGTTTTCGGATGTGATGGTGCATTTTCAAGAATTCGTCATAAAATGCAACGTAGAAGCAGATTTGACTATTCACAGGATTTTATAGATGTAGGATATAAAGAATTGACTATCCCGTCCAAGGATGATGGTACACATAAACTTGATAAAAATTCTTTTCATATCTGGCCGAGAGGTAAGTTTATGTTTATAGCAATGCCCAATCTGGATGGTAGTTTTACCTGTACCTTATTTTTGCCATTTGAAGGGGAGATTTCTTTTGAGAGTATTAAATCCAAACCGCAGGCTAAAGATTTTTTTAAAACCTATTTTCCTGATGTAATCGGGGAAATGGATAATCTTAGCGAAGAATTTTTCAAAAATCCAACCAGTGCTATGGTTACTATGAAGTGCTACCCATGGACATATTGGGATAAGGTAGCTCTGGTGGGCGACTCCGCCCATGCAATAGTACCCTTTTATGGCCAGGGAATGAATGCAGGGTTTGAAGATATCACCATTTTAAACAAACTGATTGCCAAACATGGGGATGAATGGGAGCAAATTTTTCAAGAATATCAGGCAACCAGAAAACCCGACGCTGATGCAATTGCAGAACTGAGCTACAGAAACTTCGTTGAAATGAGTAGTAAAACTGCCGACCCTGGTTTTATACTGCAAAAAAAAATAGAAAAACTGTTTGCTAAAAAACATCCGGAGAAATGGATCCCTGCCTATTCCAGAGTAACGTTCTCTGATCAGCCATATTCAGATGCATTGTTTATAGGGGATGAACAGGAAAAGATTATGAAGCAAATAATGCAAATTCCGGATATTGAAACTAAATGGGACAGTGTGGAAGTTGAAGAGAAGATTTTAGAATTATTAAATCAGGGTTGAAAGCCTGATCTCTTTACCTGTGTTTCATTTCAGACCTGCGCATTGGCATTTGGTCTATTAGTTCAAAAATCTCGGTTGCTTCCACAACAAATTTTTTCCGGAGTTTCACGCCGCCATCCTTGCCAATTAAAATTACACCCTGATAGTCATTATAAGGAGTATTATCCATCTTAATATTGGTTAGCGTTCCATCAATATCCATAAGGTCCTTGCCATTGTAAACAAAAAGAATCAAATCTCTTTCTTTCATCTCATTCGATTTGGCTTTAAACATTTTAAGTTGCAACTCACTTTTTTCTGGATTATTCCCATAATCTGCCAGAAGTACAATTCGCTTTTTCCATTTAAAATCCCTCAATTCCTGTGCAGACATAACATTTAAATGGAGAATGATTATAAAAAAAGAAATTAACCTTAAATAAAACCTATACATATTACTAAAATAAAAAAACCACCTTAAAAGAGGTGGTTTTTTAAAACTTTTATGTCCCTTAGATTTTTGAGAACATCTTGTGCATTTTCTCCTGTTCTTCCTCAGCAAGTACTGGATCTACAAGAATTCTTCCACTGTGCTCGTCGGTAATAATCTTTTTTCTTGAAGCAATTTCTACCTGTACCTGAGGCGGTATTGTAAAGAAAGATCCACCTGAAGCTCCTCTTTCAACCGGAACAACAGCAAGGCCATTTTTAACGTTGTTTCTTATTCTTTTGTAGGCTTGTACCAATCTGTCTTCTATCTGCTTTTCAAATTTTTCAGATTTAGCTAAGAGCGCTTTTTCCTCCTTGTCGGTTTCTGCCAGGATTGCGTCTAACTCACTTTTTTTGTGCTTTAAGTGAGCTTCACGTTCTGAAAGCCTTTCTTTGGTTTCGCTAATTACTTCCTTTTTTTGCTCAATTTGAACTTTGAATTCCTTGATGTTTTTTTCAGCCAGTTGTATTTCTAATTCCTGAAATTCAACTTCTTTTGCCAATGAATTGAACTCTCTGCTGTTTCTTACGTTTTTTTGCTGATCGGCATATTTCTTTATCAGCACTTTAGCTTCTTCAATTAAATTCTTTTTAGCTCCGATTTCATAATTAATCGTTTCCAAATCGGTCTTTAACTTATCCATTCTGGTTTTTAGACCAAGTACTTCATCTTCAAGGTCTTCAACTTCAAGGGGTAATTCACCACGTACATTTCTTATTTCATCAACTCTGGAATCAATTAATTGCAGATCATATAGCGCTCTTAATTTTTCCTCTACTGTAGTTTCTACTTTTGTTGCCATATTTAAAAATACTTGATAGGATTTGTAATACTCTCCGATAAAGAGATTGCAAAATTAGGCATTTTTTTTGTAAGATAGTCCACCAATAAATTTTTTGTAAACTGTTCGGTTTCATAGTGACCTATATCGGCGAGTAGTATTTTGTTTTCCGCTTCAAAAAATTGATGATATTTAAGATCAGATGTAACAAAAATATCTGCACCGGAGTTTATAGCAGCGGATATAGCAAAGGCTCCGCTACCTCCTAAAACAGCCACTTTTTTAATTTTCTTCCCCAGGAAAGCTGAGTGTCTGATAGAGGAAACATTCATCTTATTTTTAATTAGTTTAAAATATTCCTTTTCACCTATTGCATGCTCTAATTCACCTATCATTCCCATCCCAATTTGGGAATTTACATTGTTTAATGTGCTAATTTCATAAGCTACCTCCTCGTACGGATGATGGTCAAATAAAGCAGTTAGTATATTTCTTTCATTGCCTCTCAGATAAGTAACGTTGATCTGAGTTTCTTCTTCCAAATGTAATTCATGTTTTTTGCCCTTTATCGGATTTGCTTTACTACCGGCTTTAAAGCTTCCTTTGCCGTCAATGGTAAAACTGCATTCACTATAATTTCCAATGTTACCGGCTCCTGCTTTAAAAAGGGCATCCAATAAAATTTTTGATTGTGCTTTGGGGATGTAGGTTGTTAATTTTTTAATGGTTCCCCGCTGTGGAAGCAATATCCTTGGATTTTTCACCTCCAGGATCTCACAAATCTTGGCATTAACGCCGTCTATGGCATTGTCAAGGGCAGTATGCAAACAATAAATAGCTATGTTATTCCGAATTGCCTTTATAACAGCACGTTCTACATAATTGGCACCGGTTAGTGTTTTTACACCCTTAAAAAGTATAGGGTGAAAACTTATGATCAAATTACATGATTTGTTAATTGCTTCGTCAATTACAATTTCAGGTGAATCGAGCGTAACAAGAATATTGGAGACATTAGTATCGGGATCACCCACCAGTAGCCCAACATTATCGAAATCTTCCGCATATTCCAGCGGAGCTAATTCTTCAAGTATTTCGGAGACATCTCTTACCTTCATATTAAATGTTTATGGCAATTAAAAAGCCCTGTCGTATGATCAGGCCTTTGAATATAATTTAATTAATACCTAGCAAACTCATATAGATGACACCCATTTAAATCTGTCATAAACAAAATACATTTGACCGAAGTGGGCATAATTTAGCAGGATGTTTTGAAACTAAGTATGTGCATCAAAGATAAAATATTATATTTTCGTTCTCATGCAACTGCTAAGAATAATAGCGTTCCCATTTTCATTGATCTATGCCCTTGTGGTATATTTTAGAAATGTTTTATATGATTCAGAACTTCTTCCATCTGCTGAATTTAAAACACCCACAATTTGTATTGGAAACCTTAGTGTTGGCGGTACCGGGAAAACCCCAATGATAGAATGGTTCCTGAATAATTTATCGGAAGATTTAAAACTGGCTGTTTTAAGCAGAGGGTATAAAAGAAAAACGAATGGATTTGTTTTAGCACAACCTTCAAGTACAGCTGAGGAAATTGGGGATGAACCCTTACAGATATACTCAAAGTTTCCCGAATCGATAATGGCCGTAGATGCAAACAGAACAAGGGGTATTGAGAAATTGGAAAGATCGCTGCAACCAGATCTTATCCTTTTGGACGATGCATACCAACATAGAAAGGTTAAACCATCATTTAGCGTTTTATTGACCGCCTATGGCGAATTGTATACCAAAGATTGGTATTTACCCACTGGGAACTTAAGAGACAGTAAAAGTGCTTCAAAGCGTGCAGACATCATTGTTATCACCAAGTGTCCAGCTGATATGGACGATGAAATTAAAATAAGTATTCAAAGGGAGTTGAAACCCGGAAAAAATCAGGAAGTACTCTTCTGTACTTTAGAATATGACCCGGTATTAAAAGGAAAAGCAGATATATCCCTGGAAGATTTACAAAATGAAGAAATTACACTGGTCACGGGTATTGCTAAGCCAAAGCCATTAATTGATTTTCTGGGAAGTGAGAAAATTTCGTTTGATCATCATGGATATAGGGATCATCACTTTTTTACATCCAAAGAGATTGATTTTTTTAATTCTAAACCTTTAATACTTACTACAGAAAAGGATTATATGCGTTTGAAGGGTAAAGTGGCTAATCTTTATTATATCGCCGTCCGACATCGATTTCTGGATGATGGCAAACAAACTTTTATAAAAAGGCTTGAGGAATTAAGTAAGTGATTTCTTTAGTTTAGGTTCCAGGATGTTTTCACCAATTTTTTGGTAGAATACCTCTGGTTTAAAAGGTTTGGTGACTACATCATTGCATCCGGCGGCGAAAAAACTTTCTAAACTGTCGTCCAGGGATATCGCTGTCAGTGCAATGATTGGGATAACAGTATCAAATTTTCTTATTTGAATAGTAGCTTCAACGCCACTTATTCCGGGCATATGTATATCCATAAGGATGCCATCATATTGGCTTGAATTAGCCATTTCTACCGCGGTATTTCCATTGCTGGCGATCTCACAACTAACACCCTTTTTATTCAACATTTTTTTGGTGATCACCTGATTGATCTTGTTGTCTTCTACGACCAGGACATGTAGGCCGTTTAAGTCATAATCCTTTTCGGGCATCTCAAATGCTATGTCATCAACAACACTATCTTTACATTTGAGGTCTAATTCAAAAAAGAACGAACTACCCTGTCCTAATGTACTTTTCAACTGAATTTTACTTTCAAAAAGACCCAGCAAACTTTTTACTATAGTTAGTCCAAGCCCGGTACCGCCGTATTCCCTGTTAATTTGTATGGAGCCTTGTTCAAAACTATCGAAGATATTTTGTTGCTGTTCATTCGAAATCCCAATACCATTATCCATGACTTCAAAGTATAAGGTAACATCGTCTTCCTCTTTTTTCTGAAGTCGGGCGATCACATTTACTTCTCCATTTTTGGTAAACTTTATAGCATTACCCACAAGGTTCATAAAAATTTGAGATAGTTTAAGCGGGTCACTCATTAAATTTTTTGGAATCTTCTCATCATAGTCCAGGACAATTTTGGTATTGTTTTCCTTAGCGCTTTGTTGTAAGGAGTTTATAACCTCTGCAAGTACTTTTTTAAGATTAAACTCTATATTCATTGGCTCTAACTTGTCTGCATCAATCTTATTAATTTGTAGGATATCATTTATAAAATTCAATAAATAATCACCTGAAAATTTCAGCGACTTTAGATGTTCTTTTTGATTGTCGGTTGGGTTTTCTTCCAAAAGCAGATGTGCTAATCCTGTAACTGCATATAAGGGTGTTCGCAATTCATGACTAACAGTAGAAAGAAAGTTGGTTTTAGCTTCCATAGCCTGAACGGCGGCATCTCTGGCGGTTTGTAACTCTCGATTTTTAGTTTGTAAAAGGTCGTTAGTCTTTAACTTAATCTGATTATTCCTGAAGAGTGATACTGCCAATAATGAAATGATAGTTAAAAATGCCGAGGTTAAGATCGCGGTGATCTCTGATCTGTTTCTGGATTCATTTAATTCGGTTATTTGATCGTCCTGACGTTTTATTTCCTCCGCCATAAATTCAAATTGAATCCTATCCGCTGTTTTGGCCTCCGCTTTGACCTTTTCCAAGGTGAAAATAGAGTCTTTCAGGGTTAAAAGATTTCTGTTATGAACAAGAGAAAGATCGTATTTTTCTCTTTTTTCATATGCCTGACCTAAAATTTCATTTGCTTCAAACACCTCTTTTGTGAAGTTATTGGCCTCTGAGACTTCTAAAGCACTTATGCCATTCTTAATGCTCTCGTCATAGTCTTCAGTTGAAAGATATAATTTTGCCAATCCCAAATGTGCTTTTACCATCAGGAATTCTTTTTCAAACATGTCATTGTTTACAATAAGAGAGTTGAAATTTAACTCTGCACTATCATATTTTTCTATAGCGAGATAAATATTTGCCTCCAGGAGCAAAATATTATTGAGAAGATTCCGATCATTGCTAAGTTGCTTCGATTCGTTTAGCATGAAAATAGCCTGGAAGTTATTACCACTGTCAAAAAGTAAAATAGACTCAATGTATTTGTGTACAGCACGACCATAGGGATACTCCAATTCATTGAGTAGAACAGTTGCCCGATCCCAATAAAAAATTGTGGTTTCCCGCTTATCCAATTCCAGGTAAAGCAAGGCAAATTTGTGGTAACAATCTACAAGCGCTTTTTCATCTTCTGTTTCTTCAGCTAAAGAAGCGGCTTTGTCCAGGGACTCCAGAGCTAGATTTATTTTATTCTGGTTCTTGTAAGTTATGGTTTCGTTGAAATAAGTTTCTAAGGCGCTTACCTGATTCGTACGTTCCTGAGCTATGACCATAGCGGAGATGGACATGAATGTTGCTAAAATCAACGCCCTTTTAATTGTATTATGTAGTAAAAAGAATCTCAAAAGTCTTTTTATTTCTGAAATAAGGTAATAAAATTCATAATTCTTCAGCTAAAATCTATTGCTTTTTAGATTTTATAAATTGTTAAAAATGATTATTACAAGTCGCCTTTGAATTAAACGCTTAGGACAGGCAACTATTGTTTATTTAAGCAGAAACTATAAGTTCTTTCCTATAAAAAGAACTGATTTTATTTCATTTTTAGTAAAATATTTTAAAAATATCATTTATTTCGCTAATAATGACGCTTTTTAGGATACAAAATGACTTAATAATCACTTTCCTGTTCGTTTACTATTAGACTAAAACCTGATACTTCATTTCCAGGTTTCTATATTTTTCATACGGAAGTCAATCAAAACTTTAATGAATATGTTTGTGGGCTTTATACGAAGACCTTACGAGGGCCCCACTTTCCACATGCCTGAATCCCATATTTAGGCCCAATTCCTCGTATTTGGCAAATTGTTCAGGTAGAATAAACTCTTTCACTGGCAGGTGTCTTTTAGAGGGCTGCAGGTACTGTCCAATGGTTATCACATCTACTTTAGCCTTTCTGAGATCTTCCATGGTTTCAATTACTTCAGATTCGAGCTCTCCAAGACCAAGCATAATTCCTGATTTAGTTCGTTTGGCTCCATTTTCTTTGAGGTAGCGAAGTACGCCGAGGCTTCTTTCATATTTCGCCTGTATCCTTACCTCCCTTGTAAGTCGCTTTACAGTTTCCATGTTATGAGAAACTACTTCGGGGGCAACATCAATAATGCGATCCAAATGAATTCCAAGACCTTGAAAGTCAGGTATAAGCGTTTCCAAAGTTGTTTGTGGATTCATTCTTCTAATGGCTTTTACAGTTTCTGACCAAATAATGGATCCCATATCCTTAAGATCATCCCTGTCTACAGAAGTAATTACGGCATGCTTTATTCCCATTATTTTAATGGAACGTGCAACTTTTTCCGGTTCTTCCCAATCCACATTTTCCGGCCTCCCGGTTTTTACACCACAGAATCCGCATGATCTGGTACAGATATTACCTAAAATCATAAAAGTAGCAGTACCCTCTCCCCAGCATTCACCCATGTTCGGACAACTTCCCGAGGTACAGATGGTATGCAAATCGTATTTATCAACCAGATTTCTAAGTTGGGTATATTTCTTTCCGGTGGGTAATTTAACCCTTAACCATTTAGGTTTCCCTTTAGGGGGTCGCACACCGGAGACAGTTTCAACACTCATAGAAAATTTTTCAACAAATATACGACCAAATAGAAAAACTTATACAAATGATGAAGGGATCAATTTCCGGATGTTATCCGATAGTTTATAAATCTACCTGCTGTTTTGTATAATCTCTGCTAACAATTTTTTAGCCCGCAGCAATTTCACTTTAACATTATTCACTGGTTCTCCTAATTCTTTGGCAATTTCAAGATAAGACAACTCATTAAAATATCTAAGATTAATTACTTTTTGATAATGTGGTTTCAATTGTTTAATGTTTTCAAGAAGATTCGCTAGATTCTGATCTGTAATTAATTGATCTTCAGCCGTTGGAGCATCATCAAGGACCTTTTTAATGGCTTCGTTATTCCTGCTATCAGTACCATCAAGAACATTTCTTTTTCTTTTTCTTAAAAGGTCTACGTGCAAATTTTTTGAAATGGTAATAAGCCAGGTTTTAAATTCATAGGCTGCGTCATATGAATCTAATTTGTCGAATGCTCTGGAAAATGTTTGTATTGTGATATCCTCAGCATCATTTTCATTTTTGGTCCTTATTAATTGGAAACCATATACATCATTCCAGAAGGTATCCAGTAAACTGCTATAAGCCATCTGATTGCCTGCTTTAGCCAGTTCGATGGTGTTTTGGAGTTTATCGTCCGTTTTATTCAATCTCGTAATTTTATAATTCCAAAGGTAAGTAAAGAATCAGGGCAATTCTGCGGTAGCTTCTTTTTTACAATCCTGTTCGTTAGGCAGTTTACCACAATATCCGCAGGCTTCCCCGCTATTATTCAAATAAGGATTTTGACTGGCGCAGGTACCGGCGAATTTGCCATCTTTTTTAGACCAAATTTTAATTGCGATCCCCGCGAATGCAAGCGCAAGAAGTCCAATACTGAGTAAAATCAATTTCATAAAAAAAATTTGAACAAAGATACAAAAAATTAAGCCCCTAAATGGGGCTTATATAACAGATGAAGTATATATTTCCTAGTATGAAATATTAGCAACAATATTTTGAACCGTTGGCGTGTCATTACCTCCCTGAGGCTCAATTGTTATGTAGCCCACTGCATTTTCCGCGTAGGGTAGGGGTCTAAGCCGATCTTTATCAACTACGTTCTTTATAACACCCAGATTTACCATTTCACCATTAACTTCAGCCCACATTTGATAACACTGGTTATCAGGTAAATTGGGTAAATTCCTTACATTAATATAGGATAATTTTTTTACAGGATTTATATAAGCAACGGCCTTTAGCTCTTTGGCTTTTTTATTGCCATTTACCTGATATTTTTTGGTCTGTGGATTATTCAGAACAATAAACTGGTTTCTAACATCTTCCAGTTGCTCTTTCATATCTTCTTCCAGATTTCTTATCTTATTATTTACAATGATATTTTCATCCTGTAAATTTTGATTTTGATTCCAAAAGAAATAAGACGATCCGGCAAATAACATGGCCGCTATACTTGCAGCAACAGCGTATCTTTGAAATTTCCTTCTGCCGGTATTTTGAGCCTTGATTCTATTTAAAATTTTAGTTTTAAGACCTTCCGGGGTTTTAAGGGCATATAAATTAGC
Organism: uncultured Eudoraea sp.; assembly: GCF_947258925.1. Lineage (GTDB taxonomy): Bacteria > Bacteroidota > Bacteroidia > Flavobacteriales > Flavobacteriaceae > Eudoraea. Next base: position 57,006 of record NZ_CAMYKG010000020.1, on the reverse strand, counting down.
ATATGTTTCCAGGTTGGCCTGCAGCTCATTATAAGTTTTTCTAACTTCGGGATACATTGCAATATAACGCTCCACCTGATTTGATTCTTCAGGTGAGGTAGTCCCAAGAAGATACTTTTCAAGTAAATCTGTATCTAAGAATATTCGTATTTTTTCTTTCATGATATTAACATTATTAGGGGCAAAAGTATCATGGTATTTCCGTAAATCTTTTTGAGTTCTCTAAGTCCAATTTTTAACCTGGATTTGATAGTGCCCAGAGGAATATTCAATTCGTCACTGGCTTCTTGCTGTGTCATTCCCTGAAAAAACAAGGCATCTAACACTACATGATATTTCGGCTCTATCTTTTCCATGTTCTCTTTAACGTCCAGGAACTCGGGTCTGATACTGTCTATACCTAGATTATATACGTCTGAAACATCAATTTGGATTTCCTTGTCAGATTTGGTGTTTACACTACGCAACTTGTCAATAGCCGTATTTCTGGTAATTCTGAATAGCCATGTGAATAATTTTGCCTTTGAGGAGTCATAGGAGTCAGATTTTTTCCAGATCTTAACAAAACTCTCCTGTAAAACATCCTGGGCTAATTCCGAATCCCTTACTACTTTAAAGGCAACCCCATAAAGCGTATCTCCGTAATGTTCATAAAGCAAGGAAATAGCTTTATCATTGCGTTCTTGCAACAATTCAACAATGTGTTTTTCAAGTAGTGTGCTCATATTAGGCTAAGGGATCAAATAAATAGTAAATGAAGCATCCAAAATATTATTTTCACCCGTATATAGTGTAAACGCTAAATTATAAAATTGATTGTTAAGAAAGCGTTTTCTCAATTTTAATTAGATAAATGTGCAACTGGTTATTGCACATTTAATTTTGGTTAGTTTGGTTTGGTATAGCCCCTGTGATTTTTTTACGGGGGTTATTTTTTTCTTAGCTGACAATATTTACTTCCGGAGTTATCTTAATTCCAAATCGCTTTAAAACAGCCTCTCGAATTTTGTTAGATAACTGAAGTATATCCTGCCCACTGGCGGTACCATAATTTACTAAAACCAATGCCTGATTTTTATGAACTCCGGCATCTCCAAATCTTTTAGCTTTGAAACCGCATTCTTCTATAAGCCATCCAGCAGGTATTTTATAGCTTGTTTTTGAAATTCTGTAAAATGGGGCTTCCGGATTATCCTTTATAAAGGTCAAGAACTTTGTTTCTGTAATTACAGGGTTTTTAAAGAAACTGCCACTATTACCCAACTCATCAGGATCAGGTAATTTCCTCCGCCGAATGGCCATTACCGCATTAGAAACATCTTTAATCGTAGGATTACCAATCCCTTTTTCCCTCAGTTCAGATTCTATTGCCCCATAAGAAGTATTTAGTTTATGAGGAGATTTGGTCAATTTGAAATTTACCGAAGTAATAATATATTTTCCCTTACCGTCATTTTTAAAAATTGAGTCTCTGTAGCCAAACTGGCATTCAGACTTAGAGAACTTTACCAGTTGTCTTGTAGCTATTTCTATGGCCTCACAGCTATCAAAATAATCCTTGAGTTCCACTCCATATGCGCCTATGTTTTGTATTGGTGAGGTCCCAACATTACCTGGAATCAACGATAGATTTTCCAGGCCGCCATAATCGTGACTTATGGACCACATGACAAATTCATGCCAGTTTTCCCCGGCCATAACTTTAAGAACAACGCTATTCTCATCTTCCGAAAGTATGGTAATTCCTTTGATATTTATATATACTACAAGCGCATTTAAATTATTGGTAATTAAGATATTACTTCCTCCGCTAAGCACAAAAATATTAGGATAACCTTCTTTCTCAAGTATTTCCTGAAGATCCTTAATGGTAGTAATTTCAGCAAAATGACTGGCAATAGCCTCAATGCCAAATGTGTTATAGGTCTTTAAAGATATATTTTGCTGTATTTTCACAAAGCCAGATAAGTTTTAAGTGCTTCCTTTAAGATTTGCACTGCTTTAATTAGCCGCTCTTTTTTAAGAACGTATGCGATACGTATCTGATTTTCACCCATTCCATCCGTGGCATAGAATCCTGCGGCAGGTGCAACCATCACAGTTTCGCCTTCTAATTCATAATCCTCCAGTAACCATTGTGCAAAATGATCGGCGTTTGCAATAGGTAATTGAGCTATACAATAGAATGCGCCATGCGGTTTGGCCACAATTACACCTTCTATCTTGTTCAATTCTTCTATCAACAGATTGCGTCTTTCTACATATTCCTCAATAACCTCTTCAAAATACTCCTGGGGAGTGTCTAAAGCCGCCTCACTGGCAATTTGAGCATAGGTAGGGGGAGAAAGTCTGGCCTGAGCAAATTTAAGGGCTGTTTTCATAACCTCCTTGTTTTTTGAAACAAGACAGCCAATTCGTGCTCCGCACATACTGTAACGCTTTGAAACGGAATCTACTACGATAGCATGTTCTTCCAGACCATCTTCCCGTAGTATAGAATAATGTTCTTTCCCATCATAGGTAAACTCCCGATATACTTCATCTGCTACCAGAAAAAGATTATATTTTTTTACTAATTGGGCCAGTTTATGTATTTCCTCTTTAGTATATAAATATCCTGTAGGATTTCCGGGATTACAGATTAAAATGGCCCTGGTCTTTTTAGAAATAAGCTTTTCAAATTCCGCTATAGGGGGCAATGAAAAATTGTCTTCAATTCTCGATAGGACCGGAATCACTTTGAGCCCCATGGCTGTTGCAAAACCATTGTAATTGGCATAAAATGGTTCAGGGATTATTATTTCATCCTGGGCATCGGCTATAGTACCCATGGTAAAAGAAAGGGCTTCGGATCCTCCCGTGGTTACTAAAATGTTATGATGGGAGACATTTATTTTTAGATTTTTATAATAGCTGCTAATTTTTTTCCGGTAAGTTTCGGATCCTTCGGTCATGCTATAGGCTAAAACCTCAATAGTATTGTTTTTGACGGCATCCAAAGCCTGCTTGGGTGTTTTTATATCTGGTTGTCCAATGTTTAGATGTATAACATCTACACCTCGCAATTTGGCATTCTCCGCGTAGGGAACCAATTTTCGGATTGGTGACTCGGGCATTAACTGACCCTTCCTTGAGATGGTAGGCATAAAATTCTAAATTTTAGCAAAAATGGGAAATCATAATGGACAAAACAACATAAAGCTTAATATTATCCGTTCATCTAAGAGAATGTTAAAGTATTACATTGTTCGCTTATTATTTAATATCTTTAAGATACATTCATCTAATTATTAACAAGTTGCATACAAAATTCAAATTTCTTTTGATCTTAATTCTGTGTATACCATTCTTTGGTTTTTCACAAGGATTTGAATTGTCCAAAGGCAAGAAATTTGAAAAGGTTAAATTTCAGTTAATAAATAACCTTATCATTATCCCAATAGAAGTCAATGGTGCAAAATTGTCTTTTATTCTTGACTCCGGGGTCAGTAAACCAATTCTTTTTAATGTTTCGGATCAGGATTCCATTCAATTAAAAAACGTATCTGAGATTACCATCAGGGGCTTGGGTGATGGAGATCCAATTCAGGCGTTAAGCTCAAAAGGAAACTTTTTTAAACTTAAGGAAGTCAGGAATATAAATCAGTTACTTTATGTAGTCCTGGATAAAGAAATGAATTTCTCTCCAAGTCTGGGGATACCTATTCACGGGATTATTGGCTATGATCTTTTTCGTGATTTTGTAGTGGAAGTAAACTATAGTTCCCAATATATAAAGTTTCATGATCCTGAATTTTATGTAGAGAAAGAGAATTCTAAGTCTCAAAAGTTGCCCTTATATATAAGAAGGAACAAGGCATATATTGATGGAAATGTAGGTTTTAATGAAGTTGATGAGGTTTCCGTGAAACTATTAGTTGATACAGGGAGCAGTGATGCGGTTTGGCTTTTTGAGGATGAAGACAAAGGCCTTGATATCCCTTTGCAAAACTATGAGGATTTTTTAGGCAAAGGTTTAAATGGAAAGATCTTTGGTAAACGTACTAAGGTAAACAGCATTAAGATTGGTGAATTTTCAGTAAAGGATGCCAAGGCGGCTTTTCCCGACATGAACACATTTAGTAATGCCACAATTTTGGCGGGAAGAAATGGTAGTGTAGGAGGGGGTATTCTTAAACGTTTTAATATCATTTTTAACTATCCCGCAAAAGAAATTACCTTAAAAAAGAATGGAAATTTTGCAAAACCATTCCAGTATAATATGTGTGGTTTACAATTACAACATAATGGTGTACGTTACATTGCGGATAGGATTGCAGATAGAAGAGGTGTTGTTATGAATAGTGAGAGGAAGTTTGGTGATGTTCAGATTCTTATGCAAAACAGAACACGGCTTAGTTTGGTGCCTGAGATAATTGTATCAGGAATAAGAGCCGGTAGTCCTGCCCAGGAAGCCGGATTAAAGGAAGGAGATATTATTTTGGCCGTAAACGGTAAACGTATTCATAGCATTAAACTTCAGGAAGTAATGAAAATGCTGAATGAAAAGGAAGGGAAACGAATAAGAGTACTTATCGAAAGATATAATACGGATCTACTGTTTTCATTTGTGCTTAAAAAAGCCTTTGAATAAAAAAAACCGGAATTTATATTCCGGTTTTTTGTTAATATTTAAAAGGACTTTCTATTTTCCTTCAACAGCTTTAACCTCGCCTTTAATTTTTAATACCTTAGTAGGTGTATCAGCGTTAGATATCACTGTAATAGCTTTTCTTATAGGACCAACTCTCTTAGTGTCATATTTAACCTGAATTTCTCCTGTTTTACCCGGTAAAATTGCCTCTTCCGGTTTTTTAGGGATTGTACAGCCACAACTAGAGCTTACTTTACTTATGATTAATGGTGCTGTTCCTGTATTTGTGAATTCAAATACCCTAACACCATCGCTGCCTTTTTCTATAACACCATAATCAACAGTTTCAGTCTTAAACTCAATTTTGGCAGCCTTTTCCTGGGCTTGTACACTTAATGCAAGTAGGCCTACAAATAATACTAATACTATTTTTTTCATTACTTTTTGCTTTTGGGTGAATCTCAAATGTAAATGTTTTGGCATCAACATCCAAAATTCTTTTGTTATGTTCTAACGTTACTTATTTTTGTTTCGTATTTCCAATCCGGAAAAATTAAAGTGATTATCCCAAGTTTAACATTTTAGGAGATAGTCATTTTTTAATACTGGGGTTGAATTAACAAAAACTGTACCGAAAATATGGATATCCCATCAAAATATGAGCCTCAGATAGTAGAAGACCATTGGTATAACTACTGGATGAAGCATAATTATTTCCATTCTTCACCTGATAATCGAAAACCCTATACTATTGTAATACCACCGCCAAATGTTACCGGGATACTTCATATGGGACATATGTTGAACAATACAATCCAGGATGTACTAATCAGGAGGGCGCGCCTGCTTGGCTTGAATGCATGTTGGGTGCCGGGAACGGATCATGCCTCTATAGCCACAGAGGCTAAGGTGGTAGCCAAACTTAAAGAACAGGGAATAGACAAAAAAGATATTACCAGAGATGAATTCCTTAATCATGCCTGGGAATGGACACATGAATATGGGGGGGTAATCCTGGAACAGCTTAAAAAGTTGGGCTGCTCCTGTGACTGGGATCGAACCAAATTTACTATGGATGAGGACATGTCGGCATCCGTTATTAAAGTTTTTATTGAATTATTTGATAAAGGCCTGATATACAGAGGATACCGTATGGTAAACTGGGATCCGTTAGCGAAAACAACCCTATCTGATGAGGAGGTTATTTATGAAGAACGAAATGGTGAATTGTACTATTTGGCGTATTCCATAGAAGGCTCAGATGAGAAAGTTATCATAGCAACCACGAGACCCGAAACAATTTTGGGAGATACGGCTATATGCATTAACCCGAGCGATGAGCGTTACCACAATTTAAGGGGTAAAAAAGCCGTGGTTCCAATTTGCAATAGGGTAATTCCAATAATCGAAGATGAATATGTTTCAATGGAATTTGGAACGGGTTGTCTTAAAGTAACACCTGCACATGATGAGAATGACAAACTTCTGGGAGAGAAACACGGACTTGAAACTATTGATATATTTAATGACAACGCAACCCTGAATTCCTTTGGGATGCACTATGAGGGCATGGACCGTTTTGACGCGCGAAAGGCCATTGTAAAGGAATTAAAGGAGAAAGAGTTTTTGACCAAGGTAGAACCCTATGTAAATAAAGTAGGTACTTCGGAACGAACAAAGGCCGTTATTGAACCACGACTCTCTGATCAATGGTTTCTAAAAATGGAGAATTTGGCAAAGCCTGCCTTGAGTGCCGTGCTTGAAACAAGGGAGGTGAACCTTTTTCCAAGAAAATTTGATAATACATACCGCCACTGGATGGAAAATATTCGGGATTGGAATATTTCCAGACAACTTTGGTGGGGCCAGCGCATACCCGCCTATTATTTTGGTGATGGAGAGAATGATTTTGTTGTGGCAGAAACAAGGGAGGAAGCTCTTGTCAAGGCTAGAGATAAATCCGGTAAAAGTGATCTGAAATCGGAAGATCTAAAACAAGATGAGGATGTTCTTGATACCTGGTTTTCTTCGTGGCTCTGGCCGATAAGTGTTTTTGGCGGAATACTGGAACCTGATAATAAAGAGGTTAATTACTATTACCCCACCAGTGATTTGATAACAGGGCCTGATATTTTATTTTTTTGGGTTGCGAGGATGATTATTGCCGGCTACGAATTTAGAGGTGAAAGGCCATTTGACAATGTTTATTTAACAGGCCTGGTTCGGGATAAACAAAGGCGTAAAATGTCAAAATCTCTGGGAAATTCTCCCGATGCTCTTGAATTAATTTCAAAATACGGAGCTGATGCAGTACGGGTTGGTTTGTTACTTAGTTCTGCTGCAGGAAATGACCTTTTATTTGACGAAACACTTTGCCAGCAGGGAAAAAACTTTGCCAATAAAATTTGGAATGCTTTTCGGCTTGTTAAAGGATGGGAAGTTGCTGAAATACCGCAACCGAAATCTTCGCAAAAGGGACTTGAATGGTATACGGCCAGATTTAACCAGGTTCTTGCTGAGATTGAGGATCATTTTAATAAATATCGCATTTCAGACGCCCTTATGGCGATATACAAATTGGTGTGGGATGATTTTTGTTCCTGGTTGCTGGAAATTGTGAAGCCCGCATATCAACAGCCTATAGACCAGAAAAGCTATAACGCTATCATAGCTTTATTTGAAAATAACTTAAAATTGCTCCATCCTTTTATGCCCTTCCTTTCCGAGGAAATCTGGCAACGTATATCTGACCGGAAACCATCAGAAGCTCTGGTGATTGCCACATGGCCCGAAATAGAAGATTTTGATAATGAACAGATTAAGGCCTTTGAATTTACCGCTGAGGTAGTTACCGGAATACGCAATATTCGTAAAGAGAAGAATATTCCATTTAAGGATACCTTGTCACTTTCTGTTCTTAACAAGGAAGGTTTTAAGGAAGATTGGGATGTAATTATAAAAAAACTGGCAAATGTTGAACAAGTCATCCCGGTACAAAAAGCACTAGATGGTGCGCTTTCATTCAGAGTTCGTAGCAATGAGTATTTTATTCCTGTTGAGGGCACACTGGATATTGAGGGCGAAATAAAAAAAATCCGGGAGGAACTTTCCTATACAAGGGGATTCTTAAAATCGGTTCAAAAGAAATTAGACAATGAAAGGTTTGTGAACAATGCTCCTGAGAAGGTAGTTGCAATGGAAAAAAAGAAAGCCCTGGATGCCGAGGCGAAGATCCTGACGCTGGAAAAAAGTTTGAGTAATTTGGAGTAATAAGTTTAGTATATTTTTAAGACTACATTAAGTTGACTATGGCTATTTTGTAGGAGAAGTGAAATAGGCAATTAAAAGAAATTATGAGAAAGATTTATTGTGCATTACCACTGATTTTATTACTGTTATCAATAGGCTGTTCCTCGGATGATGACAATATTCCGCAGGATGATATCCCTATAATTGAAAGTAGGACCGTCATACCTGATGTATTTTTTGAGCGGGCATTGATAGAGCTTAATGTAGATGATGTTGAAGATGGTTCCGTACTTACAAGTTCGATCGAAAATATCGCTGACCTGATAATTGAAAATAAAGGAATAACAGATTTAACAGGAATAGAAGATTTCACTTCCTTGGTAGGGCTATGGATTGATGATAATATGCTCTCTAGCCTTGATGTTTCTAAAAATTCCAATTTAAAATTTATGATTGCGGCTAATAATATGTTAACTACCGTTAATGTATCCAATCTGAGTATGTTAGAAAGGATTCAGGTTGAGAATAATAGCCTGGCCCAATTGGATATTTCTGATAACCTGGCGTTACAACAATTAAGTTTAGCCAATAACGAGCTGCAAGCTATTGATATTTCCAATATCCCTACAGTCATCCAGTTAAATACATTTTCAATAGAGAACAATCCTTTGGATTGTATTAAAGTGAATGCTGAGCAGTTCGCCAATATTCCCGGGCAATGGACTAAGGATGATACAGACATCTACGCCCTTGAATGTAATTAATGGTCAGTTCTTCCGAAAAGAGCGTTTCGCTTCTGCCGGACTCAAAGCATTTTATTTGAACATATACGTTTCGATGTTTATCTTTAGTAGAAAATAGAAACTTATGAAGACTTCATTTTTAGGCTGTTTTGTATTTATTTCAGCTTTTTCCCTGGCCCAGGTAGATTCTTCGAAAATTTTACCTGAGGAAATTCAAATTAAAACGGCAGTTTTACCTGCACCTGAGGAAGATAAGGCGGATGCCATGGTATATGGTTATAACAAAAAAGGCGAATTAGTTGTTTTGCGCAAAGGGGCAAATAATCTGGTATGCTTATGTGATAATCCTTTTAAGGAAGGAATAAGTGTTAGTTGCTATTCAAAGAAACTTGAACCATTTATGGCAAGGGGAAGAGAACTTTCTGCTCAAGGAAAAGACTTTAAAGAGAAAAGGGAGATTCGGGGTAAGGAAGTAGCTACGGGTAAACTAAAGATGCCTGAAGAACCGAGCATGATGTATATATTCTATGGTTCTGATGAGAACTACGATAAAACAACAGGGAATTTAAAGGATGGTAAGTTTCGTTATGTTATTTATACGCCTTTTGCTACCACAGAATCTACAGGCCTTCCCGCGAAGCCACATGCACCTGGAATGCCGTGGCTTATGGATCCGGGAACTCACAGGGCTCATATTATGGTTGGGCCATTCAATTAGTTAGTGTGCAAGTTTGGAAATCATTAATTGATCTTTTATTACATCATAAATAATTACTCTTTCCTGTTTGTTTATAACCTCAAATCCATGTATTCAGGAAAGGGGACAAAGTTAACAGCACAGCAATAAATGAATTTTTTTATCTTTGAGTCAAGCATGTTTTAAATGGAATCTTACGCAACGGCATTACTTTATGCAATCCCATTTTTTATTTTATTATTGGGCATAGAAATACTCTACGGGTACTTCGCTAAAAATCAAAAGCACAAGGTTTTGGATACCGTAAGTAGTATTAGTTCCGGTCTTACTAATATTTTAAAGGATTCTTTAGGTTTGGGTATTATTATCGTAAGTTATCCTTTTTTGTTGGAACATTTTGCCATAACGGAAATCAAGACTAACTGGCTTGTATGGGTGGTCGCATTTATTTTTATCGATTTTGCAGGTTATTGGAATCACCGACTCAGTCATCATATTAATTTCTTTTGGAATCAGCATGTTATACATCATAGCAGTGAAGAATTTAACTTAGCATGTGCATTGCGTCAATCAGTTTCCAACCTATTAGGCTATTTTCCACTTTTTCTAATTCCTGCGGCCATTCTGGGTGTACCTACAGAGGTTATTGCAATTTTGGCGCCGATCCATCTTTTTGCTCAGTTTTGGTATCATACACAACATATTGGTAAAATGGGATGGTTAGAATACATCATTGTAACTCCGTCCCAACATAGAGTACACCATGCTATAAATCCAGAGTATATTGATAAAAACCTTGGGCAGGTTTTATGTATTTGGGACCGGTGGTTTGGTACCTTTCAGGAAGAATTGCCAGAAGTTCCTCCCCAATATGGGGTGTTAAAACCAGCCCGGACCTGGAATCCATTAATTATAAATTTTCAGCATATATGGCGTTTAATAAAAGATGCCTGGCACACCAGGAATTACTGGGATAAGCTAAGAATTTGGTTTATGCCCACAGGTTGGAGACCTTCCGATGTTCTGGAAAAATACCCCATATCCGTTATTCAGGATGTATATCATTTTCAGCGATACGAGACAAAAGCTTCTTTAGCTTTTAAGGGGTACTCCATTTTTCAAATGCTGACTACCTTATTGTTATTGCTTTTTATGTTTTACAACTATACAGAAATTGGATTTAATGGGTTGCTTCTGTTCGGGGCCTTTGTATTTATGGGAATATATGGCTATACTTCGCTTATGGATAGAAACAAGAATGCAATTTGGATAGAAATGTGTCGTGGTATATTAGGACTTGTTTTTATATATATTACAGGAGATTGGTTTGGGATTAATGAGTTTATTACCGGAGGTGCTTATTTTGTTGCCTTTTATTTTGCAATTACCATCTTCGGGAGTTTATATTTTACCTATTTAGAGGGAAAATCTTCGACATCCAAAGCACTTATATAAGCACTATGGGAATAAGACCTTACATACTTGCAGAGTCGAACTGGGCAGCTATAAAAGATGCCAATTTTGAATTGGCTATTTTACCATGGGGAGCAACAGAAGCACATAATTATCATTTACCCTATGCAACTGATATTTACGAAGCCGATTATATTTCGGCTGCAGCTGCCAAAATTGCCTGGGAAAAGGGAGCTAAACCTATAGTACTGCCAACAATCCCATTTGGGGTTAATACAGGGCAATCTGATATTTATTTGGATATTAACCTTAATCCAACTACACAACTGGCCATCTTAGGTGATGTTATTGAAACCCTTGACCGACAGGGGATTCACAAACTTCTTATCTTCAATAGCCATGGTGGAAATAATTTTAAGGCGATTGTCAGAGAATTGGGATTGAAGTATCCGGAAATGTTCATTTGTTTCTCTAATTGGTTTCAGTCTATGAACAGAAAAGATTATTTTGAAAATGAAGGTGACCATGCCGAAGAAATGGAAACTAGTCTTATGTTATACCTCCGGCCTGAATTGGTGTTGTCCAAAGATCAATGGGGATCTGGTGAATCCAAGAAATACAGGATTAAGGCTTTTAATGAAGGATGGTTATGGGCAGAACGAAAATGGTCAGAGGTTAGCAGGGATACAGGTATAGGCAATCCCGAATATGCCACCAAAGAGAAAGGAGAACTATTCTTTAAGGATATGACTTTAAAAATAGGAGATCTGATTTATGATTTATGTAAAGCAGATAGCAAGGATCTATATGAATAAAAGGAGTTATTGTTTGTTAATAATTTCCTTTTTCACAAGCCTTATATACAATTCCATAGCTTCCTCCCGGCTAATGTTCTTGGCCTGAATTAAGGCATTGGCCTTAAAGGCATTAATTAATGGGGTCTTACTGCCCGGGTTGTTATAATTCTTATTCGCAATTTTATAATAAGCATATAATTTTAATAATAAGTCTGCGGGCAGGGGTTTGGTATAATCATTAACCAATTCAACCGCCTCTAAGAAATCACTACGCAGTTTATTATTCTTCATCCCTGTGTGGAGTTGTGGCAATGCATGTTTTAGCACCGACAACTTTTTGGTTTAATTTTACTGTAATTGCACTGTTTAAAGGTAATAACAGATCCACTCTTGATCCAAATTTAATAAAGCCCGAATCGTCACCCTGTTGTACATTTTCTCCAATTTCAGCATAATTAATAATGCGTCTGGCCATGGCACCCGCTATTTGTCTGTAGAGAATATCACCAAATTTTGGTGTATGAATTACAACAGTTGTGCGTTCGTTATCTTCACTGGATTTTGGATGCCAGGCAACGAGATATTTACCGGGGTGATACTTGGAATACGTAATTACACCACTCGATGGATACCTTGTAATATGAACATTGAAAGGGGACATGAATATTGAGACTTGTATACGTTTATCCTTAAAATATTCTTTTTCCTCTACTTCTTCAATGGCAACTACCTTTCCATCCACCGGGGCCAGGATATCATTAAAGTTTTTATCTACAACTCTTTTAGGGTTTCTAAAAAATTGAAGAATTAAAATAAAAATGATCAATGCTAAAATCTGAATCAAGTACCTTAACCAGGGTTCAGATATATAATACTGAGACAAAACAATGGCAATACCAACACTAAAGAAAGTCGTTAATATAATTTTCTGTCCTTCTCTATGAAACATATGAAAACAACATTAGAGTTAAATAAGCAAATGGGGCTGCAAAAATTAAACTATCTAAACGATCCAACATACCTCCATGACCTGGTAAAATTGCCCCACTGTCTTTTACCCCTGCCTGTCTTTTAAGTTTAGATTCAATAAGGTCTCCCAAACTACCGGTAATTACAATTACACCAGCAAGAATAACCCATTGAACAGGGTTTACGATATCATCATATTTTGCCATAATGTAAGCCGCTACCAAAGTTGCGAACAAACCACCAAGGGAGCCTTCAATTGTTTTTTTTGGTGAAACGGCCGGGTACAGTTTTGTACGTCCTATTGTTTTACCGACTAGATAGGCGAAAGAATCATTTACCCAAATTAAGATAAAAATACCCATTATTAGGTATTTAGCAAATTCATTATCCTTATATGGGATCATAGTTAAAAAAATGCATCCGCCACCAACATAGAAAAGACCAACAATAAACTTTTCATAATTATAATAGATTTTTTTCTTGTTGGAAAATAAGTAATAGAGCAGACTAAAGTTGACGATGATTGTTATGAACATTAGGACATTAATCAATATTTTATCATCAATAAGATAGATATATGCCCACCACAGCGCTAAATAAGCGATAAAAATGTAATATCCTCTATAGCCTACAAGTCTTTTGTATTCATACAAACAGGCCAGACCAAATACCATGAAAAGGAAGTCAAACGCGTCTGAACTAAGAAAAACAGCAGATAAGAGAAGAATTACATAAACAGCACCTGTCAATAATCGCCTAAGAAGTTCTTTCATACTAAAGGTCTTCCATAAGTAATAAGTACAAATGTTTTGTGCTGCTTCCGTAGGTTAGAAAATCATTTGCATTTTCCTTAGTACCTTGAAAATGCTTTATTGTTGTAATATTTGCCGGGATACCTCCTTTATATTTCTTCTTGATTATTTTCAATCCCTCTCCAATACTCTCAACCAACTGACTGGTTGTTGCAAAAACAATAACGTTTTCGGGTAATTCACTAAGCTTCTTTTCTTTAAGTTGATTTGAGCAAACCAAAATAGATCCATTTTGGGCAACCAGATGTTCACAAGTAGTAAAGAAAACTTCACTGTCTTTAGCCTTTTCCGTAAACTTCAAATTGTCTTTGGAAAATTTTTCTTCTAAACGCGGATTCATCACAAAGAATGGAATTTCTTCCCAGTGGTTTTCCTCTATTATGTTTTTCAATGCTTCAGAAACTTCGTCAAAGGAATCGCAATAGATGAATTTGCCACCATTTTTTTTAAAATGAATAGTGAACTTCTCATCGACCGGAATATTTAAGTCGGGCATGTGCATCCCCCTCGTTTCCACAGTTTCTTTGGAAACTTTCTTCTTACCACCACCAAATAGCTTGTCAAATAGACCCATCGATATATTTAGCCTTCAAATAATGCTCTATTTATTAAAAACAACGCTTAGTATTATTATTTATTTTCCTCAGCAGAATCTTCGGTTGCCAGGGTTTCAGTATTGACTATTTCCTGACCTTTTTGATCAAATACTTTTTCAAAAGGTCTTTTGCCAAAGATTTTTTCTAAATCCTCCTTAAAGATAACTTCTTTTTCCAATAAGCGCTCAGCCAATTCCGTAAGTTTATCTTTATTTAATTCCAGCACTTCTATCGCCCTATTATATTGCTCTTCTATTAATTTAGAGATCTCCTGGTCAATTACCTGTGCTGTATCTTCACTATATGGTTTATTAAACCCGAATTCATTTTGACCTGAGGAGTCATAGTATGTAAGATTACCAATTTCGTCATTTAGGCCGTAGATGGTAACCATGGCACGAGCCTGTTTGGTTACTTTCTCTAAATCACTTAGAGCTCCTGTAGAAATTTTATTAAAAATAACTCTTTCGGCGGCCCTTCCCCCTAAGGTAGCACACATTTCGTCCTTCATCTGTTCCGGGCGAACAATAAGGCGTTCCTCAGGCAAATACCATGCTGAACCCAGAGATTGTCCTCTAGGTACAATGGTTACTTTTACCAATGGAGCAGCATGTTCCAGCATCCAACTTACAGTGGCATGCCCGGCCTCATGGTAGGCAATAGTCTTTTTCTCTTCAGGAGTTATAATTTTGTTCTTTTTCTCAAGTCCACCTACAATACGGTCAACGGCATCCAGGAAGTCCTGTTTATTTACGGCCTTTTTTTCTTTTCGTGCTGCAATTAACGCAGCTTCATTACATACATTGGCTATATCAGCTCCAGAAAACCCGGGTGTTTGTCTGGCAAGGAAATCAAGATCCAGAGTCTCCGAGGTTTTTATTGGTCGGAGGTGTACTTCAAATATCTCTTTTCTTTCACGTATATCCGGTAGATCCACATAAATTTGCCTGTCGAACCTGCCGGCACGCATCAAAGCTTTGTCTAAAACATCCGCCCGGTTGGTAGCGGCCAGTACTATTACATTTGTATTAGTACCAAAACCATCCATTTCTGTTAATAACTGATTCAACGTATTCTCACGTTCGTCATTAGATCCTGTAAAGTTATTTTTCCCCCTGGCTCTACCAATGGCATCAATTTCATCAATAAAAATAATCGCGGGAGATTTGTCCTTAGCCTGCTTAAACAGGTCCCTTACCCTTGACGCTCCTACACCAACAAACATTTCAACAAAATCTGATCCGGATAATGAGAAGAAAGGAACTTTTGCTTCACCGGCGACTGCTTTGGCCAGTAATGTTTTACCTGTACCGGGAGGTCCAACCAAAAGAGCCCCTTTAGGTATTTTACCACCGAGAGAGGTATATTTATCGGGATGTTTTAGGAATTCCACGATTTCTTCTACTTCTTCTTTTGCTCCTTCTAAGCCTGCGACATCCTGGAACGAAGTCCTTGTATCCGTCTTTTCATCAAATAATTTTGCTTTCGATTTCCCGATATTAAAGATCTGACCACCTGCACCACCCCCTGCACCGCCAGACATTCTGCGCATAAGATAAATCCATATTCCAATAATTAGCACGAAAGGTAATATAGACAGCAATAATTCCATAAACACGTTTGATTCCTTATCAAATTCTACTATGGTGTCCAGATTGCTTTCCTTTTTTATTTCGGTTATCTCATTTTGGAAAATTTGCAAATCTCCGTAATCTAATACATACTGGGGAATAGAGGCAGTTGACGGAAATAAGGGCTTCTCGGAAACATCTTTGTGTACATCTTTTGCCAGAGCTTCATCGGAAAGGAAAACTTTTGCCTGATTGGTGTTAGTGATAATTACTATTTTAGTAATATCTCCATTTCTCAGATATTCCTGTAGTTCTGAAGTTGTTGTTTTCTTTGTGGATGTAAGATTATCGCTGCCAAAGAATTGGAAAGCAATCAAAAAAATTGCTATCAAACCATATATCCACCATGAACTAAAACGTGGTTTTTTTTGCGGGGTATTATTATCTTTTGCCATTTTCTTTTTTATTGATTAAAGCTGCTCTCGACCATTGTGACTTTGGCATCTCCCCAAAGTCCCTCTACATCATAGAATTCTCGTATATGTTTTTGAAATACATGAACTACAACATTTACATAGTCTAACAGTACCCATTCAGCATTTTCTGAACCTTCTATATGCCAGGGTTTATCTTTTGATGCCTTGCTTACTGTTTTTTGGATTGAGTTTACTATCGCATTAACATGAGTATTAGAAGTACCATTACAAATTATGAAGTAGTCACAAACAGTATTCTCTATTTCCCTTAGGTCAAGTACATTTATTTCGAGTCCTTTTACTTCTTCTATTCCATCTAAGATTAAGGTAATTAACTCATCTGCACTAGCTTTCCTTTCTTGCATTCAATATTTTTAATTTCTACAAAGTTATTGTTTTTTTGTTTTCTTAGCTATTGTTTTTAACATAACATTGTAGATCAAAAACGAGATAGCCTATATGCAAAGAGTCAAACTTGATGCCACGGATTCTACAAATGCCTACCTGAAAAAACTAATGGCTACTGAAAAGGTTCAGGATTTTACTGTAGTCACTGCTAATAATCAATTGAGCGGTCGCGGTCAAAGAGGTGCTCAATGGGAGTCAGAAGCCGGTAAAAATTTGACATTCAGCGTGTTGAGGTATTTTGAAAATTTTCGGATTCAGGAACAATTTGCTCTGAACATAATAGCTTCCTTAGCCGTTTACAAAACACTTAAAAAACTATTTATTCCAAATTTATATGTTAAGTGGCCAAACGACATTATGTCAGGTAATAACAAAATATGTGGTATTCTTATTGAGAATAATCTAAAGAATGATCTTATTAAGTCCTCAATAATAGGGATTGGATTAAATGTCAATCAAATGGATTTCGGGAAGTTAAATAAGGCATCCTCATTAAAAAGGATTACAGGTAGGACTATTGATCTTGATGAAGTTCTCACTGCAATACTAGATAATCTAAAAGTACTTTTTGAAGAATTTACGCCCGGGAAAGTTCATGGGATTCGTGAGCAGTATGAATCTTTTTTATTTAGAAAGGACAAACCTTCCACCTTTCGAGACAGCAATTCTAAATTAGTTACAGGCTATATACGGGGGATAACTGAAGAAGGCAAATTAGTGGTGGAATTTGAAGATGCTATCTTCAAGGAATTTGGTTTTAAGGAATTAGAACTATTACACTAATACCAACCTTAAAAAATCAGATAAAAACTTACAAGGATTTTGCGGTTATATTTTACTCAAATTATCCGATAAGGCATTCATGAAATTAGTTATGGGCGTTTTTATCATCATAGCCATCATGGAATTAAATTCTCCTTCAAAACGCAAAATGACGCCAGTTTCGTCATCGTTTTTGGCATTCAAATCAACAGTAAGCGTAAAAGGTAATTTATCACTTGCTGCCCCCAAAACCAGCTTATCCATTGGTTGCTGATGCTTTCTTTTTAAAACAATTTGTGGCATCCCACTAAGAGCAAAAAGGAAGGTGTCTGAGTCAAGGACTTCAAATTTATCAATGCTGTCTGGCATTAATTGTTCAAAATTTTTAAGATCCGTGACAAATTCATAAACATCTTCAATTTTCTTTGATACGGTTTTGTGTTGAGTTTCTATTTCCATTTTATTATATGTTCCATTTTGAAGGATGATCCTTCCATTCTCTTAAAGTTTTTAATTGCCCTTCTTTGATGTAATTTGTCCTTGAAGCTTGTTCAATTAAATAATCATAATTACTTAAGGTATGAAGTTCTATATCCTTTTGTTTAAAACTCTCTTCAGATACATTAAAGCCGTATGTAAAAATTGCCAGCATACCTTTTACAACAGCCCCACTAATTTTTAAAGCTTCAACGGCATTCAGGCTACTTTTTCCTGTGCTTATTAGATCTTCAATAACAACAACGGTTTGATTCTCTGACAGCTGCCCTTCAATTTTATTTTGTCGGCCATGTGCTTTGGCTTCTGGCCTTACATAAATAAACGGTAAACCAAGATAATCGGCAACGAGGATTCCAATACCAATCGCACCGGTTGCAACGCCGGCAATCACATCTGGTTTTCCATATAAGTCAACAAGTTGCTTAGCAATTTGTTCTCTTACATAATTTCTGATCTCGGGATAGGATAAAATAATCCGGTTATCGCAATAAATTGGAGATTTCCATCCAGAGGCCCATGTAAAAGGATTTTCTGGTTTCAACTTTATTGCATTAATTTGCAGAAGAAGCTCGGCCGTTTTTTCTGCTGTGTACTTGTCTAAAACCATTTCGCAAATGTATAAAGTTTTTGTTAAAGATGCCCCTTTGATTTTAACAAACAAACTCTCTGATGCCGCGGAAGGTGAATACTTTATGTTAAATGGTGAGGCTATTAATACTGCCATTGATGCATTGGCCAAGAAAAAGATGAAAAGGGCCTTTATTTATCACCCAAACCACGAGGAAATATTAAAAAAGTTTACCAAAAAAATTCCTTTGGAAATTGCCGGGGGTGGAGTGGTCACAAACAAAAAGGGGCAAGTACTTTTTATTTACAGGAATGATAAATGGGACTTACCCAAAGGAAAATTAGAAAAGGGGGAGTCCATAGAAGAGTGTGCTCTTCGGGAAGTAGAGGAAGAAACAGCTGTTAAGGGCTTAAAAATTGAAAACTTTCTCAGGACTACATACCACATTTTTAAAAGAAATGGTACTTATAAGCTTAAGGAAGTCCACTGGTTTGCAATGAAAACCTCGTATAAGGGCAAGTTGAAAGGTCAGAAAAAAGAGGGGATAGAAAAAGTTAAGTGGAAAGGGCCAAAAAAAATTCATAAAGCCCTGAATAATTCGTACACAAATATTAAATCACTGTTTGCAGACTGATTTTATAAGCTTAAAGGCGTATCAAAATGTTTTAAGCTGCTTTGGTAATCTCCTCAATTTCCTTTCTTTTAATTGGTTTGTTTTTATAGTCTATGATATGGTGAGTCCTGGATTTATAATATTTCCAGTTTTCCCTATCCGCAGGATCTATGGAGGAAGTTAAAATGTTGATTCTTATTTTAAGTTTAATTGGTATTGCTATGAATTCTTCCAGAAATTGCCATCCATCCATGATGGGCATGTTTATATCCAGAAAAATGACCTCCGGGATCTCTTTGTTTCGTTTTAAAATATTTTTAAAATCATCAATGGCTTCTTTTCCGTTTACATAACTACTTATTTCCTCACTTACATTTAAGGCGCTAAGCATCCTTTTAATTCCAAAAACAGTAATTGGATCATCATCTATTATGGCAATTAATCTAAGTTTTGTCATTAAAATATATGTTAAATGTAGTTCCTTTTCCCACTTCACTGCAAGCCATTATCTTGCCATTCATGGCCTCAACCTGATTTTTTGTTATATACAGACCTATTCCTCTGGCATCTGAATTATCATGGAATGTCTTGTACATCCCAAACAATTTTTCACCATTTTTATTCATGTCAATACCTAGACCATTGTCGGTTATACTCAAAATTGTGTATTTCTCATTTTTCGAAACCGTTAATTTAATAACCGGATCCCGTTTTGGGTCCCTGTATTTTACAGCATTGGTAATAAAGTTCATGATTATACTGTCAATATATGCTGGAATTACCTGGATATAGGTCTCATCAGGTATTTCGTTAATTATTACCGCATTATTTTTCTGAAGGAATGCGGCTAAATTTTGCTCCGCTGCTGCAATTTTATCATTTATTTTAACAGGCTTCTTCTCCAAATTGATATTTGTACTAATCGCCACTACTTCGTTTAGATTATCTAAAGTTTCCAATAGGTTATCGGAGGCTTCTGTGAGCATTTTTATAATATTTTCTCGCTCATTGGTGTCTTTTTCATCAACCAGAAACTCAAGAAGCATCGAGAAATTAGCTGTATGAGACCTTAGATTATGTGATACAATGTGTGCAAAATTGATTAATTGTTTGTTTTGAATGGAAGTTACATTTATAAGATCTCGAAGCTCCTGCTCCTTCTTCTTAAGATCAGAGATATCCAAACTTATCCCAATCAGACCATTGGCTTTGCCATCAGGGCCTATGAGTGGAATTTTGGAAGTCATAAAGGTGGTTAAGGTCCCATCCTTTTTAACACTAATTGTTTCCCTACCCAGAATAGGTTTTAGCGTGTTTATCACGCTGAGGTCTTCTTCACGGGAAATTCTAGCAGACTCATCATCGTAGAAATTTACATCATTTTTACCTATTACCTCAGAATCATCTGTAAATCCGCAGTATGCTAATTCTGCTTTGTTTACCAGGACTTTTCTTGATTCCAAATCCTTGATATACACATTTAGAGGTAAGTTATCTATTAATGTTTTTAATAGTTTCTGCTCTTCTCGTATTTGATTTTCTTTTTTTCTTGCCTCTGAGATGTCCTGTGCAGTTGACCAAAGTAGTTTTCTTCCTTTTTTATTTCCCACCAGGGATCCACTAATAAGTATGGGGTAGCTTGTTCCATCTTTTCTGACAAATTGGTGCTCAAAAGGACCATAAGTGCCTTTGGAATCGACTTCCTGCATGAAGTTGATCAATTTATGCTTGGATGAATCAGGAGCAATATCAGAATATTTCAAATGACTCAGATCTTCTTTAGTATAAGCCGTGGCTTTCTCAAAGGAACTGTTAAAATCCAGAATTTCTCCGGTCTCATAATCACTGAGGATATAGGCAATTGGAGATAATTCATATAATGATCTAAATTTTTGTTCACTAATTTTAAGCTTTTGTCTGGCTTCCACCATTTCTTTGATCATACGACCCTCCGCCAACAAGGATACAACCTTATTATCTTCGTTATAAATAGGTTTTAAACTGAAATCTACAGGAATAGGTTGTTTGTTTTTGTCAAGAACAACTATCTCACTACGCATAAACTCGCCTTGGGCGGCTGCAGAAACAACCTGTTTCAGCCCGTCTTTAACCATATCCGGAATAGGCCACCAATAGGCATCCCAGAATTTCTTATTAATGATATCTTCTGCTTTAAGGTCTGAGAATTGTAAAGCGGTATCATTGACCTCGAGAAAAGTACCCTCTGTATCCAAAATACCCGTAAACTGATAGGAAGAATTAAATATACTGCTGAATATGCGTTCCTGTTCCTCGTTTCTTGCCTTGGTTAATAATTCATGAGTAATATCTTTGAATGTACCTATAAGGCCCAAATATTTATCATCTTTAAAGACAGGTTTCCCTGCTGCCAAAACCGAAATTTCCTTTCCTTTTGCTGTAATTATCTGGAAAGTTTCACTCCATGCTATTCCTTTGGTCATGGCTTTATCAACTGCCATAGCAATGGTATTCCTACTATATCCTTCCTTGTAAAAATTAATAGCACTCTCAATTTCGGGCACAAAATCTTCAGCCACTTCATGAATGCTTTTGGTAATTTTACACCAGTTCAGTTTATCCTGTACGGCGTCATACTCCCAGCTTCCTATTTGTGATATCTCAGACTTGTCTTTGAGTAAAGTCTCAAGCTTTTCCAATTTTATATCATCAAAAATGGTATCTGAAATATCCCTTGTATGGATGATTACCCCAATAATATTTTCTTTCTCATCATACCAGGGCACGTTAACCCACTCAAACCATTTTTCTTTTTTTTCACCGTCATAAAAGTTTTCCACGCCTTTACGCATAGCCATACCTTTACACACCTCATTGAGATCTTTTTTCCAGGACTTACTTATATTATCAAAAAGTGTTAATAAAGAAGTTCCAACAACAGTTTTATAGTCAAAATTGAAGTCGGAAATCCACTTATCGGAAGCGTGGATTATTTTGAATTTTTTATCTACAAATACCGTTGATACTGGTAACTGTTTTATAAGATAATTATTATAAAAAGTTTGGGTTTCACTCAACATGCTACCGTAATTTCCTACTAAAGTAAACTGATTTTTCATCAATAGTCAATGATTGTTGTGAACTGGTCCAAACTCGTTGTGTGACTACAATTTTACATGGAGTACATGATAAAATAACTCAAAATGAAAGTAAATTCCTACTAAATTAAATGTTTTTTATAATATTTTTTTAATGAAATATTTAGGAAAACCCCTGCTTTCGACCATGTTAAAAGGGCTTATAGCAGGTTATTGAGATATTTTGACTGTATGGGGTACTAAAACACTAAAATCGCCTCCATTTCTGATTACATCCCTGACTATTGAAGAATTTATAAAGGATTTACCTGAAGCGGTTAGCAGGAATACTGTTTCAATTTCTGACAGTTTTCTATTTGTATGAGCGATTGCCTTTTCAAACTCAAAATCTGCCGGGTTACGAAGGCCACGAAGAATATATCCGGCATTTACCTTCTTGCAAAAATCTATGGTCAG
>NZ_CAMYKG010000020.1:0-34608 GCF_947258925.1 uncultured Eudoraea sp. | reverse complement strand
ATTGCAATGATCAGTTCATCAAATAGACAAATTCCCCTTTCAACAATATCAGAATGGCCCAATGTAATTGGATCAAACGAACCCGGAAAAATAGCTCTTTTCATTAGGAATTTGATTTTATGACTTAAATGTACTCAATTTACTTTAATGCTTCATTTATTGCATTTTCAAATAGCTCTGATAAACTAATACCTGCTTTGGCCGCCTGTTGAGGCAGGATACTCTCTTCAGTTAAACCGGGATTCGTATTTATTTCCAGCATGTAGGGTTGGTCATGAATAAAAATAAACTCACTTCGGGAAAAACCTTTCAATTTCAAAACTTCATAAGCTTTTTTAGCGATCAGACTAACATTTTCTTCCTGTATTTTACTAATTCGGGCAGGTGTAATTTCTTTAGATTTTCCCTCATATTTTGCTTCATAATCAAAGAAATCATTATCTGTAATAATCTCTGTTATCGGTAAGACCTTGGTTTTGCCATGATAAGTTATTACACCAACTGAAACCTCAATACCATCGAGGAAGGATTCAATAATTATTTCATTGTCTTCCTGAAAAGCTTTATCAATTGCTGAAGGCAAATCTTTTTTCTCATATACCTTCGAAATTCCAAAACTACTTCCGGCCTTATTTGCTTTAACAAAGCAAGGAAAACCTACTTTTTCTTCAATTGCCTTATGGTCTGCAGTATCACCAAAGTTTAAATAATAAGAATCAGCAGCCTTAATACCGTAGGGTTTCAGCGCACTGAGTAAATCCCTTTTATTAAATGTCAGGGCAGCCTGGTAATGATCACAAGAAGTTTGAGGGATAGCCAATAATTCAAAATAGGCCTGCATCAGACCATCTTCCCCGGGTGAACCATGAATAGCATTAAATACGCAATCGAATGTTATTAATTGATCCCGGATCTTTACAGAGAAATCGTGTTTGCTTATCGGCAGTTCGTTATCTTGGTCGTCTATATAAACCCATTTATCTTTGGAAATCAGAATTCGATAGGCGTTAAATTTTTGTTTATCCAAATATTTATAAACTACATTGCCACTCTTAATTGAGATATCAAACTCGCTGGAATAGCCCCCCATAATAATGGCAATATTCTTTTTCATGTAGTGTTATATATATGACATTTTGGCCAGTTAAGACAAATATCACGATTTTAACGTAAATAAAAAATGATAGGGTTTCCTATATTTGCGACATAAATTTAAAAGGCAATGAAAAATTTTTGGAATTTTCTCAGAAGCAAAGTTTTTCTGATCAATATAGGGCTTGCCTTTTTAGTGATCATAATTTTGTCTGTATTGATCCTGCAATGGTTAAAAAAGTCTACAAAACATGGCGAATTTGTCATGGTTCCGGATCTCGCTAAACTCTCTGTGATGGAAATGCGAGATGTAATTGAGGATGCCAATTTACGATATGAGGTTTTGGATTCTGCGAACTATGATCCTGAATACCCCAGATTTTCAATAATTGAACAAGATCCACCTGCTGGTAATAAAGTCAAGGAAAATAGGAAGATTTATATAACTGTTAATCCTTCAGGCTATAAAAAAGTAACGGTACCCAATGTTATTCAGGTAACACAGCGCAATGCAGGATCGATGCTCAGAGCAGTTGGTCTGGATGTGGAACGCATCACCTATATTGATGAGTTGGGAAAAGACATGGTGTATTATATCAGGCATAAGGGAAAGACCATTAATCCCGGAGACAAACTTCCAAAAACTTCTAAAATTGAACTGGTCTGTGGTAATGGCACTATAACGGAACGGGCGAAAGTTAAAGTCGATTCTGAATAAGAAATGGCAGTTGAAAACACCACAGATCTACCAGAAGAGGAACTTTTTGAGCACTATAATTTTATTGCCTCCAAAGGACAAGAGCCTTTGCGCGTAGATAAGTTTCTCATGAACTTTATTGAGAATGCAACGCGCAATAAAATTCAATTAGCTGCCAAAGAAGGTCATATATGGGTAAACGATAATGTTGTTAAACAAAATTATAAGGTAAAAGCGGGTGATGAGGTTAAAGTGTATTTTGAGCACCCTCCTTACGAGTTATTGTTGACCCCGGAAGATATTCCACTGGATATTGTGTATGAAGATGAAAGCCTATTGGTTGTAAACAAACCAGCCGGTATGGTTGTGCATCCGGGTCATGGAAATTATTCAGGTACCTTAATTAATGCCCTCTTACATCATATTAAGAACTTACCGGTAAATTCCGATGAAAGACCAGGCCTGGTTCATAGAATTGACAAGGATACTTCCGGATTATTGGTAATTGCCAAAACAGATCAGGCAATGACTCATTTGGCAAAACAATTTTTTGACAAAACCAGTGAAAGGGAATACGTGGCCATGGTTTGGGGAAATATGAAAGAAGATGAAGGCACCATTATCGGGAACATAGATCGCAATCCCAAAAACCGACTTCAAATGCAGGTATTCC
Organism: uncultured Eudoraea sp.; assembly: GCF_947258925.1. Lineage (GTDB taxonomy): Bacteria > Bacteroidota > Bacteroidia > Flavobacteriales > Flavobacteriaceae > Eudoraea. Next base: position 32,146 of record NZ_CAMYKG010000020.1, on the reverse strand, counting down.
CTGAGGGGGATAAGGGAAAAGAAGCAATAACCCACTATAAAGTTTTGGAACGTCTGGGTTATGTGACAATGGTTTCCTGTAGGCTGGAAACCGGAAGGACGCACCAGATACGGGTGCATATGAAGTATATTGGACACACTATTTTTAATGATGAACGTTACGGAGGGGACAAAATATTAAAGGGAACCACTTTTACTAAATACAAACAGTTCGTGGAAAATGCTTTTAAAATTTTGCCAAGACAAGCTTTACATGCGAAAACACTTGGATTTATCCATCCTGTCTCTGGAAAAATGATGCGCTTTGATACTGAGTTGCCCCCTGATATGTTATATTGTGTTGAGAAATGGAAGAATTATTCAAAACACTCTCAGTAGGTATAAATTTCTTTGATAAAGGTATTGATAAGTCTTTTGACTTCTATATGGGAATTCACAAAAAACCTATTTACTTTTAACTCAAATTACTAGTATTATGAAGATTGTGCTTTCTCCTGCCAAGTCACTCGATTATGAACGATCTATTCCATCTGTGAACTACTCACAGCCGAATTTTCTTGAACAGTCTTTAAAACTTAATAAGATCCTGGCAAAGAAGAATCCTAAGGCATTATCCAAATTGATGGGTATTTCGAATGATTTGGCTGAATTGAATTGGGATCGCAACAATAAGTTTACTCTTCCGTTTACTCCTGAGAATGCAAGGCCTGCCGTATATGCTTTTGATGGCGACGTGTATCAGGGTTTAGATGCCTACAGTATTCCTTCAGACAAATTGGAAAAATTGCAGGATAGTCTTAGAATTCTCTCTGGTCTTTATGGTATTTTAAAGCCATTGGATTTAATTCAACCCTACCGCCTTGAGATGGGTACACCCTTAAAAGTTGGTCGTAAAAAGAACCTTTATGAATTTTGGAAATCTACAGTGACTAACTTTCTAAACGAAGAAATGGATGAGGGAGAACTTTTTATAAACCTTGCCAGCAACGAGTATTTTAGTGTTATAGATAAGAAAGAGTTAAAAGCAGACATTATCACTCCCGTATTTAAGGATTGGAAGAATGATAAGTTAAAAGTGATCAGCTTTTTCGCTAAAAAGGCCCGGGGTTCAATGGTACGTTATATTTTGGATACTGATGCTAAGACGCTGGATGACATCAGGGGATTTAACCGGGAGCAATATATGTTCAGTAAAGAACATACTCTAAAAGAAAATCAGCCCGTTTTTATTAGATAGAATAAATTTCTGATGTAATCGTTTATAATGAATAGTTCTATTCGTAAACATTTTACCATGAGAAATTTAGGTTTTGCTATTTTAAGTGTTTTACTATTTTCAATAGGTTGCACAGATATTGACGACAAAGTAGATACCATCAATATCCGAATAAATAATAGTAGTAGTATCAATTTTGACGAGGTACAGGTAGCCTCAAATGAAGAATTGTACACTAATATAGCACCCGGGGATTATTCAGATTATTTGGTATATGAGACTGCTTATACTTATGCCTTTATTGAAATTAAATCCGGTGAAGAAGTTTTTGTGCTGCAGCCAATAGATTTTGTAGGTGAAGATGAATTACCCATAGGTTTTTATACCTATTCCCTCAACATAAATGAAGAAGGTGAAGTAGTACTTCAGTTCATCGTGGATTAAGCTTTTTTTGCTTTCGTCTTTTTCTTCTTAACAACAACAGTTTTTCCCTTTGCCTTCCTAGGCCTGCGGGCGCCATAAGATTTATTAGCAATCTTACCTCTTTTGGTTTTAATATCCCCTTTACCCATAAGTGTGATTTCTTTTCTTGAAAGTACAAAATCTGGCGTAAAAATCCAATGTGCCTTTCTGTCTTTCTTCAAAGAACTATCTTTACGGAATAGCGTAATTTTAGTGCAATACTCTTAAAAACCCAATAATTTGTTTTTACACGCTCACCCATATGATCCCTTTTTATTTGATGATGCCACAAAGCTCATTGTGGGTACATTACCACCGCCCAGATTTACGACCAGAGAGTTGAGGGAAGGAGATGTGGATTTTTGTTATGGAAGCAGAAATGGTCAATTATGGCCAATTTTAGACCATATTTTTGGATTGAATTTAAAGTATGAAACAACAAATGAAGCCGTAAAACAACGTGTTGATTTTCTAATACGTCATAAAATTGGTATCTGCGATATTGTTGAATCCGCGCAACGTACTAAAATAGATGCATCAGATTTGGGGATGAAGAATGTTTCACTCAGAAACCTTATTGGATTTTTACATAAATATAGAAAGGTAGATACCCTCTTGTTTACAGGTGGAAATAGTAAAAACGGGCCGGAATACTTTTTTCGAAAACAACTCAGGGAGCACGGTATTAAGCTTAAAACAGTATCGCAGGAAATACCCAGAATAAACGAGTTTATCTTAAGTGAAGACTCAAAAAGAACCGTCAGAACGGTATCCTTAACAGCTCCTTCCGGTGCTGCAAACAGGGCAGTTGGTAGTTTTGCTGCTTATAAAAAGATTAAGGCCATTGATCCGGAGTATACTACTTTACAATTCAGAGTAGATCAATACCGATCTTTTTTCTAAATCATCAAAGTCTGGCCTTAGAGACAACTAATCCATGTCAAAAATTTAGTTAAAAATGGCTGACCTTGCCTTTATTTTGAAGTCCGGTGGGACAATTTGCAACGAGTAAATTGATCTTATTAGAATTGTTAGGTTTACTAGAACGACAAATTATTTTGTGATTTGCTAATTTTCAGTTTAAAGATTATATATTATTGCGGATATTTAAGGGTTAAGAAAACCATTTTATAAGGAAATCCATTAAATCAATTGAATATTTAGGAACAATATGCATAAGACAGAAAGATTAGAGGAATTTAAGAAATTGGTCACCAATAAGTTTTATGTATATAATAGCTTATTCTTAAACCTACCTTACGCGAATATTGAAAATGTGGGCATACTTATTCCTGTATTGTTTAATCGATGTGAGAAAGGACTAAAATCAGGTAAAAACCCACAACAGATTTTAGATCAATTTTTTCAGTACTATGCAAACATCGATTCTGAAAAAGAAAGAATTGATTTTATGTTCCGTATTATACAATACGTTGAGCGACAGGTGGTGTTGTACGATAGTGTGGAAGATGCCGCTTTTCCAAAGCTTCATGAGCATACAAGTTCGCTGTCCATAAAAGATTACTTTGAATTAGTTGATAAAAATAAAAGTTGGGATAAGATTGCAAAGAAATTATCATCTTTTAGTGCGCGAATTGTTCTTACGGCGCATCCAACGCAGTTTTATACCCCTGCCGTGCTGGATATTATAGAAGAGTTAAAATCACTGATTCTCGGCGATAAGATTAATGATATTGATGTGGTGCTTCAACAATTAGGCTTAACCTCTTTAATAAATACAAAAAAGCCCACACCCCTTGATGAAGCTTCAAACATCATTTACATCTTAAGAAATGTGTACTATGATGCTTTAGGCGACCTGTTTACGTATATAAAAAGTAATATTGATAATGATGAATTTGAGAATTATGATATTATAAAACTCGGATTCTGGCCTGGTGGTGATAGGGATGGCAATCCTTTTGTGACTGCAGAGATTACGAACGATGTGGCAGATGAGCTTCGTATCAGCTTAATGAAATGTTATTATAATGAACTAAAATTACTTCGAAAGAAACTTACGTTTAATTCCCTGCAGCCTCATTTGAATAAATTGAAGGATCGCTTATATATATCCATGTTCGACCGCAATAAAGTGGTAAGTTTTGAGGATATTTTAGGACCGCTACTCACTGTTCGCGAAATATTGCTGGATAAGTATAACGCGCTTTATCTAAAACAATTGGATGATCTAATTGATAAAGTAAAAATATTTAAAACTCATTTTGCAACATTAGATATTCGGCAGGACCACAGTAAACACTTCCTGGTTGTTGAAACAGTACTTAAGGCAAAAGGTTTTATCAAAGAAAGCCTTGACGAACTTTCAGCAGATGAATTAACTGATTTACTTCTCAATGAAAATCTGGAACTAGATCCTAATGATTTTAATGATGAAATTGTAAAAGACACCATAGTTAATATCTCACAATTAAAAGATATTCAGCTTAAAAACGGTGAAGAAGGCTGTAACCGTTACATCATAAGCAACTCAGAAGACATATTTTCCGTTCTTTTTGTTTATGGACTTTTCAGATGGTGCGGCTGGAAGAAGGGAAAAATTACGTTTGATATAATTCCGCTTTTCGAAACAATGAATGGCATGGACACTGCCGAAACAACTATGCAGTCCTTATTTGATTTACCAGACTATCGTTCACATCTGGTACAACGTGGTGAAAAGCAGACAATGATGCTAGGATTTTCAGATGGCACCAAAGACGGGGGCTATTTAAAAGCCAATTGGTCCATATTAAAAACTAAAGAAGTCCTTTCCAAGGTCTGTTCTAAGAATGGCATAAGTGCAATATTTTTTGATGGTCGCGGAGGACCTCCGGCACGTGGGGGAGGAAAAACACATCGATTTTATGCGGCACAAACCAAAGATATTGCCAATAATGAAATTCAACTGACCATTCAGGGACAAACCATAACTAGTACTTATGGAACCAAGGAGCAATTTATGCATAACTCTGAACAGCTTTTAACCGCAGGATTATCCAATAACCTGTTTGGTAAAGAAAATGTAATCTCCAAAGATTCACGGAAGTTAATGGAAGAGCTTTCCGATCTTAGTTATGAAAAATACGATGCACTTAAACAGCATGAAATGTTTATCCCTTATTTGGAAAACAGAAGTACTCTAAAATACTATACCAAGGCCAATATTGGAAGCAGACCGGGGAAAAGAGGTCAAAAGGCAAAATTAGAACTCAAAGATCTTAGGGCTATTTCGTTTGTTGGCTCATGGAGTCAGCTAAAACAAAATGTACCCGGTTATTTTGGAATAGGTACAGCACTAAGTACGTTAAAAGATCAGGGAAAACTAAAGGAGCTAAGAAAACTATACAAAGAAGTTCCCTTTTTTGAAACTTTAATGCGCAATAGTATGATGTCCTTGTCTAAGTGTTATTTTGAACTTACAGCGTACATGAAAGATGATGAGGAATACGGGGATTTCTGGAATATCCTGCATGATGAATATCTGTTATCAAAAAAAATGCTTTTGCTAATCAGCAATTCAAAAATTCTGATGGAAAACGAAAGGGTTTCCCGAGAATCAATCAAAATCAGGGAAAGTATTGTACTGCCTTTATTGGTAATTCAACAGTATGCCCTGCATCAGATCAGCGAGAATTCGGAGTACAAGGCACTTTATGAAAAGATAGTGACACGTTCCCTATATGGCAATATCAACGCCAGTAGAAATTCCGCCTAAGATTAGCCTGAAATTCGTTTAAAAATTAATAGATCAGATTAATGAAATAAACTTAAGAAGACGCTCGTTGTCTATTCCATTTTATTGCTCATTATTCCATAAAACACCTGGATGCCATACGCAATCTGACCAATTTTTAGATTTTCGTTAGGGCTGTGCTGATTGTTATCCGGATTCACTAAGGGAACCAGAAAGGCCGGAATCTTAAGTTCGTTGATAAAAGGTGCAATGGGAACCGTACCCCCCATAATCCTTATTTGAACAACATCCTCTGAGAATGTTTCTTTAAATGTATTTACAAGGAAATTACCATAAGGATTATCCAAATCTGTTCGGAATGCATCTGTTACCGTACCCTCTGTAATAGTTATTATTTTCTCGTACTTCATTCTCTGGTCCATATCCGGTACTTCATTCAATATAAAATACCCTTCATTTTCTATATGTTTCTTTACCAGGTTTTTCAAACGATCCCCGTCAGATTCCGGAACCAGCCTGATATCTATTTCAGCAGTAGCACTTGCCGGTACAATAGTTCGCGATTTTTCTCCAACCCATCCCGAAGAGAGTCCGCGAATATTTAATGAAGGATATTGTAACGCTTCCTGATAAAACGAGCCCACCAGTTCTGGTTGTTTAATGGCAAGATGGGTGTTTATAGTTTTGGCATCATCCGGTACACTTTGCAAGATATTTAATGTTGATTCGTCAAGGCTAATACCATCATAGTAACCTTCAATTAAAACTTTTCCGTTTTTGTCTTTCATGCCAGCTACAACCTGGGCTAATTGAAACCCCGGATTTGGCGCATAATTTCCATAATGGCCGCTGTGCTGTGGCTTAATCGGACCATAAGTAGTTAGCGTTAATGTTGTTATTCCCCTGGTGCCATAGGCAATAGTTGGTTTTCCGGAAGAATGTACCGGACCATCAGAAATAATCAGAAAATCTGCTTCTAACAATTCCCTGTATTCTTTTACGGCCTTTGGCAGCGGGGCACTGCTTTTCTCTTCCTCCCCATCCAATATTACCTTAATATTAAAAGGAATTTCTATGTCATTTTTTTTCAAAAGATCAATAGTATTCAGGAACATAACAATAGGTCCTTTATCATCTGATGTAGAACGGCCAAATAATCGCCAGTCATAATTTATGTCCTCTTTAAGATCATTAAATGAAAGTGTTTTCCATTCCCCATTTTCTTTTGCCTTAAGGACTACTTCATACGGATCGGGCTGATCCCATTTCGCAGGGTCTACAGACTGTCCATCGAAATGCATATAAAAGAGGATAGTTGGTTTATCATCTTCCATGGGGAGGGCGGCAAAAAAAAGTGATTCTCCTTCAGTGGGGAGAACAGATGAATTAAACCCGCGTTCATTAAATTTTTTTGTAAGCCATGAAAGGTTTCTGTTTATATCCGAATGTATTAAGGCATCATTCGGAATGGCTATAAATTCCCGAAGCTCATCAATCGTATGCCTGACTTGTGTTTTTAATTCAACATCCTGCGCGTTGTTATTCCAAAAAATGTGAAGAAATAACAGGGCTATTAATTTTTTCATATAGTCATCTGAATTGATAAAGTTTTAAAAATAGGTATTTCTATGGGTTGAGCAAATCCTTAAGCTTTAAAATTAGAAGGCGAATAAAAAGTACAAATGGAAAGCCGTGTAAAACAAGGTCAAACCAATCCATAAATTTCATACCAATAGCTCCTCCATAAACCCACCGTAATTTACCCCAAATATGAGGTTCGGGGAAAAAAGGAGCCAATCCCAATGTTAAACACAATAAGATTATAATTTTCCAATTGTTAATTATATTCATGAGCGTGGTTTAATGGTTTTAATAAATTCTGAAATCCCCGCCTTACCCTTTTTTGATAACATTTTTATAAAAGCCGAACCAATAATAGCACCCTTGGCAGTCTTTGTGGCCTGCTGAAAAGTCCTGGCATTACTAATCCCAAAACCTACAATTTGTGGGTTTTTAAGATCCATTCGTGCAATTCGCTCAAAATAAGCTTCCTGTTCTTCTCCCATTCCTTGTTTAGCTCCCGTAGTACTTGCTGAACTTACCATATAAATGAAGCCTTCAGAGGCGTTATCAATTTGTCTAATCCGGATTTCACTGGTCTGTGGGGTAATCAGAAAAACATTGATCAGTCCGTGTTTTTTAAATATAGGTTCGTATTCATCCTGGTAAACATCCAGGGGTAAGTCTGGCAGGATCAGGCCATCTACGCCTATTTCCTCACATTTCTTACAGAAGTTTTCTACTCCGTATTGCAAGACGGGATTAAAGTACCCCATAATAAGCAAGGGAATTGAGACTGACTTTCTGATGTCCTTTAATTGAGTAAACAGTAAATCGGTACTCATTCCATTTTTCAGGGCTATGGTAGAACTTTCCTGAATGGTAGGGCCGTCTGCCAGGGGGTCGCTGAACGGTAAACCAATTTCTATCATATCCACTCCGTTATTTTCTAAATCCTGAATTATGGAAACCGTATCGCTGAGCTTAGGGAAACCTGCGGAGAAGTATATAGATAGCAGTTTTTTGTCTTCGCTAAGTTTTTGTTTTATCCTGTTCTTCATTTTAGTCAACTTCAGTTTCACTTAAAGAAACTAGTTATAATTTGAAATAATCTATATAGGTCTGCAAATCTTTATCACCCCTTCCTGAGAGGTTAATAACCACAATATCATCCGGTTGAAATTTTTTATAGTCCAAAATGGCGAAGGCATGTGATGTCTCTATTGCAGGTATAATTCCTTCTAATTGTGATAACAATAGGCCTGCTGTCATAGCTTCATCATCGGTAATCGAAATAAATTCACCTCTTCCGGAGGTGTATAAATTGGCGTGCATAGGACCAACACCCGGGTAATCCAAGCCTGCAGAAATCGAATAAGGTTCTGTTATTTGACCATCCTGAGTTTGCATAAGGAGTGTTTTACTGCCGTGAATAATACCTACTTTGCCAAGAGCAGAAGTTGCTGCGCTATCCCCGGAATGTATTCCCTTACCAGCTGCCTCTACGGCAATGATTCCAACATCTTCATTATCCAGATAATGGTAATAGGTGCCTGCTGCATTGCTCCCACCACCTACACAGGCAACCAGATAATCAGGGTTTGGAGTACCCTCTTTTTCTATAAGTTGTGCTTGTATTTCCTCTGAAATTACAGCTTGAAATCTGGCAACCATGTCAGGGTAGGGGTGAGGACCCACGACAGAACCAATAATATAATGGGTGTCTACAGGATTATTTATCCAGTCGCGAATGGCTTCATTGGTGGCATCCTTTAGTGTTCTGCTGCCTGATAAAGCAGGTCTTACTTCGGCTCCTAACATCTTCATTCTGGCTACATTGGGGGCCTGACGGGCAATATCTATTTCACCCATATATACTACACACTCAATTCCCATAAGAGCACATACTGTTGCGGTAGCTACGCCGTGTTGCCCAGCTCCTGTTTCTGCAATGATCCTCCGCTTACCCAGTCGTTTGGCCATCAATATTTGTCCAATGGTATTATTTACCTTATGGGCGCCTGTATGGCATAAATCTTCCCTTTTAAGGTAAATTTTTGTTTGATATTTATCTGAAAGACGATTGGCAAAATATAAAGGAGTGGGTCGCCCAACATAATCTCTAAGCAAAGATTGGAATTCATTGACAAAAGATGGTTCTTCCATAATCTGAAGATAATTTTGCCTCAGTTCTTCGGTGTTGGGATACAGCATTTCTGGTATATATGCTCCTCCAAACTGTCCGTAATAACCCTTTTCATCAGCATGATAAGTCATATTCTTATGTTTTTATAGGTTGGTTTCGTACAACCTGTTCTTAAATTCTTTTAATTTCCCAATATCCTTTAAGCCGGGGGATAGTTCAAATTTACTGTTGACGTCTATGGCGTGACAGAGTTTGGACTCTTCCTTTTGAAGGAATATCAATAATTCTTCTACTTCTTCAAGACCTATTCCACCGCTAAGAAAATATGGTTTTTTGGATGGATATCCTTTCAGGGTTTCCCAGTTGAATTGATATCCGTTACCACCCGGCAATTTGCCCTTTGTATCAAATAAAAAGTAATCGACTGATTTCTCATAGGCATTTAATTGTGTGAAGTCAAAACTATCCAAAATGCTAAATACCTTTATAATTTCAGCGCTAAGGTTTTGGATTTGTAATTGTTCGTTTAATTTCTCACAAAAAGCAGGAGATTCGCTGCCATGTAATTGTAGAAAATTTAAATCATGAATCTTAGCCTGTTGTATAATTTCATTAACTGTGGCATCCACAAAAACGCCTATTTTGCCAATGGTTTTAGGTAAACCGGGAATATCACCTTGAAAAAAACGCCTGGAAGGCTTCCAGAATATAAACCCGAGATAATCCGGTTGCAATTCGGCAACTTCTTCAATATTATTTCTCATTCCACAAATCTTCAGTTTCATCTACCTAATTGTTTTATAAATTGCCCTGCGCTCTCCCCCGGGTTCGCAGTTTTCATAAAGTTTTCTCCAATAAGGAATCCCCTATATCCAAATTCTCTTAATTCATTAATAGCACTCACAGAACTTATACCACTTTCGGAAACCTTTACAAATTCATCCGGGATCTTTTCAGACAACTCGGCACTCGTCTCCAAGTTAACTTCGAAGGTTTTGAGGTTTCGGTTATTTACACCCAGCATATCCAAACTGGGCATTAAAGATTTAACTAATTCTTCCTCGTTATGAACTTCCAGTAGTACATCTAATTGCAGGCTTTTGGCTAATTCTGAAAGGATTTTTATTTTCTTTCTTGACAAAATAGCTGCTATTAGCAAAATTGTGTCAGCTCCGTGAGAACGAGATTCAATAACCTGGTACTCGTCTATTATAAATTCTTTTCTCAGGAGGGGAAATTCAACGGCGGATCTGGCAAGAAGCAAATCATCCAACGACCCTCCAAAGTATTTACCATCTGTTAAAACAGACATGCCACAGGCACCAGCAAGCATATAACCACTGGCAACGTCCTGGACATTACAATTTTGATTGATCACTGATTTAGATGGTGATCTTCTCTTATGTTCGGCAATAATACCGGTTTTGCTATCACGGAGATTGTGGGCAAGTGATAAGGGTTCTCTTTGGAAAAGTGACGAAGCCTCCAATTGTCTGACAGGGATTACAGCTTTTTTTAGCCGTATCTCTTTTTTCTTATCCGCAACAATTTTTTCTAATATATTCATCAGGCACTTAATTGTTGTAATTTTTTTAGAGCCTCCAACCCATTTTTATTGTGCAGGGATTCTCTTGCTTTTTCAAAACCTTCTTGCGGACTAATATCCAGAACCGTGGCAATGGCAACTCCGGCATTGGCACAAACAACATTATTTTGGGCTTCGGTGCCTTTGCCTTGCAATATATTCATGAAAATCTGGGCAGATTTGTCTATGCTTCCGCCTCCTGTTATATCTTGTTGTTTTACAACGTCCACTCCAAAATCCGATGGATCTAAAATACCTTCTGCATTATTGGAAATAGTTTTTGTACTCCCTGTTAATGAAATTTCATCATAACCATCTAAGGCGTGGAGCACTGTATATTTTTTATCTGTATTCTGGTAGAGGTACCCGTACATTCGGGCCAATTCCAGATTAAATACACCAACGATTTGATTTGTCGGAAAAGCCGGATTTACCATAGGCCCGAGCATATTAAAGAAAGTTTTAACCGCCAGTTCACGCCTTATCGGAGCAACATTTTTCATCGCCGGATGAAACAATGGCGCATGCAAGACACAAATCCCTGCTTTATCAATCGATTCTCTAAGAAAGTCCGCGTCATTACTGAACTTTATTCCTAAAAACTCCAGCACATTGCTGCTTCCACATGTAGAAGATACTCCGTAATTGCCGTGTTTCGTTACCTTTATCCCAGAACCGGCTGTAATAAATGATGCCAGCGTAGAAATATTAAAAGTATCCTTACCGTCGCCTCCCGTACCACAAAGATCAATAGGGTTGTACTCAGATAGATCTACGGCCAGGCACAATTCTAAAAGTGCATCCCTGAACCCTTCCAATTCTTCAATAGTGATACTGCGCATCATGTAGACGGTCAAAAATGCTGCAATCTGACTGTTATTATAATTTCCTTTAGCAATATTGACCAATACCTTTTTGGCATCTTCCTTGGAAAGGATATCATGATTAATCAATTTATTTAATATTGTTTTCATTTGTCTTAATTTATAACAGTAGCACAATTATCCAGGTTAACTCCTAATCCAATTTTTAAGCATTTGTTTGCCTTGAGGGGTTAGAACGGATTCTGGATGAAATTGCACAGCACAAACATCGTAGGTCTTGTGCCTTAAGGACATTAGTTGACCTTTTTCATCAAAAGAGGTCGCTTCAAGGACATCGGGAAGGTTTGGGTCTACAACCCAGGAATGATATCTTCCAACTACAATTTCATCCGGTAAACCTTCAAATAACGGATCGTCTTTTCCAAGCACTATTTGGGTTGCAACGCCATGGAATACTTCATCCAAATTGATTAATGTCCCACCAAAAACTTCACCTATTGCCTGTAACCCCAGACAAACTCCAAATATACTTTTAGTTGGGGCATATTTTGCAATAATATCTTTAAGTAATCCAGCTTCATCGGGGATGCCCGGACCAGGAGAGAGTACTATTTTCTCAAAATCATTAACTTCATCTAAGCTTAGTCGGTCATTTCGTTTCACCACGACCTCGCATCCTAAATCTTCCAGATAATGTACCAGGTTATACGTAAAGCTATCGTAATTATCTATAACCAATATTTTATTCATAGCTAAATCTTTGTCTTAGTTAGATGGTTTCAGCAATTTCAAGAGCTTTATTGAGAGCCCCCAGTTTATTATAAGTTTCCTGTAATTCCTTTTCGGGCTCAGATGCTGCCACCAAACCTGCCCCTGCCTGGTAATATAATTGGTGGTTTTTGCTTAAAAATGTGCGTATCATTATCGCGTGATTAAAATCTCCATGAAAATCCATGAATCCTATAGCTCCACCGTAATAACCTCTATTCGTAGTCTCATACTTTTCAATCAGTTGCATCGCCATATGTTTGGGTGCCCCGCTTAGGGTACCCGCCGGGAAAGTATCGGCCACAACTTTCATAGTCGCAGTTTCTTTTTTCTTTTGCCCGGTTACTTTGGAAACCAAATGAATGACATGCGAGAAAAACTGGACTTCCCGGTAATTTTCTACCTTCACCAAATTCCCATGGCGGCTTAAATCATTTCGCGCAAGGTCTACGAGCATGACGTGCTCGCTATTTTCTTTCTCATCTTCGGTTAATTTTTTGGCTAATTCGGCATCTTCTTCATCATTCCCCGTTCGTTTAAAAGTCCCTGCTATTGGATGTATTTCAGCTTTCCCATCTTTAACAATCAATTGCGCTTCCGGAGAACTGCCAAAGATTTTGAAATTACCATAGTCAAAATAAAACAGGTAGGGAGAGGGATTAATAGAGCGTAGTGCCCTGTAGACATTAAATTCATCTCCTTTAAATCCCTGAGAAAACCTACGCGATAATACGAGTTGAAAAACATCACCCCTTTTACAATGTTTTTTGGCCAATGCTACATGTTCTTTATATTCTTCATCATTTAGGTTTGATGAGGCTTTACCTTCTTTTCTGAAGTTATAGGTGGCAAAATTTCTGATATTAAGAAGTTGTTCAATTTCAGAAATATTATTCTCAGAATCGTAGCAATGCGCAAATATATAAGCGACATTTTTAAAATGATTTATCGCTATAATATTTTGATATACGGCATAATATATATCGGGAATTTCCAGACCACCTTCTTTTTTGGAGATAGAAATATCTTCAAAGAACCTAACCGCATCATAGGACATATAACCAAATAATCCATTATTTATGAATTTAAAACCATTGGTTTCGGCCTTAAATTTTTGACTGAAATCATGGATAATTTCCACGACATCAGTTTCGCTGTTTATCGAAATTTCATTCACGGAATCGTCCGGGAATGACTGAGTAATTTGCCCTTCCTGAACTTTTATGGATGCTATTGGATTGCAACATATATATGAAAAAGTGTTGTCATTGGCCCTGTAATCACTGCTCTCCAGGAGAATGCTATTGGGAAAAGTATCGCGAATTTTTAAATACACACTAACGGGAGTGATAGTGTCTGCGAGAATTTCTTTATAATGTGTTTTTAGTTCATATGACATAATCTGCAAATATTTAGATTCTGATACCAGCTAATTCCGAAAAATCAAAAAGGCTTGTCGTGATAGACAAGCCTTTTCGTATAGTAATACTACAATGGTGCTTAGCTCACGACTTAAGACGTAAGTTATTCCACCACCAAGTATTTACTACTCTAATTTTCATTAAGTCAAATATAGAAAGGAATTTTATAACTACAAATCAATTTGCAGGAAATATAAATATAGCCTAGAATTTTTCCAATTGTCAATAAATTTGGGCCATTTAATACTTCAACTCCATACGTTCAGATCTGTATAAAATATCTGATTGTCCCCAATTATTAGTCTTATCTCCATTTTCACTTTTGAAATAAAGTGTTGCTTCAAAAACTTCTTTTCTTGTCGTATAATCCACTTCAACAATTTTAGCTGTATGGCTGGTTGCCGTTTTTAAAAATCCGGAGGTAATCAAAATTGCATTTGAGGCGGCCAGATAATCAACATCACTTACAATTGGGGAGAAAAATTCTTCACCTCTTTCCTTACCATACTGCCATACTTGTTCTACGGTTCCTTCCTCTTTATTTATTTTATATTCCACGGCCCGGGAATAATGAAGTTTATTTTCAAAATTTCTCTTGGGGCCGTTATCAAAAACAAAAAGATTCCCATTGGGCATTTGGAGTGGTGCATGCATTCCCCAGGCAAAGTCAAATTGATCTATACTTTCAATACCCTCTTGCACAGTTTTGGAAAATGATTTTCCTTGGGCATCAACTGCAGTCAGCAAATAGGGGTTTATGTCGAAACCTTTACCAGCTCTGCCAGAATTTCCCCAATGCTTTTTTGGAGCTATTATCCATTGGAGGGTATCATCCCATGTAATATTGATCAAACCTTGATTTTTCCCGGATATAATTATGGATTTATCTCTTTGATCAAATGCCAAACCATTCATATGAAGCCAATCACCTGGTCTGAAAAAATTTAATTCACTTCTGCTTACATCCAAATGTTTAGCTAAATCCCACTCTTTTGTGATTACAGATTTCTTTCGGTCAAATAATATGATAAAGTCGCTGTCAGACATAACAGACTCCCCGTTTACTTCAATATAATTTCCCTTTTTACCTACACAAATAAGTAAATTACCATCTGGTAATTCCAGTACATCATGATGCATACCATAATTGGGATTTATCTTAGTCTCTTTTAATAATTTGCCCAACATATCAAACTCATAAATAACATTCCGGCTTACCATTAATAAAGTTCCATCTTTAAGTCGCTGAAAAGGACTGACCATTTTTCCGGCAAAACCTAAATCAAGATACCAGCGTACCTGGCCCTGGTCATCAAAAATTAAAGGTTCTGACCTAAATTTCCCATTGTTCGCAAAATGGATATCACAACCGTGCATTCCGGACGCCATTTGATTTCGGTTTAACTTGTTAATAGAAATCCTGGGAAAATAAGTTGGAGTCTTCTCTGTTTTAATTTTTATCGTATCTGTTAACTGGCCGCCCTCAAAATCCAAAGTAACAAGAACGTTATTTTGCTTATTCGGATATAAACCCAGAACAGGGATCTCTAAATTGGTAGAATTAAGTCTAAAAGTTTGTTCTACTGGCGACCTCCCTAATACTTTGATAGTAACATCACAAGGTTTCTCTGCTTCAATATTCAGAAGAGCGGTTAATGGTGCAATTTTATATGGGTTCAGTGTTGTTTCTATGGAATAATTAAGGTCAGGACCACAACTACTAAAAAGTAATGGTACAACAACCATTGAACAAACCAAACGGATCATCACTTTTAAAGTCATATATATTTTTTTCTAAAAATATAGTTTTACATCTGATTCTTATGAATATTTCTTCAAATTTTGATTTAATAAATGTTGTATTTAAGCGTCATACGACCAGGAAAATAACCTTATAAGTTAAGAAAAACCCAGATCTTTAATTGCGATTTTGTCAAATAAAAAATCCTGAATATACGAAGTGATATTCAGGATTTAATGAGGGGGAAATTTGAATTAGAATTCTAAATCCACAACCAGATCAAATTCGTCATAAATTGTCTTGTCACCCAAGTCATCAAAGAAACTTCCGGAACCATACTTAACATTGTATTGGGCTCTATCTACTTTTAAAGTGGCTGTAGCCTTACTTCCGTAAACAGAAACATCAAATGTGACTGGCTTGGTTATCCCTTTAATGGTAAGGTCTCCCTGTACTTCATATGAGTTTTTACCGGTGGCCTTTACATTTGTAAATACTAGGGAAGAGTTTGGATTATTCTCCACGCCAAAGAAATCATCGGACTTCAGATGCCCTTCCAATTTATCTTTATATTCCCCTTCCAGATCCGTAGCTACCATTGAAGTCATATCTACTTCAAATTCTCCACCTGTCAGTTTTCCATCATCAAACATCAGTGCTCCTGATTTTAGGTTAACTGTGCCTGTATGGGAACCCGTTACCTTGTAAGCTTTCCATGTAACCGTACTCTCACTTGCTTTGACTTCTTTCTTTTCTTCCTTTATATCGGAATTGGCAAATGCTGTTGTTCCAAAAACTATGGCTAATGCCAGACTTAATACATTCTTTTTCATGTTTCTAAATTTACTTGTTTTAATAATTGTTTTAAATTAAAGGTTTTATATATGTGTAAATAATAATTCTTTTGATTGTCGGACTTTCCTGTAATGTTGGGTGTCATCCTCTGCCGCCCTATATCCAACAGCAGTTACAACAGCTGTATTCAGTTTTTTATCATTTAAGCCCAATAGTTCATTGTAAACGTTGGCTTCAAAGCCTTCCATTGGGCAGGCGTCAATTTTTAAGCTTGCCGCAGCAGAAAGTAAATTACCCAAAGCCAAATAAGCCTGTTTTGCAGTCCAGGATTCTTTTAGGTTATTGGGAAGATCTATGAGTTTAGATTTCATAAAATCTCCGTATTGCTGCAGATTATTAAGTTCAATTTCCCTGGTTTGACTAACATTAGTTAAATAGCGATCAATAAGATCAGCATCAAAACTGGTATTATTTGCAAAGACTATTAAATGAGAGGCATCAGTAATTTGCGATTGACCCCATGAGGCGGATTTTAACTTTTCCCGTAATCCTTTATTCTTTATGACAATGACATGATAGGGTTGAAGTCCGTATGAAGAAGGACTCAAACGAATAGCCTCCAATAAGGTATTCAAATCTTCCTCGGAGATTTCTTTCTCACTATCAAATTTTTTTGTTGCATAGCGCCAGTTAAGGTTATCTAAGTATGAATTCATATGATCTGTTAAAATTTATTTAGTAATTCGTTTAATTGTTCCAGGTCTGCTTCTGAAAATTTCCCCAATAATTTATTTTCTGTTCTTTTGAGCGCGATATCCATTTCCTTTAAGGCCTTCAATCCTTGCTCCGTTATGGTTATTTCTACTTTGCGTCGATTCGAAGGACATATTTTCCTTTCTACGTATCCTTTGTTTAATAATTTATCTACCAAGCGGGTGGTATTGCTCATTTTATTAACCATACGCTCATTCAATGTTGATAAGTTGGCAGGCTTTCCGCCTTGACCCCGGAGGATACGTAATACATTAAATTGCTGTGCAGAAATACCAAAGGGTTTAAAAGCATGCGCTATTTTCTCGGTAACCTCATTGTGAACCAACATCATATGAATAATAGTCCTGCTGTTAAGAGGAATCTTTTTATCAGTTTTTATTACAGCTTCTACATTCATGTATAAACAACATTTGTATATACAAATATAATTACTCAATAATAATCCACAACTCCTGAGCAGATAAAATTTTGTTAAATTTATTATGCCTTCTTTAATGTTGCTTAAATTTATTTAAACAAGCAATAACCTTGATGATTCGTTTGGTCCTGTTTTTAAGTATCCTGGTTTTGACAGGATGCGATTTTAAAGAACGCAAGAAATCGACATCTGAGAATTCAGAATTCGTTAGTACTGGATTCGCTACGGCAGATAGCCTGGGTATCCCGGTGTATAACTTTGATGATTTGGAAACTCTTTTGTATACTAAGGATGATAAAACATATATCATAAATTTTTGGGCAACCTGGTGTGCACCATGCATTAAAGAATTGCCCTATTTCGAAAAAATCAACCAGCAAGGAGAGGCTAACAACTGGAAGGTGATTTTAGTGAGTCTGGATATGCCTTCCATGTGGAAGTCAAAATTGATTCCTTTTATAAGGAATAAAGATCTTCAATCGGAAGTAGTGATATTAGATGATCCCGATCAAAATAGCTGGATTCCAAAAGTTGACAAGAACTGGTCCGGGGCTATACCGGCGACATTGATCTATAATCGTAATAAAAGAAAGTTCTATGAACAAACCTTTACCTACGAAATGCTAAACAAAGAATTAGGTGAATTTAAATAATTAAGTAAAGATGAAATATCTATTAGTCAATTTAGTTTTAATAACGGTTTTTTTAAGTCACAATGGTTTTCTTAATGAAATTGACAAAGGTTATGGTATTGGGGATTATGCAACTGATTTCAGTCTCCCTGATATTAATGGAAAAAGGATCTCTCTAGCGGATTTCAAGGATGCAAAGGGTTATTTGGTGATTTTTACATGTAATACCTGTCCTTATGCAATTGCCTATGAAGACAGGATTATTGCCCTGGATAAAAAATACAAGACTAAAGGAGTACCCGTAATTGCCATAAATCCAAATGATCCGGATCTACAGCCGGCAGATGATATTCAGCACATGAAAAAAAGAGCAATTGAAAAAGGGTTCACTTTTCCCTATTTAGTTGATGAAAAACAGGAGATATTTCCGCAATATGGAGCAACTAAAACACCCCATGTATATTTGCTCGAGAAAACCAAACAGGGAAATGTAGTGCGCTATATCGGAACAATTGATGACAACTATTCCGATGAGTCCGCCGTTAAGACCAAATATGTTGAGAACGCTGTGGATGCCTTGTTAAATGGAGAGGAAATATCTTTAACCACTACCCGGGCTATTGGTTGTTCAATTAAATCGCGCAAACGATAAATGTTTGCGAAAACTTAAGGAGTTTGTACCTTCGCCCTCATTTAACTTAAAAAGCGATTTAAAATGGCAGATTTATTACAAGAGGAATGGGTTGACCAATTGGGCCAGGATAATAACGCGGTTATTCTGGATGTCAGGACCCCGGAAGAAATGGAACAGGGACAAATTGCTGATGCGATCAATTTAAATATTTATTTGGGGCAAGAGTTTTTAGAGGAACTAAAGAAGCTTGATAAATCCAAGAATTATTATGTTTACTGCAGATCTGGTCAACGCAGCAGGCAGGCCTGCGCCATAATGAATAGCATAGGTATTTCCAATGCCTATAACCTAATGGGCGGAATAATTGAATGGAATGGTCATATAGTCTGAAGATAGTATATCATTACTACTGCACCCCATTTACAGTGGGGTTTTTTATTTTAGGAGCATGCCTGAAGATTTCCTACACTACATCTGGAAAAATGGAAAAATTCCATTTACCAATCTTTATACTTCCAGATGCAAGCCGGTTCATATTATATCACCGGGCATACACAATCATAATTCCGGACCGGATTTTTTTCATGCCAAATTGGAAATTGACGGACAACTCTGGGTAGGAAATGTCGAAATACATACGAGATCCTCTGACTGGTACCATCATAAGCATCATATTGATGTCAATTATTCTAATGTAATTTTACATGTAGTTTGGGAGGAAGATGTAACTGTTTATCGAAAAAACAACCGGGAAATACCGGCCCTGGAACTCAAAAATTTTATACCGGTTGATATTCTCACTAATTATTACAAATTATTTAATTCAAAGAAGGGCAGTTTTATAAATTGTGAATCTGACATTTCTTCTACGGATAAGTTTAAATTTTCTGTATGGCTGGAACGCCTCTATTTTGAAAGGTTGGAGGAAAAATCAAATGAAATTAATACAATACTGGCAGAAACAAATAATGACTGGGAAAGGGTACTATTTATAATATTATTAAAAAACTTCGGAGTTAAATTGAATAGTGATCCTTTTTTGAGCCTTGGTAAATCTCTGGATTTTGCAATTGTCCGAAAATTATCCAAGAACGTATTTCAATTAGAATCCGTACTATTTGGTCTATCAGGGCTTTTGGATGATACACCGTCACCGGATAGTTTACATAGGGCGATGAGGAAAGAGTTTCTTTATCTGGGAAATAAATTCAAGATAGATAAAAATAGCATTCAGAGACCTTCATTTTTTAGATTGCGACCGGCCAGCTTTCCTACGATCCGCTTATCTCAGATATCAAATTTATATGTGAAAAGGCCTCAATTATTTGCGAATATTGTGGCAATGTCTGAAGTTGAAGAAATCTACACTATTTTTAATATTTCTGTGAGCGATTATTGGAAGACGCATTATGTTTTTGGCAAGGTATCTCCGAAAAGCGAACGCAGACTTTCCAGCAATTTTATAAACTTATTGCTCATCAATACCATTCTACCCATAATCTTTTGTTATTCCAAATGGCAGGGTGTGGATGCAAGTGCAAAAATTTGTGCAATAATAAATGGATTAAAAAGTGAAAACAATAGAATATTGAGGAAATTTAGTTCCTTGGGTGTGAAATGCATAAATGCCAGGGATAGTCAGGCCGTTCTTCATTTATATAATATGTATTGTCAAAAAAATAGATGTCTGGAATGTGTTGTTGGGGATAGTTTATTAAAAGGAAAATAGTATTTTTAAAAAATGAATATTTTCTATCGGGTTTTATTATATTTTCAAAAACGTGGTTTTGAAGTATGCAGGCGTATCGCCGAGAGTTTGGGCATTAGGGCACGAGTAGTCAGAACTACTTTTATCTACCTGACATTTGTAACCCTGGGCTTTGGTTTTGCATTATACCTGTTTTTAGCGTTTTGGCTGAGAATTAAGGATTTAATCTATACCAAAAGAGATTCTGTTTTTGATTTATAGCTATGATTAGACTTTTTCGTTCTAAAATTTACATCGCAATTGCCCTGATGTTATCGGTTTTACTAGCCGGGACACTGGGGTACCATTTTATAACCGGGTTATCCTGGCTGAATTCCATATATATGACCATAATAACGGTCACAACCGTGGGATTTAATGAAGTTAGTCCTTTACAGGAAGAGGGTAAAATATTTACGGTTTTCCTAATAATATCCAGTGTCTTTATATTTGCTTACGCCATTTCTGTGATTACGGAATATTTGTTCAGCAAAAATCAGTTGCAGCTACTAAAAACGAAAAAGTTAAAAAAAATGATCAATAAATTATCCAATCATGTTATTGTCTGTGGATACGGACGTAATGGAATGCAAGCTGTGGAGCGACTCAAAGCGTATAAAAAACCTTATGTAGTTATTGAAAATGACAAAGATATTATTGAAAAATATGAAGATGAGGTCTTGTTTGTAGAAGGTGATGCCAACGAGGATGAAACTTTAAATGCCGCCAGTGTTAAAAATGCACAATACTTAATTGTTACTTTACCGGATGACGCAGATAATTTATTTGTTGTCTTGTCTGCCAGACAATTAAATCAAAAATTATTTATCATAAGCAGGGCCTCTCAATTAACGTCACAAAATAAATTGAAATTAGCAGGGGCAGATAAAGTTATAATGCCGGATAAAATTGGAGGCGATCATATGGCGTCATTGGTTGTAATACCGGATTTGATAACTTTTATGGATAAACTATCTACTGAAGGAGAAAATACGACTAACCTTGAAGAAGTTGCAATAGAAGATTTTGCAGATCAAATGGAGTGCAATTCTTTAAGAGACCTGGATCTACGAAGAAAAACAGGATGCACTATTATCGGATATATAGAACCCAATGGTAACTATATTATTAATCCCGAAGCTGATTTGCCTTTGGAACCTAAAAGTAAAGTGATCGTTTTAGGAAGACCAGAGCAGATTAAAAAACTCAATGAAATGTTTCATATTAATTAAACTTCAATAAATAATTATATTTTTTAGTGTTACTAATTTTTAGGATATTGCCGCCAATTCAAACCAAAATATAACCAAAAACATTCATTATGAAGTTTAAACTTCTTTCAGCAATAGCATTCCTTTTACCGTTATTTTCTTTTTCTCAGGAATCAGAAGCTATGGGCCTTGATGAACGAATAAATGCATGGTTCGAACCCATTACTTTGGTTTGGGAATCTATTGTATTTTGGCAGGTTCCTGGTACAGGTGTACCTCTTGTAGTCTTTGTACTGGTATTAGGAGCTACTTTTTTTACACTTTATTTTGGATTTGTGAATATCAGGAAATTTCCACTGGCCATAAATGTAGTTAGAGGAAAATACGATGATGTCGAAGGAGTTGAAGGGCATGGAGTAGAAAAGGCTGAAGTAAATATTGTAGACGGGGATCTGCCCGATACAATTAGAGATGAAAGCCATCATGGGGAAGTGAGTCATTTTCAGGCATTAGCAACGGCGGTGTCCGGGACCGTGGGTCTGGGTAATATTGCGGGAGTGGCACTGGCAATTGCCATTGGTGGTCCGGGCGCAACTTTTTGGATGATTTTATGTGGTCTGTTAAGTATGTCCACGAAATTTGTGGAATGCACCCTGGGTGTAAAATATAGAGATGTAGATGAATACGGGACTGTATATGGTGGCCCCATGTATTACTTATCAAGAGGGTTAACCGAAAGAGGCTTTACGGGACTTGGAAAAGCACTGGCAGTTATCTTTTCTATACTATGTGTTGGAGCTTCTTTTGGAGGGGGAAATGCAGTGCAATCAAATCAAGCCGCAGAACAATTAGTAGCAATGATGGGACTTCAAGGGGGGTCTACCGGTTTTATTATTGGTCTTGTTTTGGCGGTTGTGGTAGGTATTGTTATTATTGGTGGAATTAAAAGAATAGCTTCGGTTACTGAAAAAATTGTACCCTTTATG
This sequence comes from uncultured Eudoraea sp., assembly GCF_947258925.1. GTDB lineage: Bacteria > Bacteroidota > Bacteroidia > Flavobacteriales > Flavobacteriaceae > Eudoraea. The sequence continues at coordinate 9,530 of NZ_CAMYKG010000020.1, read as the reverse complement.
GCCGGAATTTACATGATTGCCTGCCTGATTGTAATTTTTGCCAACTTCTCATATATAGATGATGCCTTTGGCTTAATCTTCAAAGGTGCATTTACACCTGAAGCTGGCCTTGGAGGTTTGTTCGGCGTACTGATTGTTGGGTTTAGAAGAGCTGTATTCTCCAATGAAGCCGGTGCAGGTTCAGCAGCAATAGCACATTCCGCCGTAAAGACTAAATACCCTGCAAGCGAAGGAATTGTGGCTTTATTAGAACCTTTTATTGATACTGTAGTTATATGTACAATGACTGCTTTGGTCATTATATTCTTCAATAGCGGTGGTGCTTTTGAATATGGTGGTGATGGTCTGGGCACTGTAATTGTAAATGGAGAAGCTATGGGTGGAGTTAACTTAACTTCAATGGCCTTTGAATCTGTAATACCATGGTTCCCTTATGTTCTTACACTTGCTGTCGTTTTGTTCGCTATATCTACTATGATATCCTGGTCATACTACGGATTACAATCCTGGAAATATTTATTCGGTAGAAGTAAGATGTCAGATATGATTTACAAGGTATTATTTGTAGCATTTATTGTTATTGGTGCTTCTGCCTCAATGGGAGCTGTTTTTGCTTTTTCAGATGCAATGATCCTGGCGCTGGTATTTCCAAATATGATAGGATTATTGATCCTCTTCCCTAAAGTCAAAGAAGAACTGACCAAATATTTAGATGCCATTAAAGTTATAAAGAAATAAAAAATCATCTTAAAAATATCAGATCCCACTTTGAGTTCAACAAACAGGAACGAAGTGGGATTTTCTTTTTGTTGGTAATCATTCTCGGTTTACAACTTTTATACCTATTAATTAATAATGTGGCCTTTCATGACCCGGAGGAGAGTTTTGTTTTAGACATGACCATCCAAAGAAAATTGGATTCACTTAAGGAGCAAAACATAAAGAAAAATACATCAAAAATATATCGCTTCAACCCAAACTTTATATCAGATTACAAAGGATATACGCTTGGTATGTCTAACAATGAAATAGACAGGTTGCATGTATTCAGATCGGGAAACAAATGGGTTAATTCGGCTAAAGAGTTTCAAGAGGTTACCCTAATTTCCGATTCGTTATTACGATTAATTGCTCCATTATTTCAATTTCCTGAATGGACACTTCAAGCAAAAGTTGAAAGAAAAAGAAGTCGGGATAAATCAGGTGAAATCAAAAGGGAATACAAAGATTTAAATCTTGCAACTGCCGAGGAGCTTAAAAGTATTTACGGAGTGGGCGACAAATTATCGCTTAGGATAGTTAAGTTCAGAAACAGTTTAGGAGGTTTTTTGGTAAATGACCAGCTTTATGATGTATATGGCCTCAAGGAAGAGGTAGTTCATAAGATATTAGATAAATTCAGAATAAAGGAAGTGCCTGTAATTAAAAAGATCAATATAAATACAGCTACCCTGGAAGAGATTGCACAATTAATTTATATTGATTATACACTTGCAAAACAAATTGTTGCGTATAGAGATAGTATGGGGATAATTGGTTCATTTGATGAATTAACAAAAATTGAGGAATTCCCTTTGGACAAGATTCAGAGAATTGAATTATATTTGTCGCTCTAAAAAATTGCAACGATGAATACAGACACTTTGTCTATTATTAGTTTTGATTATTCAGAAACCCAGCATCATGTGGCTGAGTCTGCCAAAAAATTTGCAGAACAATACATAAGACCACATATTATGGAATGGGATGAAGCTCAGTTTTTTCCTGCTGATTTATTAAAGAAAGCCGGAGAGTACGGCTTTATGGGTGTACTGGTTCCCCATGAATTAGGTGGGGCTGGTCTTGGATACCACGAGTATATAGCCATTATTGAAGAAATATCTAAAGTGGATCCCTCTATTGGTTTGTCCATTGCCGCACATAATTCTTTGTGCACAAATCATATTTTATCTTTTGGTAGTGAGGAGCAAAAACAAAAATGGATTCCAAAACTTGCATCAGGAGAATGGATTGGAGCCTGGGGACTTACGGAACATAATACTGGTTCGGACGCTGGTGGAATGAGCACTACTGCCGTTAAAGATGGGGATGACTGGGTGCTAAACGGTGCCAAGAACTTTATCACACATGGAAAAAGTGGGGATGTTGCCGTCGTAATCGCAAGAACTGGGGAAAAAGGAGATAGTCGCGGGATGACCGCTTTTGTTGTTGAAAAAGGGACAAAAGGATTTTCCAGTGGTAAAAAAGAGGACAAATTAGGGATGCGTGCCAGTGAGACTGCCGAAATTATTTTTAATAATTGCAGGATTCCCGATTACCAGAGACTTGGAGATATAGGTGACGGCTTTATTCAGTCGATGAAAATATTGGATGGTGGTCGCATATCTATTGGTGCTTTATCTTTAGGAATCGCTAAAGGTGCTTTTGAAGCAGCCCTGAAATATTCGAAGGAACGCATACAATTTGGAAAACCTATCAGTTCTTTTCAAGGGATTTCATTTAAATTGGCAGATATGGCGACTGAAATTGAAGCCTCTGAATTAATGCTGCACAAAGCTGCTTTCCTGAAAAATGAAGGTCGAAAAATGACGAAGATGAGTGCGATGTCAAAAATGTATGCCTCAGAAGTATGTGTTAAGGTCGCCGATGAAGCGGTCCAAATTCATGGTGGATATGGTTATACCAAGGACTTCCCGGTTGAAAAATTTTACAGGGATGCAAAGCTTTGTACGATAGGAGAAGGCACCACTGAAATACAAAAAGTGGTAATAGCGAAGAATATTTTAAAATAATTTGCGATCATTTAATTTATTCATTCTATATTTGCACTCGCAAAATCATTAAAGAAAGGAGGTTGTAGCCTATGTTGATAATACCAGTAAAAGAAGGAGAAAATATAGACAGAGCTTTAAAACGTTTTAAACGGAAGTTCGACCGTACAGGTACAATGCGTCAGTTAAGAAAACGGCAGCAGTTTACCAAACCTTCAGTTGAAAGAAGACAACAAATTCAGAAAGCACAGTATATTCAAGGTCTTAGGGACCAGGAAGAAATTTAATAAATAGTTTTACAGCTTTTATAATTCCCGTTTTGATAACTATCGAGACGGGATTTTTTTATGCAAATAACTAAGGGTAACTTTGTGTTATGTCTACAATTGCTTTTATAGCCTATCTAACACACGAGAAGAATTATTCACTTAATACGGTGAAGGCATATGAAAAGGATATCAAAGGGTTTGAAGATTTTTGTCATAAGGAATTCAATTTAGATCAAATAGATGAGGCAGATTATAATTTGATTAGAGCTTGGGTAGTTAAAATGGTAACGGAAGGATTGTCTAACAGAACAGTTAATCGAAAAATTGCCTCACTGAAAGCATATTATAAGTTTTTATTGAAAACAGACAATATTGAGGTTAATCCATTAGCTAAGCATAAGGCTCTTAAAACTCCTAAGAAAATTGAAGTTCCTTTTTCTGTAACAGAGATGGAAACCCTTTTACAAAATGTACATTTTGAAGATGGCTTTGAAGGCAGCAGGGACAGGTTGATTATTGAATTGCTTTATACCACGGGAATAAGAAGGGCAGAGCTCATTAACCTTAAATTAAATTACCTTGAACTACCCAATAAAACATTAAAGGTATTGGGAAAACGGAATAAAGAGAGAATTGTACCCCTTTTAGATTCAACTATTCAACTGTTTAAGGATTATTTAAATGAGCGGATAAAATTGGATTCGATCAGGGATTTGGACTTTGTTTTTCTATCCAAATCGGGTATAAAAATTTATGAAACACTTGTTTATAGAATTATTAATGGGTATTTTAGTAAGGTCTCTTCCAAAGTTAAAAAGAGCCCGCATATACTCAGACATACCTTTGCTACTCATTTACTTAATAAAGGAGCAGATTTAAATTCAGTAAAGGAATTGTTAGGACACTCTAGTTTGGCATCAACGCAGGTTTATACCCATAATAGTATTACCGAACTAAAAAAAGTACATGCATCTGCTCATCCAAGGAGCAAAAAATAGTAAAACGTTCTTTTCTATTGTTTAACCTTAAATAATTTTCAACTCATGCAGGTAAATATTCAAGCTGTCAATTTTAATGCAGAATTAAAACTTCTAAATTTTATTGAATCTCGATTAGACAAGCTGGAACTTTTTTATGATAGAATTGTTAGGACTGAAGTACATTTAAAGGTTGAAAATACAAGTGAAAAGGAAAATAAAATTGTTGAGATTAAACTACATATTCCTAAAGATATGTTTGTTGTAAAAAAACAATGTAAATCTTTTGAGGAGGCAATTGATTCAGCATGTAGTTCGCTGGAGCGAAAATTGGTTAAAAAGAAGAAAAAACCAAGGTTTCAAACCTCTTTAAAATTTTTATAAAATAGTTTTGATTAAAAAAATAATTATCTACATTTGCAGTCCGTTAGAAATAGCGGACTTTTTTATGCTTTAAAAGGCTTTAAAAAGCCGATGTAGCTCAGCTGGCTAGAGCAGCTGATTTGTAATCAGCAGGTCGTGGGTTCGAGTCCCTCCATCGGCTCGGAAGTTCATAATATTGCTTGGATGGGGAGATACTCAAGCGGCCAACGAGGACAGACTGTAAATCTGTTGGTTTTCACCTTCGCAGGTTCGAATCCTGCTCTCCCCACAAAAGGTTTTTGGGAGCAGATGTTTCAAATCTGTTTTAGAAAATTGAAAGCCTAAGGAAAATTAGGTCGGTTTTGGTCTCAATTCGAAATTTTGAAAATAAAATTGCGGGAGTAGCTCAGTTGGTAGAGCGTCAGCCTTCCAAGCTGAATGTCGCCGGTTCGAACCCGGTCTCCCGCTCAAAGAGCAGAGTTGACGATTGTTATTTTGATAAAAGGAATTAGCCTGATTATCAAAATTATAAACCTGGAAACCCATCAGCCGACGTAGCTCAGGGGTAGAGCGTTTCCTTGGTAAGGAAGAGGTCACGGGTTCAAATCCCGTCGTTGGCTCAAATTAGACATTAATTATTGTACACTAATATAAACTAAGATTAAATTCATTCAAAATGGCAAAGGAAACTTTTGATCGTTCCAAACCACACTTAAATATTGGTACTATTGGACACGTCGATCACGGTAAAACTACATTAACTGCCGCTATTACATCTGTTTTAGCAAACGCAGGACTATCTGAAATGAGAAGTTTCGATTCAATCGATAACGCTCCGGAAGAAAAAGAAAGAGGTATTACAATTAATACTTCTCACGTTGAATATTCAACTGCAAATCGTCATTATGCACACGTAGATTGTCCTGGTCACGCGGATTATGTAAAGAACATGGTTACCGGTGCTGCCCAAATGGACGGAGCTATCTTAGTTGTAGCTGCTACAGACGGACCAATGCCTCAAACCAGAGAGCATATCCTTTTAGGACGTCAGGTAGGTATTCCAAGAATCGTTGTATTCTTGAATAAAGTTGATATGGTGGATGATGATGAGTTATTAGAACTTGTTGAAATGGAAGTTAGAGAATTACTTTCATTCTATGAGTACGATGGTGATAATGGACCTGTTATCTCAGGATCTGCTTTAGGAGCTTTAAATGGTGAGCAAAAGTGGGTAGATACAGTAATGGAACTAATGACTGCTGTTGACGAGTGGATTGAATTACCTAAAAGGGATGTTGAAAAAGATTTCTTAATGCCTGTTGAAGATGTATTTACAATCACCGGGCGTGGTACTGTTGCTACCGGTAGAATAGAAACTGGTATAGCAAATACAGGGGATGCTGTGGATATCATTGGTATGGGAGCTGAAAAATTATCTTCCACTATTACCGGGGTTGAAATGTTCCGTAAAATTTTGGATAGAGGAGAAGCTGGTGATAATGTAGGTATTTTGTTAAGAGGTATTGAAAAAACACAAATAAGCAGAGGAATGGTTATTTGTAAGCCGGGATCTGTTAAGCCACATGCTAAATTTGAAGCTGAGGTATATATCCTTAAAAAAGAAGAAGGTGGTCGTCATACGCCATTCCACAACAACTATCGTCCACAGTTCTATGTTAGAACAACGGATGTAACAGGAACAATAAATCTTCCTAGTGGTGTTGAAATGGTAATGCCTGGTGATAACGTATCTATCACTGTAGAATTAATCCAGCCTATTGCTTTGAGTGAAGGGCTTCGATTTGCTATCCGTGAAGGAGGTAGAACCGTAGGTGCCGGACAGGTAACTAAGATTTTAGATTAACCACTATACAATTTAGTACGCTAAGGTGTCCCGCTCAGGCGGGATACCTTTCAGTGTAATTATAAACGGGTGTAGCTCAGTTGGTAGAGCACTGGTCTCCAAAACCAGGTGTCGGGAGTTCGAGCCTCTCCTCCCGTGCTGATCAGAATGGGGTTAAATGTAATTGATCTGAAAATGGTCTTATAGAGTAGCTGAATAATAGGGTGTTCGAAATACATTCTTAAAAATGAAAAATTAATTGGAATGATAACTTATATAAAGGAGTCCATAGAAGAATTAAGACACAATGTGACTTTACCGTCTCGGGCAGAGTCATCGAACCTTATGGTTATTGTTGCCGTGTTTTCAATAGTATTTGCACTGGCTACGTGGGGTGTGGATACTGTTTTCAGCAAACTCATACAACTTTACTTTAACACTTTAATAAATTAAGTCGGGGCTTATGTCTGAAGTATTAGAAAAGAAGTGGTATGTAGTAAGAGCTGTCAGTGGTCAGGAAAATAAGATCAAGGGCTATATTGAGAGCGAAGTAGAACGTCATGGATTCGCTGATTACCTGGAAGAAGTCCTGGTGCCAACAGAGAAAGTAGTACAGATTAGAAATGGGAAAAAGATAAACAAAGAGCGCGTTTACTTTCCCGGATATATAATGATTAAAGCCAATTTGGGAGGAGAAATGATTCACATAATTCGTTCAATTACCAATGTAATTGGATTTTTGGGTGAGACAAAAGGTGGTGATCCGGTTCCCCTGAGAAAGGCTGAAGTAAACCGTATGCTAGGAAAAGTGGATGAATTAGCTGTCAATACAGATAGTGTTGCAATTCCATTTGTGCTGGGAGAAACAATTAAGGTCATAGATGGTCCTTTTAATGGTTTCAATGGTACGGTCGAAAAAATAAACGAAGAGAAAAGAAAATTAGAAGTAATGGTGAAAATTTTCGGAAGAAAAACACCATTAGAATTAGTTAAACTACAAGTTAGGGGAGGTGTTGCGAATCCGTCGCCACCGGTTGGACCCGCTTTAGGTGCTGCCGGCGTTAACATCATGGAGTTCTGTAAGCAGTTTAATGCGCGAACACAGGACAAACAAGGCAAAATTCTGCCAGTTGTTATCACCGTATTTAAGGACAAGTCATTTGACTTTGTTGTTAAAACACCACCAGCGGCAGTACAACTTTTGGAAGCGGCTAAGATTAAAAAAGGATCTGGTGAACCTAACCGAGTAAAATCAGGGAATGTTTCCTGGGACCAGGTAAAGACCATTGCAGAGGACAAAATGGTAGACCTCAATGCATTTACCGTAGAATCAGCAATGTCTATGGTAGCAGGAACGGCAAGATCAATGGGTTTGAAAGTCTCAGGTAAAAGACCTTTTTAAAAATCTCAAAAGCAATTTTTAATATGGCAAAATTAACTAAAAAGCAAAAAGAAGCATATGCGAAAATAGAGAAAGATAAACTCTATTCAGTAGCTGAGGCTTCTGCGCTTGTAAAAGAGATAACCAAAACAAAGTTTGATGCGAGCATCGATCTTGCGATAAGGTTAGGAGTAGATCCACGTAAAGCCAATCAAATGGTCCGTGGGGTAGTAACATTACCTCATGGTACCGGTAAAGATGTAAAAGTCCTGGCTTTGGTAACGCCTGATAAGGAAGCTGAAGCTAAAGAAGCCGGTGCAGACTTTGTTGGCCTGGATGAGTTTTTGGATAAAATAAAAGGCGGTTGGACAGATGTTGATGTAATAATCACTATGCCAAGCGTTATGGGTAAATTAGGACCTTTAGGACGTATTTTAGGACCCAGAGGATTAATGCCAAATCCAAAAACAGGAACAGTAACAATGGATGTGGCTAAGGCGGTGTCTGATGTAAAAGCTGGTAAAATTGATTTTAAAGTAGACAAGGCTGGAATTGTACATGCCGCCATAGGAAAAGCTTCTTTTTCTGCGGAAAAAATTGCTGGCAACGCCCAGGAATTACTGGATACTTTGAATAAAATGAAACCGGCTGCAGCCAAAGGGATTTATATGAAAAGCATTTATATGTCAAGTACGATGAGCCCTAGTCTTCAATTAGATCCAAAAGCAGTTTAACTGTAAACTTTTTAAAATCATGACAAGAGAAGAAAAAGCAACCGTTATAGAAGATTTGACGGCTCAGTTAGCTGATAATACAACGATTTATCTGGCAGATATTTCAGGATTGGATGCGGTGGCTACATCGGCATTAAGAAGAGCTTGTTTTAAGGCAAACATTAAATTGGCAGTAGTTAAGAATACATTACTGGCAAAGGCAATGGAAGCTTCTGAAAAAGAATTCGGGGAATTACCCGAAACTTTAAAGGGAAATACTTCCTTAATGTTTTCAGATACCGGGAATGCTCCCGCTAAACTGATAAAAAGTTTCCGTAAAAAATCAGAAAAGCCTTTATTAAAAGGTGCGTTTGTTGAGGAAGCTATTTACGTAGGAGATGAGAATTTGGATACTTTGGTAAGTATTAAATCCAAAGAAGAAATGATAGGCGAAATAATTGGTCTATTACAATCTCCAGCCAAAAATGTTATTTCTGGATTGAAATCCGGAGGTGGAAAACTGGCAGGTATTCTGAAAACATTATCTGAAAAATAATTATTAAGCACTAAAGATTAGAATATTTAAGAATTTTATTAAACGATAGAAAAATGGCAGATTTAAAAGATTTCGCAGAACAGTTGGTTAACTTGAGCGTAAAAGAGGTAAACGAGTTAGCTGATATTTTAAAAGAAGAGTATGGCATTGAGCCAGCTGCTGCAGCTGTTGCAGTTGCTGCTGGTGGAGGAGCCGCCGGAGGTGAGGCAGAAGCCGCTGAAGAAAAAACAGAATTTGATGTTGTTTTAACAGCTCCCGGAGGATCTAAATTAGCAGTTGTTAAATTGGTTAAAGAATTGACCGGCCTTGGTTTAAAAGATGCTAAGGATATTGTTGATAGCGCACCTAAAGCTGTAAAAGAAGGTGTTTCTAAAGACGAAGCCGAAGGAATCAAAAAATCATTAGAAGAAGCTGGAGCAGAAGTTGAGCTTAAATAATAGCGATAACCATATGGTTTTGGTTTAGGTCTTTCCACCGGATTGGTGGCTAGACCTAAACCCTTTTGTATATAGTATATGATGTAATATACGACTCGATTAAGGTATTCACGATCAAAATTTTGTCCATTGATGTTCACAAAACAGACTGAAAGAGTAAACTTCGCATCCGCTAAGAACATTCCGAATTATCCGGATTTCTTGGACATTCAGATTAAAT
>NZ_CAMYKG010000019.1:126217-128803 GCF_947258925.1 uncultured Eudoraea sp. | reverse complement strand
GTGATAATCACAGAGCGTACTGAGTATTCCCAACAATGCGACCTGATCTTCAACTTGTCCCGTTAGTACAGAAACAGTTCCAAAATCAGGGTCTTTGTCTTTAATGATTTGCAAATCCCGAATACTATCGGCCCAATCAGTTTTTACGTCTCCAGCTACCCGAATTTGATAGGTTGCAGTTTTGGAAAAAATTGAATACTCTTCTGAATTTTTGGATTTCATCACCGTACGTTTATTACAGGATAAAACTATACAAGGATTGAATCTTGCGCAATAAACGAAAGTAGTATAAAGGTGTAAAATGGGTCAATAAACTATCTTAAAGACGATAATTTATAGGGAACAGCATCGTTTTGATGCATCAAGAAGGTTTAGACGTAGCTCAATTCAGTTGCGCGTTGAACAATTGTTATTCGATTATGCAACTGCCATTTTTGACCAATATTATAGATGTGCTTTTTTACTGTACCCACCGAAATGAATAGGGTGTCGGCAATTTCTTTATTTCTAAACCCTTGAGACATCAACCGCACAACATCAATTTCCCGTACCGAAAGTTGTTCAGCATTATCTGCGGCCATTTCAACAAGCTTAACCTGCGCTGCCAATTCGTTTGTCTTAGTGCCAATTGCTTTGTTTAATGACTTCAGCAATAATTTATAGAAATAGGATCCACCCTTGTCACTACCAACTTCGGCAATCAAAGGATAGAGTTCTGATTTCCATTCTAAATAGGGCATTATCCAGTGACCAGGCTCAGATAGTTGCAGTGCCGTGTCTAAAGCTTTTGCAGCTTCTGTTAACATGCCTCGTTTGATTAATAAAATAACCTTAAGGACCGCAATTTCAATTTGGTGATTAATCAAATAGTAGCGTTTGGCTATTTGGCTTACCTCAGCTAAAATCATAGCAGCCTTGTCTAAACTCTTTTCGGAGGACTCTCTTAAAAGCACGCGCACTTGTGTAAGCCTTGGTACTTCAATCCAAATAAATAAACTGGCAAAAATTGGGGACTGCTCCAGGAGCGACTGCCATTCCATGGCTTTTTCTAATTCATTTCGCATAGACAATAGCCTCATTTCACATGAGCTGCTTACAATTGCGTATGCGTCCTGATTCAATTCTGTGGTAAACGCTTTCAAGGTTTTTAATGTAGCATCTGCCTCTTTGGGTTGGTTCTGTATTTCATACGCAATGACCTTGGCAGCCATGGCATCAATGGCTGTTCCTTTGTGTAAGATAAATCTTTTTTGCTCCGCAATCCTAAGAAGGCCGTTTGCATCTTCCAGTTGATTAGCACAAAAACAAGCCATTGCTTCCTGGCATACACCCATGGCATGGGTGTAGTGCAGGTCATTTTTCGCACCAATAGTCTTCACTTTGTTGCCATTACGCTTTGCCTGCGCCAGGTTACCGGCAAACATGTTATTATAATATAAGCCTGAATACAGCCGTGTTTCATAAACCGCATTGCCTTTAGATTGCCGTATTTGTTGCTTTAATTCAGTAATCGCCAGCTCCATGTTACCACAAACCGTTCTGGCCATTGATATGTGTAGGTTCAGCATACCCGTAAATAGATTCTCTTCTTTTGGCAGCAACACTTTGGCTTGCTCAAAATGAGTCATTGCCTGATCGCAGTTTCCACTCCAAAATTGAAGCAGACCTGAAACTAGGTTCCACTCGCCATATAGCGCTGAATCTTGATTATTTTTGAGAAGTAATTCAGCCTGTTGAAGCAAGCTGCCCAATAGCTCAAATTGAATATTTTCGTATGCCGGCCAACAAGCAGATAAAAGCAAGTTAGGCTCATTCATTTCGGATTGCGGTAGTTTGCTCAACCATCGCTGGACAACGTACCATTTATCCTTAAATAATTCTGATAGCCTATTCCGAATAATAATTTTCGAAACCTCCGCTACTTTTTGCGCTTTTAACATGTGGCGAATAGCATCTTCAATAAATTCGTGTCGCTCAAACCATATGGCTGCACTGGTATGAACATCAACTAAGTCATCCTCCATAATGCGCTTAGAGGCCATACGTTGCAAAAACTCCTGAATGAGATGGTGAAATCTGAAGTAATTGTTTTGCTGATCCAGGGGAATGATGAAGAGGTTTATCTCTCGTAACCAATCCATAAATGATTGCGCCTTTTTTGCTGTGATCTGTGGAAGGGCACTGACTAGCTCAACGTTAAATCTGTCTAGCAGACTTACCTTAAAAAGGATTTCCTGAAATTCTGCTGGCTGTTTTTCGAGGATTTCTTGAAGCATATACTGAGAGAGCGCGTATACATCACCGGAAAACTCGGTAAACACCTCTTTAGCACCAGAGGTATGAGTAGTTAACAAGGACGCCATGCGTAGTGCAACGATCCAACCCTCTGTTTTATTTTTTAACGAATTTGCTGTTTCTTCATTGATAGACTTATTGAACAAGTTTTGGTAGAGTTCTTTAATCTCAGCAGTTGAGAAGGCCAAATTTTTCATTCTGACCTCAACCATCCTGCTTTGGGCTAAAAGCCGATTTAATTTCAATGGAGGATCTCGCCTTGTAACTATGCATAGGTGCAGACATTGAGGT
>NZ_CAMYKG010000019.1:0-126202 GCF_947258925.1 uncultured Eudoraea sp. | reverse complement strand
CTATGCATAGGTGCAGACATTGAGGTGGATAAACAAGTAACTCATCAATTAGCTCATGGATACTATTTTCTTTGATTCTATGGTAGTCATCTAATACTAGGATCACGGTCTTGTCTACTTCGTCAAGCTCATTGATCAAGTTATGAGCAATCGTTTTTATAGGTGGAAGTTCTCCTGCAGCTGAAATGGTTTCGGTAAGAGGAACACCATTAGGGACTGCTGTATGCAGGGCTGCTACCAAATATTGAAGAAAAACTCGAAAGTCGTTATCTCCTTTATCTAGAGATATATAGCAACTTGTTGCAGTTGTTTCCTGAAGCCATTGGCTAACGGTTTGGCTCTTGCCATATCCGGCAGGAGCAGAAACCAAGGACATTGGTTTTTCCAGACCTGACTCAAGCTTCTTAATTAAACCTCATCGAATAACCTGTTCTTTAAAGATGGCGGGGGGATGTAACTTGGTTTTAAGCATTTGAATACGAAGAATTAAAAGACGCTGTTTTAGATTGATTTTTATAAAAATAAAGAATTGTTGGGAAAGTTTAAGACTATTAAATAAGTCCCAATTCCCGTGCTCGGTTCAAGAGACTAACCCTAGAAGATGTGTTAAACTTTTTCCCCATATTGTAAGTATGTTTTTTGATGGTTCCTTCGGATACAAACAGGGCATTTGCGATCTCTTTGTTTTTCAGTCCGGTTGCCAGTAACTCAAGGGTTTCAAGTTCCCTTTCCGTTAGAACAACCTTTTCTGAAACCTCAATATTTTTGTGAAGTGCACTATCTTTCTTGTCAGAAACTTTTATAATTAACTTATCAATTTCATCAATAAAATCAGAAGCAACCCCCTTTTCTCTCAATGAATCTAAAAGCACCATAGCTGATTTTCCTGCTTCGATAAATGGTCTTATAAAACCATGTTTCTCAGCCAGAATGACCGATGTTTTCAGCTTTTCCATTGAAGCTTTCTTTTGCCCCATTTTTTCTAATGCCAGTGACAGTAGGAGGTTTATTTCAACAAGTTGGCAATCCAGATGGGAAGATGATGCTATATCAAGCATCGTGATTAAAATTTCTTCAGCTTTTTGCAAACATTCGGGGGTTCCTTTTGCAATGAAAACTTTTGCTTTCGTCATATGGGGGTTTTCCTGCCAGAAAAACATTCCTGCAAAACTGGGTGGCTCATTGAATGTATCAGCCCACTGGAATGCCGCTTGAATATCTCCTTGTAAAATAGCAATACGGGATTGCGCAGATTGCACTAGAAGCAAACTTACTGGATCACCTATTACTTTAGCATAATCAATAGTGGCAGAAATGATTTTAAATGCCTCCTTACTCTTACCGTTTAGCTGGTGAATCAGGGCAAGTGAAACCTTTGAATCGAAAACCACAATGGTGTCTATGACATAATGTTTCTCACTAGTGACCTCAAAATGGTCAAAAGCTTTATCTAATTGAAACAACTGAAGGTTAACCAGGGCTTGAAGGTAGAAACTCCAATTCAAAAGGAAGTTCGCTCCGATCTTTTTTGTGAACATCTGCATTTGATCCGCTGCATCAAGGGCACTTCTCAATTCACCGGCCAAGAGATGCACGAAAGCGAGTGAGCCCCAATAATAGGCAATATCCATGCGCGTATATTGTTCCGTTCTTTTTATTCGGCTATTTAAATCTGTTACAGCCATGTTATAATTACCTTTTCTTTGTAAAGCTAGGTAGCGTAACAATTCAATATTGCATCTTACATGCTCATGTAAATGATCACATTGTTTCAAACTTTGGTCAAAAGATTGTATACTGCCTTCAGTATCACCCGTCCAGTATTGGAAATTTCCCTGAAAAAAGTATAATTCAGAAGATAGATGTGGATCTGGTACGGTATCTTTAATAAGTATATTTACTTTTTCCAGGATGGGTGGGATTTCCTCAAGGTGAAATTGTCCAAAAGCATGCCATGCCTTTACAAGCTGAAGGCTCGGGCTGTTCTCTTTCACATCCAACGGCAATTTGTTGAGCCAGGTTTCAACTTTCCCTACATTTTTTAGAAACTCGTCATGAGCATTGATTTTTATAATTATTGCCGCTTCTTCATACTTTCCGGACTTTATCATATGACCTAACGCTTCCTCAATCAGTCCTTGGTTTTCAAACCACTTTGCCGCTAAATAATGAACCCTTTTAATTCTCTCAGTATCAAATCTTGAGCCTAAATGTGTAACAAGTGTTTTCTGGAATAAATGATGGTATCGAAACCATTTTCGCTTATCATCAAGCGGGATAAGGAAAAAATTAGAATTAATGAGTTGATCAAATAATGTTTCTGTTTTTAAAAAGTCAGAATTGTCATCTTCCTTAGGCTGAAAGCAAGCTTTGACCAGCTCGAGACAATACCTATTAAGCAATGCTGTTGAAAACAATAATTCCTTCATGTCGTCGGACAAACCCGAAAGTATTTCTTCAATAAGAAAATCACTAAGCGTGTTCAGGTCTCCTGTAAATGAAGACAGTTCATTTTCTATATTCGGTTTGTTTTTTGATGCCAATGAAATCAATTGCAAAGCAGTTATCCATCCTTCTGTCCTTTTTTGCAACGAAGCCGCTAAAGACCTTTCCAGCTTGATTCCATGCAGTTTATAAAACAACCCAATAATCTCTTCTTCGGTAAAAGTGAGTTCTCTCATACGAATTTCAATCATCCTGTTATGAGCCCGCAGGTTTTCAATTCGAATCGGAGGATCTCGTCTTGTCAGCATGCATAGATGAAGGTTCTCAGGTGGATAGCGCAATAACTCGTCAATAAGTTGATGAATTGCATCATTGCGAATCAGATGATAATCATCAAGAACGACGATATAATTCACCTGAATCTGATCCAGTTCGTTGATGAGCGAGTGGGCAATTGATTTGTTATCAGGCAATTCAGGGGCCTTGACCAAGGCTTCTGCTTTTTCTAATTTTCCAGGAAACACCTTTCGAATCGCGGCAATCATGTAAATCAAGAACGTGCGATAATCGTTTTCATCACTGCTTAATGATAACCATGCAGCAGGGTGCTTATTTTCTTCTATCCATGAACTAACAAGCATACTCTTTCCATAACCAGCAGGAGCACAAACCAATGAAAAAGGCTTGTACATATTTTTATTGAGTTCATCAATCAGGCGAAACCTGAAAACGTGTTCAAGGCTTAATGGCGGGCGGTGTAGTTTTGTTAAGAGCATAACTCAATTTAATTGTTTTTGTTTTCAACAATTAATCATTCGATTCAGAAAAACGATACAACAACGTTAATTTACTTCAATTAATCCACACTCTCTTGCTATTTTTAATAATTCAATACGGCTATTTACATTCCATTTTTGACAAATATTGTAAATATGCTTTTTTACAGTGCCTTCAGCCACAAAAATAATTTCTGTGCAATCTCTTTATTTCTGAACCCATCTGCAACAAACAGTTCTAAGCACCAGATCATCAGTCACAAGAGGCCGATACATTTTAGTCCTAAGAATCGGAGATAGATCTGGCATAGAGCGTTGAGTTTATTAAGCTAAATTAAGGGGGGATTTGTTGATATTTAATGATCTGGCACGTCCAAAAATATGAAATTATTACAATATAGAATTTAAATCCCTGCTAAGCACGTTTGGTTAGTCCTTTTACCCTCTGTGAAAATTAAAAGTGAACACTGCACGCTCCCCTTTTTTTTATCTGTCCGCTTTACGAACAGAAATTAGATATTGTATTTTTCATATTATCTAATATAGCTGCCAGCATTGAAATCTACAGTGGAACCGGTGGCGTGGTCCATCTGTCCACTGCTCATCAGCACAACCATTGGGGCTATATCTTCCGGTTTGGTTAACTCTTTTAAAGCCATTTCATTTAGTATCTTTTCTTCGCCGAGTTTACTAATGGCCTCTTCGGCCATTTCTGTTCGGGTAAACCCGGGGGCTATTACAAAGGATTTGATATTGTATTTACCAAAGGACCTTGCCACTGTCCGTGCAAGAGATGTTAATCCCCCTTTGGATGCTGCATACGCGAGATATTCCTCGGTTTCACCACGGAATGCGGCCCTGCTGCCAATGTAAATAAATCGTCCTCCACCTGTAGATTTAAAATGTTCAATACCCAATTTAGTTATTAGTCCCACTGATTCGAGGTTAATAGCCATTGTTTTTCGCCAGGTATCAAGCCATTCCTTTGTAGTACCTGCTGTTGACTGTGGTAAAAATACACCGGCGTTCAGTACAATGGTATCTAATTTCCCTAGTTGTTTAATCGCTCGTTTAAAAAGTATTTCTACTTCATCGGCATTGGATAGGTCCGCCTGGAAAGTTTCCGAAAGGGGATAATCACGTTTAATCTTATTAGCTTCTTGTGCGCTCCGGTTGAAATGGACACCGACCCTGGCATTTGCTTCCAATAAATGAAGGGCAATTGACTTGCCAATACCTTTGGAAGCGCCGGTAACTAAAATGTTATGTCCCTCTAAGTCCATCATATGCTATACTGTATAAAAGTGAAAGTATTGAGAATCTGATAAAATTCCAAGTTTTCCGGGATGTGCAGTTTGGATTAATGGCAGAATACAAATCTTAAAAATGATAATTCAGATTTTGGCTGTAATTTTGCATAAAATCCTGTTGCAATGAATTACGAAATCGCTCACCTCCTATATGATTACCTGATTGAACTTGGTATATCCCAATCATTGGCGAGATATTTAAATCTTGCAGGATTACTATTGGCCACGTTGTTTTTAATAGGCCTGTTCGACTTTATTATTAAAAAGGTCATACGCAGATCCTCCGCCGTTTTGGCGCGCAGGACGAAAACAAATCTGGACGACATTGCCATTACAAATAAGCTCCCCAGATTATTGGCACATGTCCTCCCGCTGCTCCTGGCTATAGAGTTGATTCCTGTGGTTTTTTCAGACTTTGCGTATTTAGGTGGAATGGCTTTGAAGTTTGCAAATATTCTGGCCATTATTCTAATCCTGAACATTGCAAAAAGCATTTTACGAAGTTTGAGGGATTACCTTAAAACACAACCACGCTTCCAGGATAAGCCTATTGATAGCTATATACAGGTGTTTATGATAATTGGCTGGATAATGGCCATTATGACCATTTTTGCGATAATTACAGATACTTCTATCTGGAAGTTTTTCACAGCACTGGGAGCTGCCTCAGCTATTCTGCTTTTATTATTCAAGGATTCCATTCTTGGGCTGGTTGCAAGTATTCAGGTAAGCATGAATGATATGGTTAGAATCGGGGATTGGATCACCTTTGAAAAATATGGGGCAGACGGGGACGTAATTGAAATAAATTTGGCTACGGTCAAAATTCAAAATTTTGATAAGACCATTACGACGATACCCACCTATGCCCTTATTACCGACTCTTTCAAAAATTGGAGAGGGATGCAGGAATCGGGTGGTCGACGAATTAAACGCGCGTTGATTATTAAGCAAAAGAGTATAAAATTCCTGACAGATCCTGAAATTGAAAAACTAAAAAAAATTCACCTTCTATCCGATTATTTGAACACTAGAAATGCAAAAATAGGGATGTATAATAAGGAGCACACTATTGACAAAACCCTGCTTCTGAATGGTCAAAACCTCACCAATATTGGTGTTTTTCGGAAATATATTTCGACCTATCTGGAGAAACACAGTGCTTTAAACAACAATATGATTATGATGACCAGGCAACTCGCACCAACTCCGCAAGGGATTCCTATTGAGATTTATGTATTTAGTAGTGACAAAAGATGGCAGAACTATGAATATATCATGGCAGATATTTTTGATCATTTATTGGCTGCGGTTTCCTATTTTGATCTTGAAGTATTTGAATTGCCAACATCACTTGAAATGCACAATGTGCAGAACAACCCTACTACTGTCTAGGGCAATAGATCAAAATATTTATTACATCCAATTAGTAACAGAAAATCTCAAATCTACGATCTAACAGCTGTTGCACAGGATTAATTATCTATCTTGTATATCCAAAAAAAAATTCTGTGTATAAAAAAGTAGTATTTCTTTGTGCTTTGTGTACCATTTTTATTGGTTACACTCAGGATAAGAAAATTGAAATTATTACCGAGGATATTCCCAATCGGATTGCATTTTACGCGGTGAACAGCAATGAGCAGGACCTTGATGTTAAATTTATATTGTCCGGCTCAAATTTTAGGCAAAGTCGTGCAACGCCAAGATATATAAGGGTTCCGGCTACCTCGAAGGTACATATGAAGACCATTGTTCTCATGAGAGGTAAGCGTCCTACGTATACCTATGAGTTAAGTGTAAATGATAGTCTTTCAAAAAGGGCGTTGATCAAGGAATATGAAAAAATCAAGATTAAACCTCCAAAACAAATAACGGTTTATGTACCCGGCAAATGTGATCAATGTGATAGTTTGATAGCGCCTTTAAGTGAAAGCAAATACCTGTTCAATCTTGTTAAACTCGATGAAAAACAGGAATTAAAGGAGCAACTGCAATTGGCATTTGGCCCCGAAACTCCAATAGATTCACTTAATTCTCCTATTGTAAATTTATCAGGAAAACTCTATACAAATTTGGTTACCTATGAATTGTTAATGGAGCAGATGAATAAAAACTGAATTTTTTTACTTGCTATAAATTTGAGGTTAGAGGGGTAAAACTAAAATTTTGGAAACACTAGACATCGGGTCTTCCTTTAAGCCTCTTTTCCAACTTTTTCTTGAGAACTGTTAAGCGTTTCATCAGATCCATTAAAGTGGCATCCTGTGTCTGCTTGTAGAGTTCATTCAGTTCCAATATAAGTGCTTTTACTTCTCTTGAAGCAACAATGCGATCATTTGTTGTAAGCTTGTTCCACTTTCGTTGTTCAAACAAATGAGCCTTTTCTATTACGTCCATAGTTACTTTAATTCTTATTTGTTAAATGGAAGATACATCTAATTCTTAGATTAGCAATATAATTAAAACGTCTGGTATTGCACATAAACCTGTCATAATTCCCTGCTAAATATCTATCGTACCCAACACTATTTCTTTAAATAATTGATAAGTATAAGTATTTCTGCGTTAAAATTATAAATTCTATTGCTTTGTTTAATATGTTTAACATATGTTTAAACATATTTAAGTTGGGACTCGTTTCCCATGCCCCGCATGAACTAAGGAAATTACTTGAAGTAGGATTTTAGAAAGTTTTTGCCATTCACCGACATTATTCTTTCTATAATTTCATCAGCATCTATTATATTCATGGTGTTTACCAGATTATGTGCTAACATATAATTGTACGCATGCCGTTCCAGGAAGTCAGCCAGGTAAGGTAATTCTTCAGCGGTCCAAAAGCCGTTCAGAGAATCGATTATACCATCAAAATCAGAGCCAATTACCATGCAATCCCAGGCAAAAAGGCCTTCTGCATCCAAAACTTCCGCAATATGTTGTATTTGATTCCACAATAATGCCGAACGGTAATGCATAATTTTATGCCGTTTGAGACTCTTTTTGGTCTTTTTCAGGGTTTTCTTATTGACAATACGGCGTTCATCGAGCTGTAAACCTACAATACCTTTACTTCTTGCTATTCTTATTAGTTCTTCGTCGAAGAGATTTATAGCAACCGGATTGAGCTTAGCCGCAGTAGTGGAATTTGCCGCAACCCGATGGTCAAAAGACTTAAGGCCATTACATGCTGCATGGCTGGCAATAACAGGAATGTCTGCATACCTTGGATCACCCGAATCTAAGAGCTGATAATATTCTTTTCTGGCCTGAATACTCATATGTTTAATATCGGGTAGGATCCTTTTTTGGTCTGTGTTATCAAGTAAACGCTCCAGAACTCTCCTTCCTGTTGAAGTAAACCCACTGTTGAGTCCTTCAGACTGATCTGCAAATTTCAATATAATCCCGGATAAACTCTCAGCATGACCGCAAAGTTGATTCCAAAAGTGGTGCGCAATGGTGACAAAAAAAGGTCGGAACTCCCAATTCCTGATCTTTTCCAGATTTCCCATAATTTCTGCCTCACTGTAGGGTTGCCTAAGTCCTGTATTAAGGACATGAAGTCCTTCAATACTTAATACTACACAGATCGTATGGACTTTATTTCCTGCAGCATTCTGATTCCTTACAGCTTCAATTTCCGAATAGTTGCCAACCATTTTATAACGAAACTTACCTTCGGGCAAATGAACAATCTTTCCATCCAATTGCTTGTAAAAACCGTACTGATCCTCTACATCCTTAAAATAATTGGTTATGCCCTGTATATAATCAATGCGCTTATCCCCTATTCCCAAAGCAAAATTCGCAGCAAGATCCAATACCAGTTCATTGCTCATCTTGTTTCGTACGAACCATTTCTCAAGCGGATAGAGGGATACAACTACAATACCAACCCCTCCTTTTACAAGGCTCGTAAAGTTTGCCTGTGAAAATTTGGTAAGCCCTGTAGTATAGTTTAATAATTTATCAAAAATGGAAGGGGGATCATAATGCCAAATACTACGCTTGCTGTTTCTATGGCTAATATGAATTCCCGTTGGCTCATAATTAAAGCTTTTACCAAATGGCTTTAAGGAAGGATGACAATGAAAATCAATATACTCATCGTTAAAATACATTATGTCCTTAGTTTGATTATGCTACTAAGAAAATTACTACATTTTTGTCTATTTTACCATAGGAATGTATCATTTATCCCGGAAGATGTATGTCTGGCATTTTTTAGTGATCTGTTTTTAGAACCGGACAGATGAAATTTTGGGAGTAATAAAAAACCATACCGTAATAAAACATCACGGTATGGTTAAAATTTAAGTTAGTGCTACGACTAGTTTTTAACCAGAGTTTGTTGTACACTATTAGGCACCGCTTTAAATGCGGAAAATGCAGAATTAAAAGTGGCCTTCCCTTGTGTCAGCGATCGTAAATTCGTGGAATATCCATATAACTCTGCCTGAGGCACGGTACATTTCAGAATTTGATAATGATCAATACTGTCTATCCCTTGTATGATAGATCTCCTCGACTGCAAATCGGTCATAACATTACCGACCATTTCTTCGGGAACCTTAACTGTCAGTTCCTGAATTGGTTCTAATAATTTAGGTTTGGCATTTAGAAAAGCTTCTTTAAAAGCATGAGCTCCTGCTATCTTAAACGCGATATCATTAGAATCTACTGAGTGCATTTTACCATCGTAGACCATTACTCTTACATCCCTGATATAAGAACCTGTAAGGGGCCCGGCCTCCATTACTTCCAAAATTCCTTTTCTAATGGAAGGTAAGTAGCGAATATCTATAACACCGCCAACAATGCAGTTGTAGAATACCAATTTCCCGCCCCAGGCGAGTTCAACTTCTTCCTTTCCTCTGATGTTGAAACCTTCAGGTTCGGGCATACCCTCATACCAGGGCTCTATTTTCATATGCACTTGTGCAAACTGACCTGCTCCACCCGATTGCTTCTTATGTCTGTAATTGGCATTAGATGCCCGCTGTATTGTTTCCCTGTACGCAATTTTAGGTGGTTCAAATTTGGCTTCTATTCCATAGATATTATCCAATGTCCACTTTATAGTCGCCAGGTGAAGTTCTCCCTGACAACCTAAAATCATTTGTTTTAATTCCTTGGAAAACTCAATGACCACAGTTGGATCCTGACTATGAATTTTTTTAAGGGCTTCGCTTAGTTTCTCCTCCTCATTCTTATTCACAGCTGATACCGCTTTTCTTGTTCTGGGTTCGGGATACTGAATAGGTTTAATTGTAATTGGTTTGCCGGGGGCATGAAGGGTATCATTGGTATTCGTACTCTTCAATTTCAAGGTAGCCCCAATATCACCAACTTCAAGTTTGGCGACCGATTCTCGTTTTTTGCCGTCCATTATATAAAGATGGTTGAGAATTTCAGTTTCACCATTTCGGGAATTCACCAACTTATCATTTGCTTTGACTTCCCCTGATTTCACTTTAAAAAAGGATATCTGACCCAAACTTGGCTGATAAACAGTTTTGAAAACAAATAAGGCAGTAGGAGCTTCTTTTTTTCTAACCAGTAATTCACCTTCAACTGTCTGTTCAGGTTTTAGGTCTGCTGCAGCCGGGGCTACATTATCTATGAAACCCATTAGCCTTCCGGAGCCCATATCGTTTAATGCGGAAACACAGAAAACAGGAAATAGTTCATGATTAAGCATTCCTGCTTTTATCCCCTGGCGCATTTCATCTTCGTTAAGCGTGCCTTTATCAAAGAACAATTCCAATAATTCTTCATCGTTCTCTGCAGCTTTTTCAACAAGTTCATTGTGTAAATAATCTGCCCTTTCCTTTTGATCTTCAGGAATTGGTAATTTTTCAGGCTTCCCACCTTCAGGTGGAAATTTATAACATTTCATTTTGAGCACATCAATGATGCATTGTGCTCCATCAATAAGCAGGGGATACTGAATAATTACGGCATTATTCCCAACAAGCGCCTTAATACCCTTAAAAGTATTTTCAAAACTGGCATTCATATGGTCTATCTGATTGACCACAAAGAGTGTTGGTTTAGAATAGGTGTTGATGTAATTCCAAATAATTTCAGTTCCAATTTCTACACCGTGTTGAGCATTTAAAACTGTAACAATTGTATCAGCCACCCTTATTGATGAAATAATTTCACCGACAAAATCATCTAAACCCGGAGTGTCAATAATGTTAATTTTGTAATTACGCCACTCTGTATGTAATGGAGTGGCGTAAACGGAAGTTCCTCTTTCGTGCTCAATTTCCTGATAATCTGAGACGGTATTCTGCGTTTCCACAGTCCCCCTCCTGTTTATAAGGCCGGCTTCGAAGAGCATAGTTTCTGCTAATGTAGTTTTGCCACTGTTATGTGCCCCTACGAATACCACATTTTTAATGTGCTTGTCATCATATATTTTCATATGTCTTTTGTTTTTGGGAATAAAATCATAAATCTATTATGGAAATAAAACATAGCATATGACTTTTGTTAGGTTTTGACAAGACTTGTTCTTACAAGATAGGTTTTAATTGCTTTTCATCCTCACTTTTTCTGTCTTTTTTCTAAAAAAGCAAGGTATCCGATATTATTTTTAAAAATATTATTAAAAATATAAATAGTCTTTAAAGTACTATATATCAGAAATATAACATCTTTTCCCTCCCCTTCTGTAGTGTTGTAAATGTTAAAAATTGCATAATACAGTACTATTTTATACATAGTACTGTAACAAAATAAATTATTTATCGTCTATTAATTGTAAGTCAGTAAGATTTACGATTTATAAAGAGAAAAAAATAGTCATAACAACTTAAAAATTACAAGCGATGAGAAATTTCAGCAATCAGACCCCAACAGAATCAAGAAGGTATTCATTCTTCTCTAATTTTAAAAACAGTAAGAGAGTACGCTGGTCAGAAGTAAGGCACTACACCAATTAATAATACTATCAAAAAACGAACAATCATGAGACATTTTATCCAACAATTACCAACAGAATCCAGAAGACATTCATTCTTTTCAAATTTTAAAAACAGTAAAAGAGTACGCTGGGCAGAAGTAAGACATTATACCGTCTAAGAATATTAGATTGGAGAAATACAAATAGTTAACAATATTAAAAAACAAAGAGATGAAAAATTTATTACAACATTCGCCCACTGATTCTAAAAGGTTTTCATATTTTTCGAACCTAAAGGACAGTAAACGAGTCAGATGGTCAGAAAGTAGAAATTATGTACGATAAAAACAAACACAAAACCGAGTCTACAGTAAGAACTGAGACATAAAAAAGGAGGTAAATGAAATTAACCTCCTTTTTTTATTGCCTTTTGTAAACTCAATTCCTGGTTCTTGTCAAAGGAACAAATCTTACTGCCATTACTTCTTTGGTTTTAAATTTCCCCTGCTTTTTGGTAATTAAAACCAACTGCCTGACCCCATTATGGGGTCCAACCGGAATAATCATCCTCCCTCCTTCTTTTAACTGATGCTGCAGTGCATTTGGTATTTCCTCAGCTCCTGCCGTAACTATAATTGCATCAAAAGGCCCTTTCTCCGGCCAACCGAGATATCCATCGCCTGCTTTTACCTGTATATTGTTGTAGCCTAATTCGGAAAGTTTATTTTTTGCTCTCAATGCCAGCTCTTCAATAATTTCTATTGTAAATACTGAATCTACTATTTGTCCCAAAACCGCCGCCTGATATCCCGATCCCGTGCCTATTTCCAATACCCTAAAATTATCCTTTAATTTCAGGATTTGAGTCATATATCCCACAATATAGGGTTGAGATATGGTCTGCTTCAGCCCTATGGGTAATGGACTATCCGAATAAGCATAGACCTGCATATCCGGCGGTACAAATTCATGTCGGGGAACAAGCCGCATAGCCTTGAGGGTGGATGGATCAGTAATTTGCCTTGCCATTAACTGCTCCCTGATCATCTTTTCCCGTAATTGGTTGTGGTTAATCTGGCCCCGGGCAAAAATGGTGGATAAGGAAATTATTACAATAATAACTACCTCAAATACAGATCTATTTTTAAAAAAAGTAACCATCGATGTTTATTTTTACAAAGGGGACTTCTTGTAAAGCAGATCTATGCGTAATTTTTTAGTTACTTATTTCTGCTTTTAAAGGTTTTAAATACCCGTAATAATTTATAGAATTCCTCGCACTACTAATTACGTTAATTGTGGTTTGACCGGCATAGCCAACAGTGAGCTTTAAATCATGGCGTTCAGTCCCGCTGCGTACACCAATCCTTATTACCGTGCGTCTTTTATTATCAATATGCTCAACTTCATATTTATCAGGAATTCCCTTATAGGCTATCCCCGGATTTTTATTATAGCCACCTGCGCCCCTTACCACCCCAAAATAGGGTAAATCCATATTCAACTCTCCATCTTTAACAATAAACCGATTGATATTTGTGGCAAGTGAAACCTCTCCGGCGCCTATAGCCGTAGCCCTGGTGGCATCAAATATATAGCTGCCGGAATCAACAAGATTTTTTATGGCTTCAAAGGCCGTATTTTTACCAGCCTCTTTTTTTTGTTGCTTTTCATTTTTAGACTGTGCTGTTAAACTCCCTGTCACCAGGAGTAGTACCAAAATTTTAAACAGTGTATTTTTCATTTCAATTAGTTTTATATGATTCCTTAGGGTTAGCAATAATCAAGATACTAAAATATTCATGATTCCGGAAGAATCCCGACCATTACCCATATCCTTTTTTGAGAATTCCTTTCCCAGTTGCCAAGGTCTTTTTCTATTCTGGTTACCTTAAAACCAACTTCTTTCAATTCATTTTCAACATATCCCGGGGAAAGGGTATGCGCCTTGGTTTGTTCCTGGCGGGATTTCCCAATCATTTCACTCTTAAGCTTTTCAAGTATCAGAATACGACCATTAGGTTTTAGTGCCTTTTTAGCATGTTGAAGGATTTCTCTATAGTCCTTCATTTCATGATAGGCATCTATGATTAATACAACATCTAAAGAATTTTCCGGTAATTTGGGATCGTCATAATCCCCTAAAATGGTTTGGATGTTTTTTATCCCTCTTTCCAGTGCTATTTCATTCAATGAATTTAAGCGATCCTGTCTGACATCTACAGAAAATACCTTCCCGTTCTCACCAACGTACCTCGCAAGATGGAAACTCATATAGCCCTGGTGACAGCCCACATCAGCTATATCATCACCTTGTTCAATATTCGCCATTTTAAATATCTGCTCCGGGTTCATCCATTGATCCCGATCCTTCCAATCACTTTCTGAATATTGGCCATACAAGGCAGGAGCGGTTACTAATGCAACAAGAATAAATAAAGCCTTTATACTGGAAAACATGGATATAAGATACTATTTTCCAAGTCCAACAGGACTTAAAATTATCATAAATAAAAAAACGTTTACTTCTTTATAATGGGCAACCTAATCTGCGAGGGGTATTGTTTGGAATGATGCACCGTATTCGTAGCAATAACGGCCTCCTTTTCATCATAATTCCTTCCACCTGTATTTAGGTTTCTCGCAAATCTCGGAAAATTACTACTTGATACTTCTATTCGAATACTGTGTCCCTTATCAAAATAATTACTCGTGGCCATGGGGGTTAAATCAATTTTATAAACCTTATCTTTTTCCATAAACACCTCTTTGTCATAACCTTCTCTATAACGAACACGCTGGATGGTTTCATCCAAATTGTATGCACGACCATCGGGGTAAACATCGATTAGTTTTATGGTAAAATCCGTATCCCTGGCGTCAGAGGAAATGTACAAGGTACTTTCAATAAAGCCTGTGACTTCAGTACCTTCTTTCAGCGGTTCTGTTGTATAAACCAGAATGTCCTGTCTGGTTTCCATTGCTTGCTGATCATATGCCCCTCCTTTTACAGCATTTCCTGTACAACAAACATTACCCCCATAAGAGGTAACAGGATTCATGGGATCATATACAAAGCTATCGGGTGAATTCATGGCTTTTGGTTTCTTACTACTAAGCACCCCATTGCCGTTGATGCTGTTAGCCTTTCCAGCACTGGACAAATAGTATGTTTTCAGCTCAGATTCTTTTGGGGGCCACTCTTCAGCAGACTGCCAGATATTACTCCCCATAGTGTAGTACTGAACTCTGGGGGTCCGGTTCTTAAAATCATTATTCTCTTCTTTAAGCCAAAGATCGAACCAGGAATAAATTTGTTCGCCGTAATTCAGTCTTGCATCTCCTACATTTCGTTCACCCACAATTGTATTCTCAGTAGCCCTGGTGTATCTGCAGTGCAATGTGGGTGCTATTACCAAATACTGGTTTTCCCTTACAAATTCGTCCTTGCTATTAGTTCTAACATGATTAAACAAAGCGAGGTTAGGGCTGATGGATACATCATACCAGGAAGCAAACCAGAAACCAGGGACTCCAATTTCCATATCGTCATGGTATAGCCCTCCTTTGTACCAGTCTTCATGATTAGGAGTTCGCCTCACCATCTTGTCAAATACTTCTTTTTTGCCATGAATATTCTGAATAATATCCTGAATTGGTAAATGTGCCAGGGCTTGTGACATATCTACGGGTGGATTCTCCGGCGCTAAATCATAGAACCTGGAAATACGGATAAGATCTTCCTGACTGGCTCCTTCAGGGATTCTGGGTTTATATATATCATGCTCCACGCTATATAGCCATGCAAAAAAAAGTAACTGTTCGGCTCCACCTCTGTACCAGTTACCCTGTTCGAAGTAGTTGCCTACCCTACCAACACCGGCTCCAAAGCTTTGAGGTACCATAGCAGCATAGGAAGGATGATCTAAGGCAGCAACAGCCATTTGCCATTCTGCTGTAGATGAACAGCCCAAAGTACCAATCTTTCCATTAGACCAGGTTTGTTCCTTCATCCAGGTAAAAGCATCATAGCCATCCGTAAGGGGTACGCCCAAGATGTCCCATTCTCCTTCGGAATAATATCTTCCCCTTTCATTTTGTACTACATAGGCATATCCCTTCTGTACCACTTCATAAGCTTTTTCAGCGGTTCTGGTCCTTTGCTCACCGTCACCCCATGAATTAAAATTATAGGGAGTTCTGGAAAAAATAATTGGAACTTTTTTATCAGTTTTGGGGCGGTATATGTCGGTAGCCAATCGTATCCCATCTCGCATAGGAACCATTACTTTCTGATCTACTATGGCAACTTCATTAAGCTTTTCAAAAATATCGCTCTGTGCGCTGGCCTGAGTGATGCCTGATGAAAAGATTGAAATTGATATGAATATTGCGTTAAAGATTGTTTTCATTATATCCTCGTTGAATTAATTGTTATTTATGGCTAAAAGTAACTAAAAATAAGCGATGAGACTTCAGCTAGTATGAAGGTATTCTTTAATTTTTGTAGTTTATTTCTATAAATCAACTATCTCTTTAATACAAAAAAGCCTACCTGGGTATTGCCCTCTGCGGTTTGTATTCTGTACCAATACGAATCAGACGCTAAAGGTTTACCGTTAAAATTCCCATCCCAGCCCTGATCCGGGAATAATTGTTTTAGCAATTGACCATATCTGTTAAAGATATGTACCGTACTTATTTCAATTTCCGGAGTTGAACTTACTATCCATTGATCATTGAACCCATCGTTATTCGGGGTAAAGAATTTAGGTACCGGTATAGATTCATCAACTTCTTCAAAGCCAGTTGTGGTAAATGATTCCTCCCTGCAATTCTCCGCAACTAAACTTGGGTTATAAGGGATTATAGTTACAAAAATTGTACTTGCTTCGGGAAGAGGCTGTTCAAAGCTATAAGTTGTTGCATTACCCACATCTAGCATATTTACCAGATCTGTTCCTCCCGAAGAAGTACCCACAGAAAGAATATAGCCAAATGCGCCACTCACAGCTGCCCATTCCAAATTAGAGTTCTCCCCAATATCACTAGCCCCATTCTGAGGCACCAAAAGATTCGTGCAATCCGGAGGAACCGGTCCTGCACCAGTAGTAAACGAGATTGGTTGACAGTTAGGGGCCACCCCCAGGTCGTTATAAGGTGTTATTCTAACATAGTAAACCGTATTTCCCTCAAAATCCGGAGGTTTAAAATTTGTGCCGCTGCCAACATCAAAATTATCAAGGATTTTAACGCCTCCAATTGAGGTTTTCTCTATGGTCATCAGGTAACCGGAAGCATTAAAATCTCTTATCCAGGTGATATTTGCCGTTACAGAAATAAACTCACCACCGTCAATAGGATCAATAATCTCAGTACACATAGGTGGATTATTTCCTCTTGTCCTGAAGGTAATCTCCGCGCATGAAGGAGATTCTCCGGCATTATTGTAAGGGGTAATGGTGATATATATACGTTGAGAAAGGGGGAAGTCTGAAGGAGGGTCGTATGAAGTTACATTGCCTGTATCAAAATTATTCAAAATATCATTGCCTCCGGAAGTGGTGCCGATAGTTAAAAAGTATCCGGCGGCCCCTGTTTGGCCCGTCCAGCTTATGTCAGTACCGGGCGGCACACCATAAGCCCCGGCTACCGGGTTAGAAAGTGTAACACAGCCGGGTATATTACTGGCATTACCGGTAGTAAAACTTTCCTCCATGCAATTAATGGCATCCCCATTATTATTATTTGGAATAACGGTAACATAGTAGACAGTATTTGGCATTAGGCTTGTGGCAGGCGTATAGTTTAGGCTATTCCCAACAGAAATCCGGTTTAAAACATCTGTTGCACCCGGGCTCGTCCCCATACTAAGAAAATATTGCGTTGCATTTGGGACGGCCACCCATTGAATTTCAGTGTTTACAGAAACATTTGTTTCGCCATCTAATGGGGAAGACAAGGTTGTACAATCCGGAGGGACTTGTGCGTCTAAACCGAATATAACCCAAAAAAATACAAGACTGAGTAGAATTTTTATTTTGGGAAAGTTAAATACCAGCCTATTTATTACCAGTTGATCCACCTTTAAAGATAGGAGAAATATTAAAAATGACACTATTTTATAGCTTGGTCATTAAAAAAAGTGAATACTTTCTTCTATGAGAATTGCGACACTCAATTAAAGCAACTCATTCTAAATTGGATTGTATGGCTACAATTAAATTAAAATTTTCTATACTTTTTTTTCCGCATCTTATTCGCGCTTTTATTTTTCTCAAATTTTTCTTTTTCCGGGTCCCAGTTTAAGGTCTCCCCCAGTTCATAGGCAATATTGGCAATATTACATATACTGGCAGAGCGGTGACCAGTTTCTACGCCGCATACGGGTTGCGTTCTATTTTTTATGGCATCTATCCAATCCTGATAATGATCTTTCTTTACCTTGTATAGACGGGTATCAGAGTCTTTTAGCTCTACCGTCAGAATTTCTGCCGGGTTGGTTTCAAAATAATTTCGACTTATATCCATCTGTCCCTCCGAACCAAAAAAACGAACACCCCAACCACGCTCAAAATCTTCATGAATAACTTCTATCCCGTTTGCATAATACATTTTTAGGCCACGCACGGCATTTTTATCTGCGGGCGGAATATATTTCACCGGCCCCGTAGAGTCCATTCCAAGTGCCCATTGGACAATATCAAACATATGTGCACCCCAGTCGCATAAAATACCCCCTCCTATTTCCTCATAGTATCGCCAATTCGGCCAAAAATCGACATCATTATTTGAAGGGCTAATCCTGTGGTTGTATGCTAACAGAGGAGCAGGACCACACCAATTGTTCCAATTAACTTCAGGTGGAAGTGTTTCGGCCGCCAGATCATATGGCCTGGCAGGATCACCGACATTTACCAGAACTTTCTGAATTTCCCCTAAATATCCATTCCTAACCAATTCACAAGCTTTTCTAAAGTTATCCCAGGAGCGCTGCATACTGCCTGTTTGAACAATTTTGCCTGTTTTATTGGCCCATTTTACCATCTCCGATCCTTCTTTTAGCGTATGCGTTAAAGGTTTTTCACAAAATACATCTTTACCGGACTTCATAGCGTCTATGGATTGTAAAGCATGCCAATGGTCCGGAGTGGCAATAACTACAGCATCAATCTCTGATTGATCCAGGAGTTCCTTATATTCAAGGTACGTATTAACACTATTATAATTTGATTGATTCCGATGTTCAGCATAAACCTTCTCAACCTGTTGTTTGAACCATGCATTTTTTGTAGACCACACATCACAGCAGGCTATGATTTGAGCATTTGTATGCTCCACGAATCGTGATGAAAGTCCCCTACTCTGCTTTCCAAGACCAATAAAACCAAGATTTACTTTATCACTGGGAGCAATAAAACCTCTACCCAAAACATGTCTTGGTATTATTGAAATTGCCCCTAAAGCGACAGAGGAATTTCTGATAAATTTTCGACGTGATAAACTAGTTTCTTTACGTTCCTGTGTATCCCTGGTATTCGGTTTCTGAGTTTTCATAATCGATTCTATTGTTGTTGATTTAACTATTAAATTATTAAGAAAAAATTAATTATCCATCAATAGGAGAAGAATAAGTTGTTGATCCCGTATCTCTCATTTATTGAACCAATACGTCATTTTGAGCGTAAGTGACCAGATTCTGCCATTTAAAGGATCCAATAATTCATTGTTCGTGTAAACAAGGAATAAATCTGAAGCCGGTGCATAGCGCCACTGAAACCTGGAATTTAAATTAAAGTTTTTTGATTGCTCGTTATACTGGAATAAAGTAGCAAAAAATAACTTATTGGTAAAAGTAATATCTATTTCAGAACCAATGAGCCAAAATTCGGTAGTATTCCATGGTTCAGGTAATTTTATATTATTATAACTGATATTTGAACTGAGGCTTACATAGGGCTGAAAGCGATAGCCTAGTTCAGTAGTTAAACTTAAGAGGGAACCATCTTCATAATATCCGCCATATCTTCCGCCTAAAGAATAGGTAAACATACTTTGTGGTCTTGAATTATAGCTCGCTCCAAAAGCATTCCATCTATGTTTCGTTCCCGTGGCAAGTGAATCTTTACCGGTACCGGTAGGGTCGAATGGGGCAAGTAGTTCTACATATTCATTAATACCTTCAAAACTTAAACTGCTTCTATTACGGAAGTTTAAGAGGTATTGCAGTGTGTTTTGATGATCGGTTTGTTTGATATTTTTATCAAAAAAATAAATCGAATTAACCACAGGACCATGACTTAAAACCGGACCGGCTTCAGGAAAAAACAGGTAACCTAAGAATGCATTGAAGTTGAAATACCCTTTTCTTGGAACAAAGCCAACTTCAGCCGTATATGTGCTATCCACATATTCTTCTTTAATGCCCCAATTCCATTTTCTACTTTTATATTCAATATTGGCTCCCTGCGTAATCCCGTTTCCATTTTTATCCGGTGCAAAGGACTTTAATAAAAATGCCTTTCCATTCCACAAATTATCGGATGAGGCCAAATTATATTCCATCCCTAGATTTCGATTATACTTTGGATAGATGGTACGCAAAGAATCTGTATCCTGAGGATAATTGATAGACTGTTTGTTTACGAAGAGGAGCCCTATGGAAGATCGGCTAAATACCCGTCGCTGTAAGCTAATCACCCCAAAATTTTGACTTGGTAACCCTGTATCTTCATCTTTTTCAGTTTGAATATCCATAACCCCCAGCCGCCAATTTTCATCAATGTTCCCACTAAGTCTTAGACCTGCATTTATAGGGATCCCAAGCCCAATTCTCCTGGAAAAAAATGGCCTGATCCTTTCATATCCAAAGTTGGCAAATATATCGGCATTCTCCAGGAAGAACTGTCTTCTTTCGGGAAAAAACAGTTCAAACCTGTCTAGATTTGTAATCTGACGGTCTACTTCCACCTGAGAAAAATCCGGGTTAATTGTCAGGTCCAGGTTCAAAGAGGAAGACAAACTAAATTTTACATCTCCTCCAATTTTCGCTACATAATCGGTACTTTGATCCAGGTCATAGGTGGTCTGTCCCAAAACATAAGGAATTAAAGAAAAATTGAAACGCGGTGTTGGCGGGGCCTCATCCCATACCAAAACTCCGTTATAGGCCATGGCAGAAGTTGGAAATTGCCTGGGTACCGGGGTCCAACTCGATTTTTCGCTGGAGGCCAAATGCAACCTGCTAAAATTAATCCCCCATTCCTTAACCCCATCTTCATATCGTATTGATTTGAAGGGAAGGGCCATTTCAAATACCCATTTTTCATCATCTCTGGTTACTTCAGAGATCCACTTGCTATCCCAATTGAGATCAACACTGCTTCCGGCAAACATGGTACCATCCCATTGAGCTCCTGCTGCATTGGAGCCAAAAGTGAAGCCGGTAGTCTGATTATTAAAAGGATCCAGGAACAGTAAGAAATTATCATTCTTGTTAAAAGAAAAATCTCGCCTTAAGGATTCCACAAAATAGCGTCCGGATATGCTGTTATAAAAAGTAGCGAGTAAATAAATGTTGGTGTCATCATAAGTCATCCGAATTTCCGTTTTATCCGTTGCCTTATCAATATCCATAGGTATTACCATATGAAAATCTTTAGCAACATCGGCATCCTTCCAGGCCTCATCATCACCAATTCCGTCAATTTTTACCGCTAAATTGGTTTTACGAATATTTAAGCGAAAAGATTCATTCTTTTTTTGAGCAAAAAGCTGCAGCACCAATATCAACAGGAGTAGTGTAAGAGGTAGTTTCTTCATACTGCAGTTCTAATAAAGCGGCCCGAACTCTTCTATAAATAGCAAATGTGCCTTCCAAGACTATTTATAATAAATTAAAGGTCGTAGTTTCTCTATTCTAATAATATGATAAAGCTCAGTTAATATGGGAAAAGGCAGGAATTTCTATGCAAACCAATTAATGGTCAAAAAAAGCTGTACTTAGTTAAGCATCGCAGATTAAGTTTAAACCGCTTAATTTAAGCTTCCAGTTCCTTAAGAATATTCTCTGCAGAATTGGTAATATTCTTATAGCACTTATACCCCCATCTTGTAAATAAGACAAGGAAAATAATCATTACCGGAATATATGCAAGCCATATTTGACTATTGATAAAGAGATCTTTGTTCTTCATTATTTTACTAAATACCGGTAAGGATGTAAACATCAGTACAAAACTCAAATAAATGCCTACCCTTTGCATAAGAAGTAATTGATTTTTTGCTTTGGTATACTTAACGATAGCGTCTTTGTAACTGTTATTTACAATGTTCATACGCTGTATTTTACCAAGTAATCCCAGGGTAATGACAGGTAAAACCAATAGGAAAGCTACGGTAAATAAACCACAAGCGAGCAAGTACCAGGTATCCAATTTATTCAAGTTAAACAAAATGAAGATGGCCATAATAAAACATATAACAGCACCAATAGTTTCATATAACTTTATCTTATCAAACTTGCTCTTGAATCTGTGCTGTGTCATTTTCATGATTAATTCATTGTTTAGCTTTTTTTGCTTTTCTAATTGATCGGTCATATCTGACCAAACTTTTTGGATTTCTTCTAAGTCCATAATTTACTTTTTCAATATCCTGGATTTCAACTTTTGCTTAATTCTGGAGATGCGTGTACCCACATTTGTTTCACTCAATCCTGTGATCTTTGCAATTTCCTCGTATTTCTTTCCTTCCAATAAGAGCAGTATTAAACCTTTTTCCAGAATATTCAGTTGGTGAATATGCTCGTATATAATTTTTAGCTTGTTTTCAAAATCAGGATTATAATTTTCAGTTTGCCGCAGAACAACCTGATCAATAGAAGTTGTTATGGAATGCTTTTTTCTTTTTTTAAATTGACTAATTGCAGTATTTAATGCAACGCGATACATCCAGGTACTGATTTTAGATTCATTTCGAAAAGAATCAAAGGATTTCCACAATTGATAAACAATTTCCTGGTACAAATCTTTTTGGTCCTGTCCATCTTGCGTATAGACCGTGGTGATCTTAAAAATCACGCCCTCATTTTCCTTGATTATCCTGGTAAATGACTCTTCTTTACCCATATTTTCACAACTTCTGCTTAATTAGTAGACCATTGCCCGAAAAAATCACACTTTTTTACAAATTTTATAAAGGCAAATTAAAATGGTTGTTCAGGGATAAGTACAAAACTGCAGTACATAAAACAAAATTTCCGGCATTGGCTAGATCTGAAGTCAACACTAATTGCGGAAACTTTTAATCTAGTTTTCAAATAAATTCGGATCCAATCCCGGCAATAATTTCAGGGCGTTTTTGTAATATACTTTTCGCAATACTTCGTCTGGAAGATCTAATCCATACATGGCCCAGAAGGCATGGTATTTTTTGTAGTAGGGAAAGTATTCATCATCAGTTTCCAAAACTCTGAAATAAGTTGGGAACTCTGAGGGTTGCCAGCTGTCTTTCCCAAAAAGAATTCGATCCTGATAGGTAATAAAAAACTTTCTTGCGTTTCTTGGTTGCCTTCCCAGTTCGGCTATTACAGCACCAATACCCACATACATATTTGGCATTTGTTCCAGTAATTCCGACAGTCTTTGTAAGTTATTGGCATACCAGCCCATATGAGCATTAATGAACTCAGTTTCCGGATGCTTCCTGATCATATTATGCTGTTCATTAATTATTTGCTCCCATGGAGCCGGATTATCTGCTGACCGTTTCCTTCGAGGCCTGGTTTTTAATTCTAACCACCTTTCGTTCGTACTGTCCATGGGATCCCAAAAGGACTTGGGGTCTGCAGCGTGGATAAGGACCGGTATATTTAGTTCCCCGCATTTAGCCCAAATAGGATCTAGACGTGGATCATCAATGGCTATTCTATTGCCATTGATATCCTTATTCCTAAGGCCAAGGCTTTTATAAATTTTTAATCCTTTTGCGCCACTTTTTACATCCTCTTCCAGTTGCTTTACCGCATTATCAGACCAATCCGGACTTCCCACTCCTTTAAAATCCACATTGGCAAAGATTACAAACCTGTTTGGATAATGCTGGTTGACATTGGCTAACATATTTTTTAAGCCCTCACCAGAGCCTCCGCTTAAGTTAACCATGACCGCTAAATTCAGGGTGTCCATTGCATTAATCAATTGCGATAAGTCTTGTGTAGCCATCTGAAATTGATGGCTATGGATATCAATAAATGGATACTTCGCTTTCTCTACAATATTTTCCGGAACCACCAGAGTGGATTTTGGATTGTATTCTTCAAAACTCATTTCCTGCGCACAAGATTGAAAAATTACATTTAAGAATACGATGGCAACAAGACAGGTTTTAAAATTGGTCATAAAAGTGATTTTCGTTAAAGGGATGTACTCTATTTTAGGAAGTATTTATAAACAACAATCAAAAATAAAATATCTCAAAATCGTTTATCCTTATTCGCATTCATTTCCAATAACTTGTTATAATCTTCCTGAGTATCTACGTCAAAGGTCTTCCCAAAGGTGTCTAAAGTATAAATTTTATCTGTAAATCTTTTAAGTAAATTATGAGCACCATGATCCTCGTCCAATTTACTTAAATCCTTAAAATAAAATTGGTCAAACAAGGCAGGAACTCCTGTTTTATGCCCGTATTTGGTAGCTATAAGATCCTTCTTACCCCGGGTATAGAGTTCTATCATTCGATTAAGATATTCTGAATTAATTAAAACCTGATCAGCTAAAAGAATTATTACCGCCCTGATGTCTTTCTCATATGCTGTAAGATAATTAATCCCACATGAGATTGAGGATCCTATACCCTTTCTCCATTTGGTGTTTTCAATTATATTAACATCATTGATATTATGAATCGACTCTTTGATTAATCCTGCATTAGATCCCAGTATGACCAGGACCTCACCGGCCATTGATGATTTTGCAGTCCTGATGGTATTCTCAAGAAGGGTTGAACCTTTCCAGGGTAAGAGTTGTTTTATTTTACCCATTCTACTTGAAGACCCTGCTGCCAGTATTAAAATAGCTACCTGAGAATTCATTAATTGTGTATCGTTCCCGTTTTATTTTTTAGGAGCATAGGCTCTTTTTTTCGTATCACCGTAAGGATTTCAGCTATTATGGATATTGCAATCTCCTGTGGGGTCTCTGCCCCAATATTTATTCCGGATGGTCCGTAAACAGATTCAAAGAATTGCTCTGAAATCTCCGGATGGTACTCTATTAGTTCATTTAATAACTTTTCCCTTCGTGCCGCAGGCCCTAATAAGCCCAGATAAATTGGCGTGATTTCTTTAATTGCGACTAAATATTTTAAATCTTTTACGTAGCTATGGGTCATTAATACAACAGCAGTTTGATTGTCAATTAAACGGGTATCGAATTCTTCCGGCAACTGGGCTTTGAAATCCTGCACACCCGGAAAATCCGTTTCGTTTTTTTCTTCTGCCGGACCGGCTATGATCATTACTTCCCAACCGGTCATGCTTGCATAAGAACACAATTGTACGGCATCATGCTCCGCACCTATTATGATCAATTTAAAACAAGGGGTCATAACCTGTTCAAAGCTTTCTCCTGCTAAATGCCCTTTATAACCGGGCCTCAGAGCCTTATTAGCATTATCAAATTTTAAGAGAGTACCAAAATCCGGGTTAGCCGTTTCCGTTCTCTCAAAAGAGCTGATAAGTTCAAAATTCTCCCTTTTTTTAATGGTTTGCCAAAAAATATCTATGGTGGTTTCGTCTGGCATAAAAGGTTCGATAAGAATATATAAAATACCTTCGCAGCCCAGCCTATAACGGCCATCGTAGGTCATAACCCTGGGGATTCCATTTTGTAAAACACTTTGTGCCTGGCGCTGTACTTCCTTTTCTACACATCCTCCGCTAACTGCTCCAACCATCTTTCCGTTGTCAAGGATCAACATCCGTACTCCGGGACGGCGATATGAAGATCCTTCCAGAGCCACAACGGTGGCCAGTACTGCCTTGCTTCCAGATTTACTGTACGATTGGTAGGCTGTGAATATATTCTTTAATTCATGCGTCATTTAAACGAGAGTTCTGGTACTTATAAAGGATACTTTCTCATCCGTATTATAGGGTTGTTCTCTGGGTATTAATTTAATAAATCCGTCTGATCTTGCTAAACTGGTTAAATCTCCGGAACCATTATCCTTTACAAACCTGGCTTTAAGAATACCGTTTTCCCATCTGGTTTTCACTCCAAGAAATCGGGTTAAACTACCCTTTATGCTTATAGGTTCCTCCAAAGATACTTCAACTTCAGGTAATGGCAGTCCTAAGGAATGTAACAACCAAGGTTTAAAATAAATATAATAATTAGCAAATGTTGATATTGGATTTCCGGGGAAAGAAAAAATTACGGTATTTGAGTCTTCATGCATCCCAAACCAGAAAGGCTTCCCGGGACGTTGTAAAACCCCGTGAAACACATTTTTTACGCCTAATTCCCCTAATACTTTGGGGATAAAATCAAATTTCCCCTTAGACACCCCTCCGCTCATAAGTACAACATCCATTTCCTGTATTACATAAGATAATTTCTGCCTAATCATATCTTTATCGTCCGATAAATGTAACAGCAACGGTTCAATATTTTCTTTTTGCAGGGCAGCATAGAGTGTATATGAATTCGATTTCCTGATTTGATGGGGCAGTGGATGCTCTTCTACCTCTACGAGTTCATTTCCCGTTGAAATAACCGCTATCCCGGGTAGTTTCTTAACTTTAACTGTGGCTTTTCCAACTGATGCCAATACACCAATTTCCGCCGCTGTAATCCTGGTGTCTTTGTTCAAAACCAATTCACCCTTTTTCTGATCACTTCCCTTATAATGAATATTTTGCCCTCTTTTTGCTAAAGTATTGATAGTTGCTATTTCATGTTCTACACCAATATCTTCATACATAACAACGGTATCTGCCTCAATGGGCACTACTGCTCCTGTCATTATTTCCACACAATTCTCCTGTTCTAAAAATGGATAAGTTTTCTGACCTGCAGCGATTACCGCCTTGATGTTAAAAGACTTTCGGCCATTTTCAATAGCGTCATAATTGATTGCTATCCCATCCTTGGTGGCACGATCAAAAGGGGGGAAATCTCTATCGGCG
This sequence comes from uncultured Eudoraea sp., assembly GCF_947258925.1. Lineage (GTDB taxonomy): Bacteria > Bacteroidota > Bacteroidia > Flavobacteriales > Flavobacteriaceae > Eudoraea. The sequence goes on along the minus strand of NZ_CAMYKG010000019.1, from coordinate 99,562 downwards.
TGTATATCTTCGGCCAGTACTCTTCCAACAGCCTTTTTTAAGCTTACGTTTTCCTCTCCATAGTTTTGGCTATAGCTAAGAACCAGATTGTATGCATCACTAAAAGCAATCATAGCTCCAAATCTAAATTAATTCTGTGAATTCCTGCCAGGTACCTGCCCATATTTCTATTCATGAAGTTCACGATTATATGAGTAAAGCGTTATACTGATTAATTCCTCCCAAGACATTAAAAATAATGGCTTTATTATAGCTGTTCTGTAGTTTTTGCTGGGCAATTCTGCTTCTGTTCCCGGATTGACAAATCATATATAAAGGATTGGAAAAATCAATTTCCATATGTCTGCTATCAATTTCCTCCAGCGGGATATTGATGGTGTTTGCCAGGTGATTATTCTGAAACTCGTCCGCTGTCCGCACATCAATTACTTGTAAAGGTGTTTCATTTTCCATAAGAAGATGAAATTCTGCAGCTGAAATGGAATTTGTAGTTTCAGTTTCATACGGAAAGTAATAGTCTCCCAGGGTGCGAATTTTTTTATTCTCATCAATCCCTGAAAAATTTATTTTAAGGAAGGATTGATCCAGGCCATTGTAAATAAGTAATACCCCGGACAGTACCTTTGCCTTTTGAGTAATTATTTTGACTACTTCCAAAGCTTGTAAACTACCTACAATGCCGGGAATAACACCAAGCACCCCATTTATATTACAGTCAGGAATTTCTTCCTTTGCCGGCATATTTGGAAATAAACACCTGTAGGTTGGGCCATTCTGATAATTAAAAACACTCAATTGTGCCTCATATCCATGAAGTGCACCATATACAAAGGGTTTCCCTAAAATTACGCAGGCATCATTAATAAGATAGCGGGTAGGGAAATTGTCCGTTGCATCTACAATTATGTCATAATCCGGAATAATAGCCATTGCATTGTCCCGGGTTAAAAAGGTATCATGTCCAATAATTGAGGTATTTGAATTCTGGGCTTTTAAACGATCTGAAATCACTTCGAGTTTCGCCCTGCCTATATCCTTTTCAGTATAGATTACCTGTCTTTGTAAGTTCGAAAATTCTATCTTATCTCCTTCAACAATACCCAGAGTTCCAACACCCATAGCATTTAAATACTGCAGGACCGGTATCCCAAGCCCCCCCGCACCTACTACTAAAACCCTGGATTTTAGTAACAAATCCTGAGATTTTTCACCAAAATCTTTTAGTGAAGTTTGACGTATGTAGCGATTTGTATTCAATGGGATTCTAATTTAGATAATACTTCTTTATAATCGTCCTCTGAATTTGCATTCATTAAAACAATATCATCCTTTGGGAAGACCAATTTTATATCAGAATTTATCAAAAATTTCCTTGGGCAACTGCTGGTAGCCTGTTTTAGATAATCTATAGCATTATCCAATCCGTGAGGTTCCCATATTGCAGCAAGAGGTTCTGGCAAACCCGTTTTATTTGTGGCAAATGCAGTAGCATTTTCTTTAACATCCCTTTCTTTGATCAATTGTTTTATCGCCTCCAGATTAATTAGAGGAAGGTCACAAGCTAAAACCAACCAGGCAACCTTTGGGTTAGAATAATGCGCGCTTAACAGTCCGTTAAAAGGACCTTTATATTCATCTCTGTCAATTATGGTTGCCACATTTGGAGCAAATTCAGCTCGCTGCTCTTTTCGAATGCTCAAAAAGACTTTGTCGCAAACCTGGGATAACAAATTATAAAGATGTTCACGCTGTGGCAGATCGTGATATTGTATAAGACTTTTGTCATGGCCCATCCTGGTACTTCTCCCCCCTGAAAGTACAAGCCCATAAAGTTTTGTTTGTGAATTTCCTTCTTTGATCTCCATTGTTATTAGAATTACCGGAATACAAGTTAGTTTAGCATCTGTTACCCTCCTATCGAAGTCATTGAATTGTCAAAGACACCTTTGTGTTCTTTCTGTGCTTCAAATCCTGTTTTAGCTCTTTTCCCAATCACATTGCGTATGGCATCTTTGATGTTATCATCGGGAGAATTACTTCTTACAATTTCCCGAAGATTAATTTTTGGAGGACCATACAAGCAGGTTATAACATCTCCCAAAGCGGTTATCCGCAGTCTGTTACAGCTACCGCAGAATGTCCGGCTAAACGAAGGAATAAGTCCAAAGTTTCCTTTATGGCCGGTTATTTTATAATTTATTGAAGTCGAAGTTATTGGAGATTGTACAAGTTCTATTTCAGGGTATGTTTTCCTGATATGCGCTAAAATAGCTTTGTAGTCCCATTTTATAGAATTGAATTTCTTAGATCCTCCATTGAATGGCATTTCTTCAAGAAAGCGGACATTAACCGGATAGTGCTTCTGTAAATCCAACATGGGTATTATATCTTCAACGTTCTGCCCATCTAGTACAATAAAATTGATACGCACATTAAACCCTTCGGTGATAAGGCGTATCAGGTTATTGTGAACCGTGTCAAAATGATCGCGCCTTGTTATGCGCTCAAAGGTGGCTTTATTTATGGCGTCCATGCTCACATTTACGTCCTTAATTCCAAGTGCTTTAAGTTCATCAATATGAGGTCCTATTAGCGTAGCGTTCGTTGTAATCGAAATATCCTTAAGTCCGCTATTATTCCTTAGGTTCCTGAGTAAAGTCATTAAATCCTTTCTTACAAAGGGCTCTCCGCCTGTTATCCGAATCTTATCAATCCCCATTTGAACCATTAACTCACCAATTTTAGAAAGTTCAGCCGTACTGAGCAGCTTGTCCTTTTTGGCGAAATCTATGCCCTCAGATGGCATGCAGTAATTACACCTTAGATTACATCTATCTGTGACTGCCAGGCGCAAATAATTAATTACTCTGTTATGATTGTCTATTAGCATTTAGTGTCCCTAATTAGGTTTTCAATATTTACAAGGCATCAACCCCCGCTTACCGGAGGAATCAATGCAATTTCGTCAGCACTGTTTATTAAAACATCATCCGCCGCATAATGATTATTTACTGCAACGGCCAGTGAACTGAGTTTTTTTAATTCAGGATATGAGCTGCCAAGAAAAGATTTCAAATCCCTGACGGTTTTGAATTGTTTCGATTCGGAAGAAGGCATTGCCAGCGTTGATGAACCAACAATATCCCTGGTTATTCCAAATAATAAAATTGTCATACTATCCTATAATTTCTTTTTCCGGTCCTTTTAATAGTTCCGGGTATTTGATAAATGGCTGATTGTATATTCTTTTTCCTGTAGCCGCTTTAAAAGCGTTCGCTATTGCAGCCCCTGCAGGAGGAAGTGTTGGTTCACCGAGTCCGGTAGGTGAAAGTTTATTTTGAATCAGATGAGTTTCGACCACCGGTGCTTCTTTCATTCTAATCAGTCTGTATCTATCAAAGTTAGTCGCTGTGGGAACACCATTCTCAAATCCAAAATCACCATACATTGAATGTCCTACCCCATCAATAACGCCTCCTTCAATCTGATTTAAAGCCCCTAAAGGATTAATTACAATCCCGCAATCAACAACACAGGTAATCTTCTTTACCACAGGATTCCCATTTTCCAATACCACATCGGCTACTTCCGCAACATGACTATTATGGCAATAATAATTCACAAATCCCTGGTATACACCTTCAGGTTTTGTTCCCCAGCCAGATTTTTCAACGGCCGTTTTGATTACTTTTTCCATGCGCTCAGGTGAATACTGAATACGCTCATCAGTTGTTCCTTTTACTTTTTGCAACAAGTCTAATCTGAGTTTAATTTTATCTACTTCCATCATTTCAGCCAATTCATCGAAAAAACTTTGCTCTGCAAAAGCCAGGAAGTTCGTATAAGGCGCCCTCCAGGCACCGGTTGTAATATTACTCTGATATTTAGCTACGTCAACCTGGTAATTTTCAATGGCGCCTGCCGGAAAAAAGTTTGGTATCAGACCATACATATTAGAGTTGATTGCCGCCTCTTTTAAATGATACCCTGTTACTTCTCCATCTTTAACAGCGGCTTTAATTCTATATTTTATTGCCGGTCTGTAGATCCCATCAGCCATATCATCTTCCCTGGAAAATACCACCTTCACCGGTTTTTTGGCCAGGTTAGAAATTTCTGCGGCTTCCACAGCAAAATCTCCATATAGCCTTCTGCCAAATCCACCTCCCATTCTGGTCATTTCTAAATGCACCTCTTCAAAATCACGCTCCAACAACTTGGCAATATTCTTTGCAGTGCCTTCCGGTGTTTGTATGGGTCCTACCAAATGTATCTTTTCTTCAGTTACGTTGGCATAAAAATTCATGGGTTCCAAACAATTATGGGGAAGAAAAGGAGATTCATATGTTCTTTCCAGTACCTTATCTGCCTGGGAAAATGCTTTTTTTACATTTCCATCCTCTCGAAGCGTTTCAAATTTATTTCCATCCAATAATCCCAATAATAATTTATCATGATCTTCTGTACTTTCCAATTTGGAATCTGATTTCCATTCGGCTTTCAAAGCTTTTTTACCCTTCATTGCAGACCAGGTATCTTTTGCTAAAACCGCAATCTTGTCGCCAAACTTCAAAACATCTATTACGCCATCTACGGCCTTTGCTTCTGCATCATCAAAAGTCTCCAGTTTTTGGCCAAAAGCTGGCGGACGCATGACGGAAGCAATAACCATCCCCTCAGCTTTGTAATCCAACCCAAAAAGAGGTTCTCCCGTAATTATTTTGTCGATATCTACATTGGCGGCATCCGTACCAATTATTTTATAGTCTTTTACATCTTTAAGTGTAACATCTTCAGGAATTTCAAGCGCGGCTGCTTCATTGACCACTTCCCCATAACCTAATTTATCCCCTGCCGCATTACTTATTACACCTTCGTTTGTGGAGCATTCCGAAGGATCTACACCCCATCTGGCTGCAGCAGCATTTACAAGCATTTGACGTGCAGTTGCCCCGGTTTCCCTTAATGGATCCCACCCAAACCTGATAGACTGACTTCCTCCTGCCACCTGTCGCGTATAATTATTGGTATCCAACACACCCTGCTTCACATAGACATCTTTCCAGGCAACATCCAATTCCTCCGCAATGATCATTGGCATGGAAGTTTTTACTCCCTGTCCAATTTCCGGGTTTGGTGAAAATATAGTTACGGCACCATTATCTGCAATTTGAATAAAGGCGTTAAACTCATTGTAATCCAATTCTGCCAAATTCACAGGTGGTTTGGCATTGGGTTTACAGGCATTAAATAAATTAAACCCAATTAATAATCCACCCCCTGCGAGGGAGCTGGTTTTCATGAAGGATCTTCTGCTAAATGTTATTGACTTGTTTTGTGTGGACATTTTGATGTTTTTTGTTGGTTCACTGGGCCATTTTGTTTGCCGCTATTTCAACTGCTTTATATATTCTGGTATAAGAGGCACATCTGCAAATATTGCCATGCATTGCGTCTTTAATCTCATTTTCTGTTGGATTTGGATTATCCTTTAAAAATGCTGAGGCTGTCATAATCTGGCCTGTCTGGCAGTACCCACATTGAGGGACATCAACTTCTTTCCAGGCTTCCTGCACCGGATGAGTACCATCTTCGGAAAGGCCTTCAATTGTTGTTATTGCTTTCCCTTCAACCTGAGCTATAGAAATTGCGCAACTCCTAACAGCTACTCCATCCAGATGGATAGTACATGAACCACAAAGTGCAATCCCACAGCCATATTTTGCTCCTACAAGGTCTAAATGATCGCGTAAAACCCAAAGTAACGGGGTATCCTCGCTAACTTCTACTGACCTGGATTCTCCATTAATGTTTAATTGATACGTTGGCATGTGCAAGTTGTTTAAGTGAGTAAATAATATACTTCTTAAAGTTATCAAAATTATGTCTAACTGTAACCCATTTAACAATTTGTTTAATGTTAAAAGATACATTTATTATACGCTCTTAATCGTATTCCCCGGTAAAAATGATTTAATTGCCCTAATGCCATTTTATTGAATAACAGCACAAATCTTATTGATGAAAAATTATCACTACCTAAACCCAACGAGGGTTACAGATTTGACTTTAACAAGTTTTAACAAAGTTTTCAACCCGGGCCATAATTTAAAATCAAATTGGACGTTCTGATGGGGAACAACAAAACTTATGATAATGAAATCCTTTCTGAAGCTGCTTAGCTTACATTTTGCCTTTGTCCTTTTTTTTTCATGCGGAAATGCCGATGATGACATAAATTTTAATATTAATCAGTCTGGGTCCCTTGGTGAAGGAATTCCGGTTGATGAATGCCTAAATCTTGGAGAAAGTGACCTTGTACTATCAATCCAGGATCAGTTTACAACGCTGCCGGGGAAAGTATCTGTTTTTTTTAAGGTCTCCGATAATATGGGTAACCCTGCCCCTGGTTTAACAGCGGAACAATTTACCATTTACGAACAAGGGAGAAATGATGAATGTTTTAATACAATATCGGCTTCCGAATCTTTTGCGCGTATATCACCAAATTCACAAATTTTCAATAATAACACCCTGTTGGTACTTGATCTTAGTAACAGCGTACTCAGTAGCAGTCTGGACGAATTAAAATCTGCTTCAATTAGTTTTATCAATAATGTGATGCCATCAGAGGAAGAGTCGTCCTTTAGAATGGCCATTTATTGGTTTGATGGGGAAGATGAACTTCATTTACTAAATCCGCTTACGGCCTCCAAGGCTGAACTTACTGCTTCCATTGAGGGCATAACAACTGACATAAGCAATGATCCTTCCACCGACTTATATGGAGCTGTGATAAAATCTACAAATATTGCTGGGGAATTATTGAACGAAAGTACCAATGACAATGTTATTGGGGCCACATCAATAGTTGTTTTTACCGATGGAACCGATCAGGCTTCCAGATATACCGAGGAAGAGGCGTTAATGAAAGTGAACGAAGCCAACAGTAATATATCGTTTTTTACCATTGGTTTAGGATCAGAGATAGATACTGAAATCTTGATGGAAATAGGTAAGACATTTAGCGTATTTGCTGGTAATAAGGAAGAATTGGAAACCACTTTTAACGATATTTCCTTAAGGGTTAACGAACAGGCAAATAGTTTTTATCTTTTTGAATACTGTTCTCCAAAAAGAGATGGGAGTGGTGAAAACAATCTGGCCATACAAGTAACCAGTGGCAACTTACAGGGTGCTGTTCAAACTAAATTTGACGCAACAGGATTTACTGGTGGCTGTGAATAGTAAGGAACCCATTAAAAGACATTGAAATAGACGCATTTTGCGTCTATTTTTTTTGCCAATAACCATTTGGAAGTAGGGTTTTTGGCATGCTACTTGTTTCATATATAACAACCTCAATTAACCATTGCAACTTAAATCATCCTAAAAGCTATAAAAATTGTTTAATGCTAAAAAAAGAAATTATGGATGTTATCAACGAAATTATCAGTCAGAGTGCAATAGGAGCCTTATCTAAATGGTACAAAAGTGCGGTACTTTTAGTATTCTCTTCAATAGTAGTGATTTTATTCACTATGTTGGTTGTCTTAATTGCAAATGCTTCCCAGTTTACTGTCAACTTTAGCTATTTATTCAACGGCAGCATATAATTTGAGATTTACAATTAGATAACACTGGTTATCAGATTATGGATATCAAGTTGGCCTTGGTCATCTAAAGAGCATACCATTTACAAAATCGCTTTTGCCAGATTCCAGGTCAATTAAAAAGCCATTGATTACGGCTTTCGTAATTTTCTGATCCTTAGAAAGCAGAAAGGTGGGGTTTTTTCCAACCGAGAGTTTAAATTCAGGCACTTTATAGGTAGCAGAAATAAGGTTTAAGGGAATATGTGAATACAACTGATTCACTTCAAACTTTTCAACTCTGATATATGTATAACCTGATTTTAGTAATTCAATAGGATCTAAGCCGTCAAGTTCTTTTACCGATTTAAGTGTTTTTGGATATACCTTACCCGGTCTTATTAGGTGGCCATCAGCTTTAAAAGTCTTATACCCATAATAGGTGGAAAGATCTCCCTGATCTATTATTCTGCTGCTATACCAAAAATCATTATGACCTTTCAAGTCTACTTCCGGTCTTTGAATCCCTAAATCAATTATGTACTCTGAGCCCATGAGTTCGTAGCTGACCGATTCAATTTTTAAATCAAAAAGTTTGCGATCGTTTTGAGGTATTTTTTCATAATCCTCAAGAGGAATATCCTTATAATTTCCCTTTGCAATAGTATAAATTGCTGAGAGAATAGAAACATAATTTAGTTTTCTGATTTCCTGCTTTTCAACATCATCGGCAAAGCCGCCGGATTCTATTAAAATTGTGCTTGTCCCCCACTTCTGAATATTATCACCAAAAGCACGTGGTTCGAAATCATCATTATACCTACCAACCTGTCCGGGCGCATATTGCTGAATGATATTATTCATAAAAACAATTACTTTCATCGCATTGCCCCGTACTTCATTTATCTCCTTTTCATAATTATAAGCAGGGGCCAGATAAGATATCGTAGCCGGTTTGTCCGTGCGTTCTGCGTTGTAATAGGTACTTTGATCATGAAGATTAAACCCAAATTCAGCATTCAGGCTATCGCGAACTCTCTTCAGGGTCCTACTTTCCGGTGATTGAAGCCTTAACGCATCTCGATTAATATCAACCCCCAGTACATTTCTTCTTTGGAAGACTTCTGCGCCGTCCGGATTTAGCATAGGTAAAAAATGAAGTCTGAGATTATTTAGTATCTCCTCTTTTTCATCTTTAAAATCATTACTGGCCAGAAAATTCAAAATATCAAAGATGGCCTGTGTAGCTGTTGGTTCATTACCATGCATTTGTGACCATAAAAAAACATCTGTTTCCCCATTACCAATACTTATAAGTGACAAGTTCCTGCCTTCTATTGAAGTTCCTGCTTTGTGAACGTCAAACCTGGTATCTTCCTTGAATTTATTAATCAGAGGTTTGAGCTCATGATGTTTGATTCGTCTTTTATTTAAAGTTGGTTCTTTGTAGGTTGTATAGGTGTCATACAAGGACCTGGTTATGTCAACGCCTTGCCCATAGACCTGAGTGGTCAAAACAAGAATAAGAAATACGGACAAAAGTTTACTGGCCATTTTTTATGGATTTTTAGGTATGGGTTTAAAATTAAGATTTTTGGTAGCTTTTCTAACTCTTTCCATAAAATATTTACCCGGGTCTGTTTTTTTAGTCCTGTAAGATTCGTCTTTCTCCAGCCATAAAGGGTGATTTACAAAATTTGTATACTCATAGTGACCAATCAAATATTCAATTGGATATTTTTGATATAAATATTCTACCAGCCAAATATTGGATTTTAACTGCGCCTTTGTTAATGGCAGGTCTTCTGTTCCCCCTATATTTTCGATACCAATAGCACAATGGTTCAGCCCGATTACATGCCTGGCCATATTTGTTTCCGGCATCAAACGGTAAATTGTGCCATCCCGGTCCACCATAAAGTGTGAGGATACATTTAGCGCACCGGCCTGCTGAATATCCGCTCTTTTGTTGGGCAAAGCAGGTGCGTTAAATGCCTCGAATGACTCTTCCAGGGTGGGTATGACTGTCCAATGTAAAACAATCATTTGAGGCTTGATCGTTGGAGAATTTTGTTCAATTCCATATCGCTCCATAAGATATGCCCGCGTTAATTCTTCGCGTTCATAGTCAAAGATGATAGGTCTGTCAACAATTTCTTTAGATGTTGCACAGGATATTACCAGTAATGTTATTAAGCTATAAAGTAATTTATTCATATAATCGGACCAACTACTACTAATTATTACAGATTATTACTCAGGCGCTGTTTGGTTCTCTTCCGGTTTTACCGCGTATTCCATCATGACTTTTTTGGTCCCCCAATTCCTGGCTTTCTTTATGTCATTGCCCATGTAAATATCAATTTTATTTTTCCATCGTTTATTCATTTTGTCTTTAACGAGATAGATTCCGTCCAAACCGCTAATCTTTACCCTGGTATTATGAGCAATACCTTTTTCCAGCAGATCACGTGATACGGCAATACATTTCATACCCGGTTTAAGCGTGTCTCCCCATGCGGCAATATTAGGTGTACCGGAAGTTTGATAACGTACAGAATTGTATGCCGAAGCATTAACTTCAATGGACTTCCATATTTCTAACTTCCTGTTTTCATTTTGGCTTTTGCATGAAATAAAGAAAAAAACAATCAACAGGATTAAAACATCCTTAAACCTATAATCGAGAAACATCAGTTTAACTTATTTTCGAGGATCATTATATCTACATTCTCCGCAGTCCATAAATCTGAAAATGAGCGGGGAACCGGTGTAAATGCATAAGTAAATGAGCTTAAAATTATGTCTTCATCCCCATCGCTGTCTACATCACCCGTATCCATTAAAAACCATCTGCCAACCTTAGAATCCTTAAAGGTCTTCGCGGAAAATGTAAATTTGAGTTCGTTTTTATTCTCTAAATATACAAAGGACATATCCGGCTTATTCTCATAATCGGGGAATGAAGCAACCAGAGCGATATCTATATCCCCATCCTGATCAAAATCAGATGCCTCTACCCCTGTAGCCCCATTTAATGGGTAGAAATATGTCTCTGTAAAGTTATTTTTCCCATTATTGATATGAATACGCATGCCATGGTACGGCTTGGATACAAAGGATTTGTCTGCATTATCTCCATGCACCGTTATTATGTCATCGTCCCCATCATGATCATAGTCGATTAGTTGAAAATCACTGGTGCCATATACGGGACTAAAACGGATCACCTTCTCTTGTTTGAATTTCAAATCACCTTCATTGTAGAGAATGGTAATTCCCTCATCTCCCTGAGCAGTTAGTGCTACCAGATCGTTTTTACCATCCTTATCCATATCCTTTATAATGACCCGAATTGTACCCGGTTGGTTTAAGAGCAGCTTTTTGGTATATATACCTTTCATTTTACTCTTCTTAAAAAGACTAAGCTGGCCCTTGATATCCCCAAATTCACTAACAATTAATTCATTTATTCCATCTTTATCAAAATCATGGGCTACTACATGAACAGGCCTATGCAGGGCCTCGGGAATTACTTTGATAGTATCGGGGCTCACCGTAAATATCCTCCCGGAAGACAATTCAGTTGGTCTTATATTTCCAATAACGGTTACAAGCATATTTTCCGCATCATGATCTACAGATACCACAGGACTTCCAAATCGTCCAATACGAGTACTCTTCTGACTTAGCAAATCATATTCGGATAAATTGCCGCGTAAATCCCCTAACATAAGTTTATTCTGCTCTGGTTGAAATGTTAATAAGGTAAATAAGGTGCCTTTTGTATTATCCAAAGTAATCCTATTTGATGTAAAGTTGGTCAATTCGTCCGTTTTACCCTCTGACCGGGTTCCCGCTAAAGAATCCGGTGCATTTGTGACAATATAATTTTTAAGAATTTCCCAATCCTTTTTATCGATAATAGGTTTACCCGGAAAGATCCCGGTTTTAATGACAGCCTCCATTTCTGCAAAGGAAAGTCCTTCGTAAGGGTTATAACCCGAGTCCCGTATCCCAAGACGCGCTCCCATTTCAGGAAGTATTTTCTCGGCCCATATATTTTTTGGTAAACTATTAATTTCAGGAGCTATATGACAACTTGCACAATAGGTTTTATAAAGGACTACTTCCCTTTCCTTTTGCGGCATAGTACATCCAGATAGAAAGAGGAAAATACAAAGCATTGTGCAAGCATTCATTGTTGTGAAATCGTAATTTTTAGGTAGGATCATAATTTGAAGATAGCCTTTACTTAATAAGTATGCAAAATGCTGTGTTTAGTGTGGTAGCGGAACATAGGTTTTGTCGTTCTCCATCATTGGGAAAGTCTTATTATTCCATGCCTGCTTGGCAGCCTCAATTTTATCTTTGCTGTGTGAAACAAAATTCCAATAAATATGTCTTTCTTCATTTAATGGTTCTCCCCCAAATAATAATAGGTGTGAATCGGCCTTTACCAATACTTTACAAGCATCAGATACTTTGGAGACCAGAATATTTCCTTTTTTTATTTCCTTGCCACATGCTTCGATAGCGCCCTCTACGACACATATTCCAATTTCACCAAACAAGTTTTTGGAGGTATCCAACATATAATTCTGAACCGTCTTTATTTCTACCATAAATAAAGGGGAAAATACGGGAACAGGAGAAGTATGGCCATATCCGTTGCCGGCAATTAATTTGAAACTGGTACTCCCCTCATGCCAATGTGGAATTTCATCCACGCCAAAATGATAAAATTGGGGATCCATATCTTCCTTGTCCCTTGGTAATGCCACCCAGATTTGATATCCATGCACGGTTGTTCTTCTCCCATTTCTCTGATTAGTTGGGGTACGTTCGGTATGGGAAACACCTTTACCGGCAACCATCCAGTTTACAGACCCCGGTGTAATAGGTTGTTTGGTTCCCAGGCTATCTTCATGCATTACTTCACCCTCCAGCATAAACGTGAGCGTGGCCAGACCTATATGCGGGTGCTGATCAACGTCCATATACTTTTCCGGTCCTAATTGAGTTGGTCCCATATGGTCTATAAAAATAAAAGGCCCGATCATACGTTTTTTGCGAAAAGGGATTAACCTACCTACCAGGAAATCACCAATATCCCTGCTTCTTTCTTCAATTATCAATCCTATATTAGACATCTTTACGATTTTTAGAGTGGTCGTTTAACTAGTTTTCAATTAAAGGTCAAGGTAATAAAATTCAACTCTTTTGAAGGCCTGATATCAGGAATTGATATGTTCACCACATATCTATGATGGCTCACAACAATAATTATTTATTAAGAGAAGTTGGCAGTATGTTTACACTGTATTTAACAAGAAGTTAATTTTTTCATTTTCATATAGTGTTCTCGTAAAAGAGTCCTGATCGTAAAGACAGGGCTCTTTTTAGTTATAATAGCTTTCCTGTCTTTTTATTGGAAAAGCATATTTTAAGGAATCCACTTGTCCTTACCAAAATCAGGTTTTCTCTTTTCTAAAAAAGCATTTCTGCCTTCTTTTGCTTCCTCGGTCATATATGCCAGTCTGGTTGCTTCTCCTGCAAAAACCTGCTGACCAACCATTCCGTCATCCGTAAGATTCATTGCAAACTTTAACATTTTTATTGAAGTAGGTGATTTTGCCAAGATCTCCTGAGCCCAATCATAGGCGGTGTCCTCTAACTCCTCATGGGGGATTACAGCATTCACCATCCCCATTTCATAAGCTGCCTGAGCGGTATAACTTCTTCCTAAAAAGAATATTTCACGTGCTTTTTTCTGTCCAACCATTTTAGCAAGGTAAGCGGACCCATAGCCCCCATCAAAACTTGTTACATCGGCATCGGTTTGTTTAAAAATAGCATGCTCTTTACTTGCAAGGGTAAGATCACAAACAACATGCAGACTATGCCCACCCCCTACAGCCCAGCCGGGAACTACTGCGATAACAACTTTTGGCATAAATCGAATAAGTCGTTGTACTTCCAGTATATTAAGCCTGTGCATCCCATCATCACCAACATAACCTTTATGCCCTCTTGATTTTTGATCACCCCCGCTGCAAAAAGCATAAACCCCATCCCTGGATGAGGGTCCTTCAGCCGAAAGTAATACTACACCAATAGAGGTGTCTTCCTGGGCATCATAGAAGGCCTCATATAGTTCACTCGTGGTTTTAGGCCTGAACGCATTTCTTACATCCGGCCTGTTAAACGCTATACGCGCAACCCCATTTCTTTTTTTATAGGTGATATCCTCAAAATCCTTGACGGTCTTCCAAATGTCTTTCATTTCTCTGGTATTTCTAATTGAACAATAAAGATAAGGCTTGGGGGCCTAATGTTGAATTAATTTTGTGTGGTGTTCATCTAATGAATTAAAAATAATGCATTTTAAGCCTTATTCTTGGCTTCAATCCATTTAGATAAATATTTGGTACTCTGTAAAGTATGGTGCGATAAAATAGTCCCTATAATATTTGAAGCCCTATGCCGGTCTAAATTTTTTTCCAGTTCAATTATCTTGTTCTTTAACAACCCCGAAAAGGTTTCTTTACTAAAATATTCATTTACCAAATTTTTGCCAAGCGTCCGGGCTTTTTCCCATTTCAATTGGTCTGAGTAAATTTCAATAGCAAGATTGGTAAAACCAATGGAATCATCCTGAATAAGCGATTTTGATTGATCTTCTCTTCCAATTCCTTCCATCCCTATTGAAGTGGATATAGTAGGGGTTCCGTTTTTAAAACCATCTAAAATTTTTCCTTTTATCCCGGCACCAAAACGAAGGGGCGCAAGGTTAACTTTAGCTTCGGACATTACAGAACCCAGGTCATTTACCCATCCTTTAATTCGAAATCCTGTTTTAGAATTTTCCATATTGAGAATTCTTTCAGGCAAATAAGGGCCATAAATATGTAACTCTGATTCCGGAAGTGATTCCCTTATTTTGGGCCAAATGGTGGTGTTAAGCCATGAGATGGCATCAAGATTGGGAGCATGTTTTCCATTTCCCACAAAAATAAAGTGTTGTCTCTTATCGAACGCCAGCCATTTCTGACAAGTTTTTTCAGTTAATTTATCCATCATAAAAGGGAGATAGAAAAGTAAATTTTGATCTACCTTAAGGGTATCTCTTAACAGTTGAATTTCAAATTCAGAAATTATTAAGGACAGATCTGAACGGTATATACTTGCAAGCTCTCTTTTGGTAATATCTAAACCAAGCCAATCTCCGAGATCAGTTTCATTATCCTTAAAATCTGTTTTTTGCCTGTAGGATCTCAATGAATGCAAGTCTTCCGTATCCAAAATGCGTATGGCTTTCGGGACACATTCTGATACTCTCCAACCAAACTGTTCCTCCATTACAAAGCGGTCAAAAACAACTATCTGAGGATTCAAATTGAGAACAAATTCGTCAAAACCGGGATCATTTAATTTAATCGGACGTTGTTCAATTCCAAGAGCAGTTAGATTTGCTGAATAATCATTTATAGTTGCCGTACTGGCAAATGTAATTTGAAATTCCTTTTCCAAAAACCAATGAACCAGTTGCATCATCCTTGTTCCGGCTGCAGTGGCCCTAGGTTCCGGCCAGTTAAGCCCCAGAATCAAAACTCTCTCTAAGTTCATAATTATTTCGTTAATCAAGAAAAATACGTTCTGGCACAGTATTAAGATTCCAGATAAAAATAACTTTGATAATATATGGCAAGTACAGGCGCTACACCTTTAAAATAATTACATTCTTGATGCAAATTTTTGTGATATACTCAAACGTAATTTACGTTCGTAGTCTTCTTCTAACCATTCTTTGTAATTCTTGGTATTATTCATAATGCAATATGAATATTGCCTTACCCTATAGGAAATCTCTTCTTTAAGTTTTTTAGCCAGTATTCTCGCATCAAAAACATCTGAACTATTTTCGACGCATATCCGGGCATGCTGCTCAATGCTTCGCTCCAGAACAGTTTTAGATTTCAGGCCCTGTGCAAATACTTGTTTATATTCCGCCTTAACGTCAAATTCTATATCCGTGGATTTACTAAATTCAGATCTTAGTTCAGCTGGCATGACATAAACAAATTCCCTTTCAATATCTTCATCGTTCTTAATGTTTTCGAGGAAAAAATCTGGGAAGTGAAAAATTTCCTGCCAATCTATAGGTGCATCCCACATACCAAAACGAGAAGCATTATTTCCTAAATCTACTACTGTAAAATCGGATTTCCATGGCAGAATTCGAGATCCTCTTCCGATCATTTGAAAATAAAGGGTAAGCGATCTTGTTGCCCTATTTAAAATAATAGCCTCTACCGTAGGTTCATCAAAACCGGTTGTAAGAATACTTACAGAAGTTAATATGGCATCCTTGGTTTTAGAAAACCATTCAAGGATCTCTTTACGTTCGGAAATACTATTTTTATTGTCAAGATGCCTTATGGGATAACCGGCTTTTTTAAAGGTTTCATATACATATCGTGACGTATTGATACCATTGTTAAAAATTAATGTTTTTTTCCCTTTGGCTATCTCTTCATAGGCGGCTAATAGTTTAGACAGCATACTGTAATTGCCGTATAATTCATCAGAGGACTTCACTGTATAATCGCCATTTATACCGAGCTTTAATGAACGCAGACTTACATCATAACTATACATATTAGCTTTTGCGAGAAACTTTTTCTTTATAAGTGATTCTATTGATTCCCCAACTATTAACTTGCTGTAATTATCCTTCATTGGAAGTTTAATATTGGAGCTCAAAGGTGTAGCAGTAACCCCTAGTATGACGGATTTTTCGAAGTATTTAAAAAGTTTTCTGAAAGAATTGTAATGCGCTTCATCAATTATGACAAGCCCTACATTATTCAATTCAATCATCTCCTCTTGCAGCCTGTTATTCAAGGTTTCGACCATCGCCACAAAGCACATGAATTCATCCTGGTCGCGAAGCTCTTTTACCTCACTATTAATGATCATGTTCTTAACCCCAAACCCGGACAGCATTGTTGATGTCTGGCTACTTAATTCTATCCTATGGGTAAGAACAACTACTTTCTTTTTGGTCTTGGCAATAAATCTTTTGGCTATCTCAGAAAAAACCACTGTCTTACCGCCCCCGGTCGGTAATTGATAAAGCAGATTTACATCTTCTGACGCTTCTTCCAAAAAGGAAAATATCGTTTTCAGATCCTGTAACTGATAATCGTAAAGCTTTTTTTCTATTTGATCTGTTTGTATCTGCAAAGGCTAAATCTCGTTGAAAATTTGTAGGATTATTAAATATCGGAGTTATCGCGACTCCAATTTTGCAAAACTATAAGTTTTTTATCCTTAAATGAAATTCTAGAGCCGAAAACTACAAGTTAATATCCTTTAACTCCATCCACGGTATTATTCAAGGGCAATCCCTCTGCAAGTCTTCTATAGTTCTCCAGCAATTGTGGGATTACGGAATCTATATCCGAAACGCTTGCAATATGAGGCGTGATATGAATTTTTGGGTGTTTCCAAAAAGGATGTTCACCGGGCAAGGGCTCCTTATGAAAAACATCCAATCCGGCACCGGCCAAATGTCCATTATTAATAAATTCCAATAGGTCTTCATCCACCAGATGACCACCTCTTGCCACATTTATTACAAACGCATTTTTTGGTAATTTTTTAAATAATTCAGCATTTAAGATCCCGGATGTCCGGGGTGTCAAGGGTAAAAGGCATATGAGGATATTGCTCAGGGACAAAAAGGTATTTTTTTCTTTTTCCCCTACAAATACATTTACCCCTGATATTGATTTTTGCGAAGAGGCCCATCCAATTACTTTAAACCTGTTTCTTTCAAGGTCCTGCGCCAATAAACTACCCAGGGCACCCATACCCATAATTCCAACCGTGGCATCAGATATCCTCCTGTATTCTCTGGGATGCCAGACTCCGTTTATCTGATCTGCCGTAAAATGAAATAAATTTTTAAAATGAGCTAAAATCATGGCTAAAACAAATTCTGACATATCACTTGCCAAAACTGGGTCTACCACCCTTGTAACCGGTATGTTTGGAGGAATTGAGGGGTCATCAAAAATAAAATCTACCCCTGCTCCAAATGAGGATATACATTCAAGATTGGGATACTGTTTAAGACTATTTGCAGGTTGTTTCCAAACGATTGCCATTTTTATTTCTTCTTTCGGATGCTTTTCCAAATAACTGAAAATGGGAATATCCGGAGCTTTGGCCCTCAGTGAATCCGTCCATGCCTCCAATTTATTGTCCTGTCTTATTATTACTATAGCCATTTGTTGTTTAATTCCTTATATCAATCAATAATATCCAGTGCTCGGGTAAATCCTTCGGAATACGCCCATTTTTGCTCCAAAACGGTATTATAGACTTTTAATATCCTTGCTTTGAATTCAGGTAGTAATTCATGCATTGAAACGTGCTGTACAAGTTGTGTAAAAGAATTGAGCATACTCTTATAAAACGAGTCTGGCACATTACGTTCTTTGGAAAATGATTGGGCAATTTCCAGATTATACAACATTACATCAGCAATTAAGTGGGGTGCCATTCCCAATGTTAAAAACTGCTTGATATACTTCTGAGCCACTGATCTTCTTGCTCTTGGTTTTTTTCTTTTAAGAGGAAAGTACTCATTGGAAATTTTGACTTTAGCTTCTTGTACCCATTTGTCCTCTTTGGGGTTAAAAACAAAATCATAATACTGTTTCACGACAGGGAAACGTTCATATAAATCCATAATTTGTTCTTCCAAATCAGGTTTTTTGAGACCTTCTAAATACTTTTTAAGCGCTCGTTTGCTCATAATAAATCATTAAAGATAGTACTGTTGACTCAATTGTATATAAAAAATGAAGGTAAAACGTAGATAAATAGTATAAAAATAAGGCCTTTCAGCGATATGCAGGATAATAATAATTTATGTAAAACAATAGTGGAATGAGTTTGGAAAAGACAGAATAAAACATTATACTGAGAAATTATAACTTAAAATTTAGACACCATATATGAGGCAACTTAAGATTATCAAGCAGGTTACAAACAGAGAATCAAAATCCCTAGACAAATACCTGCAGGATATCAGTAAAATAGAGCTGATTACGGCGAATGAAGAAGTAGAATTAGCTCAAAAAATAAGGACTGGTGACCAAGCGGCACTAGAAAAATTAACCAATGCCAATTTGAGATTTGTCGTCTCGGTGGCCAAACAATACCAAAATCAGGGATTAAAACTTCCCGACTTAATAAATGAAGGCAATGTTGGGCTGGTGAAAGCGGCCAAAAGATTTGATGAAACACGGGGGTTTAAGTTTATTTCCTACGCGGTATGGTGGATTAGGCAGTCCATTTTACAGGCTTTGGCCGAACAATCAAGAGTAGTTAGACTGCCCTTAAACAAGATTGGATCAATTAACAAGATAAAAAAGACCTTTTCTTATTTAGAACAAGCTCATGAAAGACCCCCTTCTGCAGAAGAAATTGCAAAGGAATTGGAAATGAGTGTGAGTGAAGTTAAGCAGTCCATAAAAAATTCCGGAAGACATGTTTCTATGGACGCACCACTGAAAGAAGGTGAGGATTCCAATTTATATGATGTAATGCGATCTGGTGAATCTCCCAGACCGGATAAAGACCTGATGCAACAATCCCTGAATACAGAAATAAACAGGGCTCTGGAAACTTTATCCCCAAGGGAAGCAGATGTTGTTAAACTTTATTACGGCATTGGAGACCAACAATCCATGACCCTTGCAGAAATTGGACAAACATTTGACCTTACAAGAGAGCGTGTTAGGCAAATAAGAGAAAAAGCAATTCGCAAATTGCGTCACAATTCAAGAAGTAAGCTTCTTAAGACTTACCTAGGTTAAACCCATAAAAAAGCCCGCTTCTAGCGGGCTTTTTAATAACAATCTATAAAATAAAACACTTAAGAACAGTTTAATTTGTGGATATTAAAATCCATCAGAATTTCATTAATATAAATAGTCCAATTCGGCTAATTCGTTTAAACTTAAAATTTCATTCAAATCTTGGAGGAAATTTAAATACTCCTCCCCGTAGGTGTCGTATAACATGGTAAGATTGGTTTTTACATTATTGAGATTTGGGTATCAATAATCATAGAGTAAACATAGAAAATACACCTTGTTCAACCAATTAAATGTGGTGAAGCAAGTCCTTTTTGTTGTCAATTGATAAATTACTGAGGTCAAGTTGGATTTTAGAATTTTGTATGATACCTGAATCCGGCCGAAAGCGCGTAAAAGAATTCTCCGGGATCAAAGACCAATTCCTGTCGAGTAAGGCCCAGACTGGCTCTGTAACTGTTCGTTAAACTTTTACCCGTAAACTGATATTCAAATAGTAATTGCTGCGATTCTACAAATAACAAAGTCTCGGCCAGGACGACATCACTATTGGAAATAAGTTGCTTTATTTCCGGGGAATATCCCATAATAAGGTTAATGCCAAAATAATTTTCCCTGTCCGCATAATATTTTCGTGCTAACAAACTCCCGGAAAATCCTATAGGGCCGTCCGGTCTTGGGGTAAGATAAGGCCTTAATGAGAAATAATAATTACCCTTATAAAGGCCAAAAGAACCTGTATAAATGATGGCCTGGCTGGTTACAAAATCCAGATAGCGAATACCGCCAGATACTTCAATAGCTTTGGGAAGATTGGCGTATAATTCGGCCCCTGCCCTATGATTTGGAAAAATTTGTGAATTAGAATACCCATAATTGGTATAGGCATAGAACGTTTTTGAGAACCGTGGATAAAAATCCATCTCATACTGCAGACCATTGGTGTTAAACCTATTGGCATAATTTATCCTTGGGATTATTCTACCAATTTTAGTCTCCCTAATATATTCAGCGCTGGAATAGATCATTGGGTCGTATACGATGTCAAATGCATCAACTGAACTTATTATTCCTATTCTGTTTTTATAGTTTTTGGCATCAGATTCCTTATTTTTCTCTTCTGCATTTGCATCCAGGGCCTTTTGTTTCTTGAAAATATCATTTTTTATTTCCTCCCCCAATACCTTTAAATCAGCATCATCTTCAATATATATTAAGGCTTTGTTGGTCAGTCCAAGGGCAATGTTATGGTTATCTGCATAGATTTCATTTTTTATTGCTGCTATCCATGCTTCTTTATTTGTTCTTTCCGTGGAAGTGATTTTATTAAAGTGTTTACGTGCCTCATTGTGGTTACCATCCCAACTGTACGTTTTAGCCAATAGATTCCTGACATCTGAATAATCAGGATATTTGGAAAGTATATGCTGCAGTGTATCCCTTGCAGTACCATAATCGCCCTCAAAAGCCAGGTCCCTTGCGGTATAAAAGGACTCATCCGGATTGCCATGATATGCTAATTCCTGGGCCTTTCCGTTTTGAAGGAAAAACAGGAGAAACAGCATCGAATAAAATATTTTATACAACATTAGTTTCTGGCTGAGATTACAGGTGATTCATTTATTGTCTTTTGCAATTCTTCTTGATTTTTCTCTAACTCATTATCTTCCTTAATTTTCCGTATAGCCCGCTCTATTTTGTTTTGGATTTCCGTATTTTGAATATCGTTCCTTTCAATCGTTTGTTTCAAAGACAATGCTCTTTCATTATTATCCGACCAGAAAAAAACATCCAGTAAAGCGGCATAACCATCGGCATAGATCGGGTATTTTTGGATAGCGCCTTCAAGAACTTCTATCGCTATATCATAACGCCCATCCCAGGCATATATTCTACCCATCAGTATTTCCGTATCGGCATGCCCGGGTACCTGGGATAAAATATATCCGCATAAAAGAAGTGCGCGCTCCCTTTCACCATTAAAAGCAAGTTCTTTTGCTGTATTGTAGGCATTGTCATAGTCACTCCCGTTAAACACACTATTTATCCACACCATTTCTTCCTTTGTAGGGTCACTTTTAAGTTGCGCAAATAAGCTCAATGAGGATGGAATAAGTTTATCATTGGCCATGACATATTTATTGACTGCCTTGAAATACTTATGATGAGTTTTAATTTCCGGTTTTTTGTCTATTCGATCGGAATCTTTTAATTCCAGTGTTTTGCCAAGCCTGAAAAAGTCACCATCTGAAATAAAATGATTGCCGTAAACATAGTCCTGCAGACTATTATTATGCCTGAAAAGAGGAATTTTCTTGTTAGCTTCAAATACGCCTTCATGAATCAGTCCTTTTCCCAGCCATGCTACTTCAGTTGGGATATTTATGCCGTATTGCGATTTCAATAGCCCCAGGATAGAAGGTACCACATCCGAATGTGATGCCAGAGAAACTATTTTTGCAGGGCGTTTTAATAAAGGGCTGTGAATAAATAAAGGCACCCTGTATCTATCCAGATTGTTGGTATGAGGAAGATCTGTTAAGTTGTGACTGCCCGTAATAACGAAAATGGTATTATCGTACTCCGGATTACCGGTATAAGATGAGAAAAAAGATTTTAATGCATCATCCGCATATAAAATACTCGCGAATATTTCTTTGTTCTTCTTTACCAATTTTAAAGGTCGCGATTCCATTTTTTCATCAGAAAGGATTTCTTCTACCTTGAGTAAATATTCTTCCTGATTTGGTATTAGATAGGGCTTTTTAGAGCTTAGGGTAAAGAAGACGTCAAATCTTGGTTTCCTGGTCCTGAACAGGTCATTTTGCCATTTTAGAAATAACTCTTTGTCAGGGTAGCCCAGCGATATACCCGCTGCATCCTCATTCTGTTTCAGGTATTTATCTCCAAATCCTTTGCTGTCTAATATGAAATCTACCCTTTCCTCAAATAAAAATTTGTCTAAATGATGTAAGGCGCTATTTCCACCATAATTAAATGAAGTAGTATAATTGTTCTTTTTAAGGATGCCATATATTGTCTGTCTGTTCGGAGAATCCGCCACGTTGGTAAAGCCATTTTTCCCAAATGGTAAAGCACCCAGCAGGCTTGGCAAAGCGGCATAACTTTCTCCTGCATTACTAAGGTAATTGTTCCAATACAAGGATTTATTTTGTAGGGAATCTAAAAATGGTGTGAAACCACGATATATGGATCTGTCTCCTACAAAGTCCGAACCCAGGCCTTCCACCATAATGAATACCAGATTCGGTTCTTCTTCCTTCAAATTAAAATGGGCGACTAACTGCTCATCCAAATCCGCGGGATGTAAGAGTGGGTATTCTTCTTCACCTTCGTACCTGTTAAAATCAAATACTTCGTCTGCAACGCTATAGGCCAAATATTGTAATTTGTTTTCATTTACCGGTTTCTTATCCGAAGTTAAAGTGGCCAGAAATAAACTAAACAAGATGATAGTCAAGGGAAACATTCTGCTGATAGTTTTATAAACCCTTGCTGTTATTTTGTAAAAAAAGTACAGTAATACCATCATCACAGGGATTAAGACTACTATGGAAAGTAATAAAGAAGTAGCCGATATCCTGCTGTTATAGACTTCTAATAATCCGGCACCGAGTATTTCATAATTTGTTATATAGAATTCTATTAAAAGGCCCTCAATAATCAAAATTAAGAAGAAGAGTATACTTGAAACCCTAAACCCTAAAACGGCTTTTCTTTCTTCCAAATAATTATAGATAAAAGCCATGAACAGGCCAATAATAGCTGTAAACCCTATATGATGGACAACTAAGAGCAAGAGACTCTTTGTAAAAACACCGTCGAGAACTCCCGCGGAGTACAATCGTATATTTTGATAGATTGATAAAATTACCAAACACAGAAAAAACGCCAGGATAAGGCGAATAAAGTCCTGTAAAGTCCTTCGCCGGGCATTTTTAGATGTAGAGGTTACTTCGTTCATACTATTATGTCTTTGCAAAACCTTTGCGTACTTGTGAGCCCCAGCCGGATTTTACATTAAATAATTTTTTATAATTCCCGCGAATTGCGGATATGACTACCAGAGGGTGAAATGTTACCGGTTCAATTATAGCACAGAACATGAGGATTAATATGTCCTTTGTTTTGGTATATTGATTATATGAGAATACGTCCCATAAGATGGCATAGAAGGAAAACATTATAGAAAATGCGTAGACCGTCAGTGTAATTGCTACAAAAAATTCAAGATTCAGGATCCCCATATAGTAAAATATAAGTATCGAGAAAAAGCCAACAAATTCCAGAATAGGTGCCAGCCATTCGTAAAAAAACCAATATGGATAGCTTAGCATACCAAGTCGGCCAAATTTCGGGTTAAAGAACATATCCTTATGTGTAAACAAGGTTTCCAGGTTACCTCTGGCCCAGCGGTCCCGTTGATTTACAAGGATCTTGGTAGTCTCCGGAACTTCCGTCCAGCATAAGGGATCCGGTATGTATTCGATGGTATATGGAAGTTTTCGTTCGTGCATATAACGTCTCATTCTAAACACAATCTCCATATCTTCACCTACGGTATTTGTATCATAGCCCCCTACCTCCAGCGCAATTTCACGATCGAAGAAACCAAAAGCTCCGGAGATGATTAAAAGACTGTCTATTCGACCCCATGCCATTCGTCCCAAGAGGAATGAACGGGTATATTCCAACAATTGAAACCGGGCTAACCAATTTTTGGGTAATCTTATCTCTTCGAGTGTCCCACCTGCAATTTTGCAGGAATTAGCGACCCTAATTACTCCACCAACTGCAATTACCCTTTTTTGGGTTCTTTGAAAGAACGATTTCACCACATGTAAGAGTGCGTCGGGTATTAAAAGGCAATCCACATCAATACATCCAACATATTGACTTCGAGATAGATGTATACCCGTATTTAAAGCATCAGATTTCCCCCCATTTTCTTTATCTATCACGGTTAGCTTGGAAAAAGAACGCTGCTTTGATTTATAAATGCCCCTTATGGGTTTGGATCGCAAGTCCGGGTCTATTTCACGTTCCACTTTTTCAAGGTCATAAGCATCAATCATTTTCTGTAAAGTGTCATCCTTACTTCCATCGTTTACCACCATAACCTCATAATTAACATACTGCAAGGCTGGGTGCTAATGGAGAAGCCATTACCTTGGACAAATCAACGAAACTATTTTTGTTCTTATAATGGATAGAATTTCGTGTAGACAAATATCCCATGATACTAAACAAAGTGAATAGTACCACTGTAAACAATAGAAAAACAATGTTTAAATATTCTATTAATATGTTAAATAAACCACTATCCATTGGTCTTTCCCTTCAATTTCTGAGGAAATAATTTTATATTTCTAATTAGCGTATCAAAGAGCTTCTCTTCCTTTTTTACCTGTTCCTGAACAACAGCTTCATTTGGATTTGAATTTTCTTGTAACTCCTCCAAAGAAGAATCTACCGGTTCAAAATCCAACTCAAAAAGAAGATCCTCATCATCTTTATGATCTCCAACTTCTAAGAAGCAATGCTCCAATGGCTTCATAGTATCAATCTCCTGGCTCAAATCGGAATCATTTCTTGATTTCTCCGGACATATCAGGATTTTCTCCTCTTCAATAAAAGGTGTATTTTCTGTGTCCTTTATAAAATCATTAGTCTCTATTTCTTCCTCAGGTGCCAAAACCTCAAGTAGTTCTTTTAATATGACCTCTGCTTTAGCCCTTACTTTCTTGTTACTATCGTTGCTAAGAGTTTTTAAAAAATGGACTTCTTTCTCATCCCCTACGGCCAATATCTCATCCAATAAAATTAATTTTGATTCTGTATCACAACTTCTGAACAACTCTTGAAATATGCTAAACCCCTTAAATTCAATATCAGGACTGCTGTTTTCATTAATTCCGTCATCCTTATCTTCATTGCTGATTTTTTCGCCATATGTAGTGGGGTATTCTGCATTAAAGGCAAATCCGGAATCGGTGGTAAACGCCTTCCAGTCTATCGAATTTTGGTTTTTAGTTTCATAACCTTCTAATTCCGGTTCAGGTATTATAAGCGTTTCCCGATTTCCGCTATACAGATTCGATATCTCTTCTGCTTCCACCACTTCCATTTCATTCACTTCAATCAACAAAATGGCTTCATCAGAGCTCTCGATAGGATTTTCTGATTGTTCTTCAACCTCTGTTTCGACCACGATAGGTATAAATCCCAATTCGGTTTCCACGGGATCTGCTGGCACATCTTCTTCAGGAGATTTTATTGTAGCCAGAATCGTCTCTAGTTCTTTTCTGAATTTCTCTTCATCTTCTGCTTCATTTTCTTCATTTTCTATGTGCGCACCGGTATCGGGGTCAATTTCTTCACCTTCTGATACTACTGGCAGAAAATCCAGAGGCAAAACATTTACTTCTTCTTCAGATTCATCATACTCATCAAGTATGTCCTGCAATTCTTCCATAAAGCATAGGTCAAATATTATTTCATTTTCCTGATCAGCATTTAAATAATCCTCGAATTCCAAAGATTCTTCGTTTTTTCCTGATGCCGGGGCATTGGCCTCCTGTTGAGATTCATTATCATCCATAACTTCTGGTAATTGTGTAGAGCTGCTTTCTACATTATTTTTAAAATTTTGGGTAGGAATCTTTTTATCAATTCCTTCGGTGGGAAGAAAAGTTCCTGGTGCAATTTCGTTGATTGTGCTAATCGCCTTACTCTTTACCAAGAAGTTTGACGACTTCCTGGCTATACGCTCCAGAAAGACCAGATCCTCATCTTTACCCAAAGAGGCCATGGTATCTAAAATCTGAATTTTAGTTTCGACCTTACTTTTTCTAAAGACCGCCTTCATGACGTCAAGGGCTTCATATACATTGAATTCTTTGACACATTGAATAGCTTCAGACCTTACCTGGTCATTTTTATGTTTAACTAACTCCACAAGCGCGGCATCAGCATCGTTTTGGTTATAATATTTGATAAGACGAAGTGCAAATAAAACAACGTCTTTATTCTTGGAAGTCAACCAGGCTTTAAACCTGGGCGGGTCAAAATCTTCTATATTCCGGAGCACTTCCAGTAACTTCAATTGCTGCCATTCTGAAATTTGGAATCTTGCAGTATCCAGAAAATAACCAATACCCTCATGCTTCAGGGAAACGGTAGCTATTTGCGCTTGTTTACGAATTACTCCTTTTTTGTGATTGATAAATTTTTTAATGAATCCATAAGCCGTAGAAACTTGCATTTGTGTTAATTCCAATATTCCTTTGGATACAACCTCCCACCGCCAGCTTTTTAACTTTTCAAACGCATCTAAATGCAAATCCAGGTCCTGATAAATTTTAAACAGGCGTTTTCTGGCATCTCCTGAAACGTCTTTTTGAAGATCCAATAGGATTTCAGCCAGCACAGCTCTGTTAAAAGGTTCTTTGAGAAGTTCACGAATTTCAATTTTTAGCTTTATATATTCACTTTTTTCTTCTTTAGATGAATCAGTTTCAAAGAAGAGGAAATTACTGATCATAGGTCCCAGGATCTTTTTTTTGCTGGCGATCTTCGAAGCCTTGGCCGAAATGCGATTTCTCAATATAAAAACAAAGAAAAAATATAAGATACCCAGACCTGAAAACACCATTGTTAAAACCCACAAAAGATCCGTATGGATCTTTGGCACGCTTAGCAGCATCCTGATGTTATATGTCAGTATGAGTAATTTCACAAATTATGGCTTGTTTAACTCCCGCCCCACTCTTACTAAAAGTTCTGAAGGGCTAACCGGTTTGGAAATAAAATCATTGGCTCCCAGTTCAAATGCACTGAGTACATTTTCCTCGTTTCCGGCAGATGAAATAATAATTATCGGAATCTTTGAATTCAGGTCGTTTCTTACGTGATCTATCAATTCTATTCCCGAAAAATAAGGCATCATTATATCACTAACGATTATATCTGGGGTTGCCGTTTTAAGGTACTCCTTTACATCCCTCCCATCATGGGCCACATGTACATTATAACCTCCTTTTTGAAGTCTATAATCCAATAAGGAAGCCAGTAATTCATCGTCTTCTGCCAGTAGTAGATTCTTGCGCACCATTTTATTCGTTCTTATTTTTATTCATCCGTAAAAATTCTTCATCAATCAACCTTTCAGCTTTTGGGTATTCCTGAACAAATCTATCCAGCAAATATTGCATATGCCTTTCATCCCTGGTAGTCTTAGCTGTGGTATTTAATTGTTCAACAATGGAAAAAAGTTCCATCGTCTTCATCATTTTTAATCCCGCTTTTATTTTATGCGAAGCAAATGCTACGCCTTCTGAATTACCTTCCTGAAGATTCATTTTAACATTGCCAATAAATTCAAGTGCATTTCTTTTATAAAGCACTATCAGTTCCTCCAACAACTCTAATTCGCCCAAACAGTCCTCCAAAACAGATTCGAGGTCAAAATCAGAATTAGCACTTGTCTTATCACCCCCGTTATCCAATGATGAGGAGTTTAATTTGAAATTGGTATTTAACCTGTTCCCATGCTTAACCAATTTGGAAAGGAGTTCTTCCGGCGTAAACGGTTTTAGGATGAAGTCATTTATCTGATTATTCTCACATTCATTCCTGTCATCTATCGTAAAGTCTGCCGTGAGTGCTATTATTGGGATCTCCCTAATAGTTTTCTTAGTGTTGCTTCGAATTTTCTGAGTAACTTCAAAACCGCTCATTATGGGCATTCTCAAATCCATAAGTACCAGATCAATTGGGGTACTCTTAAGCAAGTTAAGGCCGTAGATAGGATTTTCAGTGATATAGGTTTTACAGCCCCAGGAATTTAAGCGTCGCTCAATAAGCCTTTGATTTAAGGGGTTATCTTCAAAAACCAGAATCCGCATCCCTTTTACTTGCTCTTCGGAGATTTCACCCGGTTCAGAGGCAGATAAACCTGCAGATTCAGCGATCACATAGGGTAAGGTAAATTTAAATGTCGTTCCTTCTCCAACAGTGCTTTCAACATGAATATCACCATTTAATTTCTCAACAATCTGCTTTACGATATTCAGACCAAGTCCGGCACCTCCATATTTGGAAAAAGTTTGCTGATTTGCTTGCTTAAACGATCCAAAAATATGTTTTAAATCTTCTTTGGAAATTCCAATCCCGGTATCGGTAACTGTAAATTCCATCAGTACTGTTTCCTTCTCCAGTTGAATTTTTTTGATTCGAAGTAAAATTTCCCCCTGCTCAACAAATTTTATAGAGTTACCCAGCAGGTTTAATAATATCTGTGATAGTTTCGAAGGATCACCGACCAGGTTCTCAGGGATAGCACTATCAATATCTACTTCAAGTTTCACATCTTTACCCAGCATCAGGGTATTACAGAGATAAACTACATCTTTGACGATACTGAAAAAATTAAACTGTACCATTTCAAAATTCTCTAAACCTGCAGCAAGTTTGGAATATTCCAAAAGTTCATTGATGATGTCCATCAGAGAATTTGAAGCTGATTGAATAGCGTTTACTTGGTCCATTTGATCATCGGAAAGCGCACTCTCCTTCAAAAGATCTGCAAAACCAATGATTCCGCTCAAAGGGGTTCTTATTTCATGGCTAACAGTTGCTATGAGCATTTCCTGCGTCTTTTGTAACTGTTCCGTTTTAGACTCTTCGTCTGTATCTGTTTCAATAGGGATCTTTTCTCCCCAAATCCTTTTTTCGAGATGGGTTTTGAAAGTTTCGAACGATTTTTTTAGGCGTGTGGCATCCTCTGTTGACAATTCTTCAAATGAAAAATTGGTAAGATTAGCCTCAAGTTCCGACAATTGGGAAAGTAGGTTTTTTGGTTTCAAGGGGTACTTTTAGTGGTTATTATCTATTTTGAAGTTGAAAATGATGGTACTATCCAAAGGATTTTCGAACTCCTTTTCTATTAACTTCAACATGCCTAAAAGTCCCCCTTTCAAGAGGCATATGCAATTAAATGTTATCTAGGGTTCGTTTTATGTTGTCAAATTGCTTTATTTGTAGGTATAAAATCTTACATATGAGGCATCTTATCGGCTTTATTGGTCTTATAACCCTATTCGGATGTGGTGAATCTAATAAAACAAGCAGACCAAATATGGAATCAAAGGCCAGACAAATCCATGAAAATGTAATTACAATTGATACACATGATGATATCAATGTGAAGAACTTTACAGACAGCATAAATTATACTCAGAATCTGGATACACAATTAAATTTGCCGAAAATGAAGGCCGGTGGATTGGATGTTGCCTGGTTAATCGTTTTTACCGGTCAGGATTCTTTAAACCAGGAAGGTTATGATAAGGCAAAATTGAATGCAATGGCAAAATTTAATGCCATTCATCGTTTGTGTGATTCTTTGGCACCAAATGAAATTAAACTAGCCAGAACTTCAAAGGAAGTAAGGAGCATAATTGAATCAGGCAAGAAAGTTGCAATGATTGGCGTTGAAAATGCCTTTCCTATCGGAGAAGATTTGACACAGTTTGAGGCGTATCATAAACTGGGTGCAAGGTATATCTCTCTGGCCCATAATGGTCATAGTCAGTTTTGTGATTCACATACCGGAGAAAAGGATAATATTTGGTTAAATAATGGTTTAAGTAATCTAGGTAAAAAAGCTGTATATGAGATGAATAGACTGGGTATTATGGTTGACATATCTCATGTTTCCAGAGAATCTATGCTACAAATATTATCCCTTTCCAAAGCCCCCGTAATAGCATCTCATTCTTCTGCCCGTGCACTATGCGATCATAGCAGAAATTTGGATGATGAGCAATTGAAATTATTAAAAGAAAATGGTGGTGTAGTACAAACCGTGGCCCTGGACGCCTATTTGAATACATCCAAACATGAGAATAGGGAGGCCTATATGAAAAAGATCTATGAGGACATTGCAGATTCACTTGGAATAATGTGGGTTGAAAGATCGCAGCTAGGGAAACTCTCCGAGAAACAAATTGAGGATTATCTTGAGAATTCCGGTAAAGTCTATGAATTAGCAAAAGAAATGGTAGCCGATAGAAACGACGTCCCACCTGAAGTGGACGTTGCTGACTTCGTAGATCATATTGATTATATGGTTGATTTGATTGGAATTGACCATGTAGGTATCAGCTCGGACTTTGATGGAGGTGGTGGTATCAAAGGGTGGGCAGATGCTTCCGAAACATACAATGTTACCTTGGAATTGGTGCAAAGAGGGTATTCCGAATCCGAAATTGATAAACTATGGGGAGGCAATTTACTTAGGGTACTGGACGAGGTTCAGGCATATGCCGCATCTCTAGGGGATTAGTCACTTATGGAAGCTTAACTAATCAGACTAGTCTTATTAACAAATAATTAGCTAAGACTTATAAATAATGTTAAGCTAACAATAAAGTTTTCTTAATTGCTTTCTACAGCGGTTTTAAATTGGATAGATTTAGGTACCTAAACAATTTTCAACATGCAAACAATCAGTAAATACTTCGTTGCCCTTCTTGTTTCTTTTTTCTCCAATTATATTGACGAACCTCCTTCCGAATCGGATAAGCAGGCCGGAATTCATGAGACCCATATTCAAATCGAGAGAAAGTCGGAATGTAATTCCCTGAAGAAAAGTCACACAGATTTCGAAAATTACATCTAGACCATCATGGAGGCCCGGGGAATAGCCTATCATAATTCGGATCCATATTTTACGGTATTTAAGATCCCTCAGTGGCGGGCTAATTTATATAAGTTTATGTCCGTTAGTTTATGGGGTGCACTTCCGGGTAAATTGCAACGCAGAATATCGTCATTTTACGCTAAGCTTTACAATAAACCGTTTACCAAACATTTCATCGCTCCTTATGTAAGGTTTTATTACGCGGATTCGTGTTATCTCGATAAATTTCAACCCCCTGAAGGAAAAAATACTTTTGAAAGTTTTCAGGATTTTTTTATTCGCAGGTTCAAAACCCTTCCTGAAAACAGAAGTATGTGGATATGGCCATGTGAAGGATTGCTTTGTGATGAGGGCTTTGTCCGGGATATGGGTACAACTAAAGTCAAAAGCGACGAACGGTTTATTGAAACAATTTTTGGCCTTTCCAGGGGAAGTATTCCTGACGACTATTGTTTTTCAAATATTTTTTTACATAACAAAAACTACCATCGGATTCATGCTCCGGTAAAAGGAATTATCACGAGAATACAACACATACCGGGTGACCTTATAGTGCTAAGACCCTGGATTTATAAACAAGATCCATCATTACCGGCATTTACAAATGAACGCTACAACATTGATATTACAGATAGTAAAGGTCGAATTTGGCATTTATCTATTGTTGGAGGTCCTGCCGTTGGGACAATAAAACTTCCAGATACGATCTCTATTGGGAGTGGCATTGAAAAACTGGATGAATTAGCGCTGTTCTACCTTGGCTCAACTTGTTGCATGGCTGTTCCCGAACGTCCAAGGTATCACAGCAAGAATACTTTTGTTGAAGTGGGGGCTACTTATTAAGTTCCGGTCAACGATTACAGAAGAATTGGCACATTGAGTTTAGTCTTGAATTTTGCATTAATTTTCTCAATAAAGAAAGCGGCCAGCAAAGGAGATTCCAATTCCATGTTCTGATGGATAAAAAAATGAATGTTCTCCAGTCCCAGCTTATGCCAATACCAAAGGCGTTCAACCCATTCCTCAAGCCTGTCATAATCACTTGGATGGTTGGCACCAACAAAACGTATAAAAGCCTCGTTGTTGGTAAGGCGCATATGCATAACATCCCTTCTTCCTGCCGTATCAACCAGAATATTGGCTATATTCTTTTCCTCCAGTAGATGATACAGTTCGTTTGAAACATATTCATCATTAAACCATTCCGTATGCCTGAATTCGAGGGCAAGTGGAAATTCTTCAGGCCAGTAATTGACTAATCGTAAGACCCTGTCCCAGTTTTTAGGGCCAAAGTTGGGATGCAATTGTAAAAAGGTTGTACCCAGCTTATCTTTAAAACCTGCTATAGCCATAAGGAAATTGTCTAATACAGGATAAGCCATATCGTTCAGGCGTCTAAAATGACTTACATTTTGTACCACTTTGGGAAAAAACCTAAATCCATCGGGCACTATATCGTGCCAGCTCTGATATTGTTCAGCTGGGAATATGCGATAAAAGGTAGCATTGAGTTCTATACTGTTGAATTGACGACTATAATAGCTTAATTCATCTTTGATCCCCCGTGGATAAAAATTTTTTAGGTCCTGCCGATTCCATTTTGCACAGCCCACATAAATTTTAAATGAATTTGTCCTGACTACCTTTTGTAATAGAATTGGCAAGTCTGGATGGTCTTCAGGAAGTGTAAAATCTATCAGGTCCGGTCGGTCAACTTTACCAAATTTCATAGTTTATTTTGTTTGTTCAAAACGGTGTTGAAAATACATATAAATCATTTGACTCTTCCGGAAGACAGCTAAAATTTATCAGATTTCCGAAGGAAGACATTGAGAGGGATTTGTACTAATCCCCCTTTTTACTTTCCAAAGACATTGGGATATACGGAACTTATGTATGCACTGCTATTTAGACATACTTTAGGATCACTCTTAGTCATTTTTCACTTGTTCATAACCCGGTTAACAACTAATTGATCCCTGCGTAAAGCATAGATAAGGTATTTTCTAATTTTAAAGAAACTTCTTCAGATGAACCAAAGATCTGCTGACCTCCTGAATATCAGACCGGAGATTCCAAACGCAAAAGTAACCCCTGACATGAGTAAAGATGAGCGATTCCAGAATGAAACGTTGCGTCCTATTATCAAATTTCAGAACCCGCTTTTACTGGAAGCGTTTAAGAATTATGTCATCAAACATAAGAATGCATTTTATGAATTAAGCATTAAAAGACGCCTGGATTACATAGAAAATGCAATCCAAAAAGACATTAAATTCAGAAACTCGCTAAAAGGAATGGTAATTGGACAATTTACGGTTGAAGAATATAAATGTTATATCCAAAACTCATCGGCTTTAAATAAGAGAATGATGAGTATGGTTGTTGAGCGCCTAAAAGATCAGATTCAAACTTTCGAGATTTCAGTGTTAGTTTAAAAGGGATTCTCCATTTAGGTTGGTCGTAAGGATTTCACTCATCAAATCAAAAAAGGGCCTGATTTCTTTAAAGGATTTGTTTACTTCATCTATAAAATTCTTGTCCAGAACCTCCTTGTCCGAAAAGTTTCGTACAAATATAAATGCCTTCTTTCGTATTAAGTCAATATTTGGATCATCCTTGCTAAATCCCTTGGGAGCAGTTTTTACTTCATCCCCGACCAGTTCTCCCCAGGTATTCTTAAAAGGCGACTTGTTTATTTGTTCTCTAAATTCAGCGGCATCAAGTTCAAACTCTTTGCGGATACGAAAAAGATCTTCTTTATTGGGTTGCCAGAAACCTGTTGCTATAAAAGATTCTCCCGGCCTTATTTGTAAATAATATCCTCCCCGTAGTTTTGCTCCCGCCCTTGAATAGGATCCGGCAAAATGAGATTTGTATGGAGTTTTATCTTTGGAAAATCTTACATCCCTGTAAATACGAAACATTTTTAATTTTTCAATTTCATCATGCTCCTTCATCTTTTCCATCAGAATTTGGTAGAAACTTTTAACCTCAGCTTCCAAAGACTTGAAATGAGCTTTGTTTTTCTCGAACCACTCACGGTTATTATTATTTTTTAACTGATCTAAAAAATGGAGTACATCTTTAGTAATTACTGAATTTTCCATGCGACTAAAGGGTATAAAATTTATACTAAAGTTAACCATTTTAGAACAGATGCTTTTTAAATATTGGTTAATTTTGGCTCTTAATTCCTGCGCATGGACAAGTCAATTATTATTAAGAAAATCATCGAAAACAAGAAACAACCGAATCTGCGGTATCGCTTAAAAAGGAATGTGGAAGATTTCACCGACCTATTGTTTCTAACTTTGTTCGATATTGAAACACCTGTTGAGCAGAATATTGAATCTTTAGAAATTCAATTTGATGCTTTAATAAATCTGGCCTGTTGGGATGTAGAGAAACCCTGTGCCAAAATTTGGGGAAATTATTTGGCAACACTTCCTGCTGTCCTTGAAAAATTAAACTTAGATGCAGAGGCCATTGTAAGTTGCGACCCGGCTTCCCTTTCTATTGAAGAAGTATATATGGCCTATCCCGGCTTTTATGCAATAGCTATTTATCGTTTGGCCCATGAGTTATACAATAAAGGGTTTCCATTGGTACCAAGATTAATGACGGAATATGCACACAGACAAACCGGCGTGGATATAAACCCGGGAGCACACATAGGCAAGTCATTTTTTATTGATCATGCAACCGGGGTAGTCATTGGCGAAACGGCAATAATCAAGAACAATGTGAAAATCTACCAGGGGGTCACTTTAGGTGCCTTATATGTAGCCAAGCATTTGGAAAGGACAAAGCGCCATCCTACCATCGAAGATAACGTTACCATAT
Organism: uncultured Eudoraea sp.; assembly: GCF_947258925.1. Lineage (GTDB taxonomy): Bacteria > Bacteroidota > Bacteroidia > Flavobacteriales > Flavobacteriaceae > Eudoraea. The sequence goes on along the minus strand of NZ_CAMYKG010000019.1, from coordinate 64,505 downwards.
ATGCAAATGCTACTATTTTGGGTGGTGAAACAATTGTGGGAGAAAATTCCGTTATTGGCGGTAACGCGTGGGTAACTTCTTCTGTACCGGCAAATTCTACTGTTTTTCACAATCCCCAAATAAAAATAAAGACTTCAACCAATGCCTCATAACCTAATAGATCTGATAGGAAATACACCTTTGGTAAGCTCCAGATCTTTAAACAAGAACCCGGAGGTAACGCTCCTTTTTAAAATGGAAGGACATAATCCCGGGGGCAGTGTTAAGGACCGGGCTGCTTACCATATGATTAAAAGTGGGATTGATCGTGGCGAGATTACCAAAGAAAGTAAATTAATAGAGGCAACCAGTGGTAATACGGGGATAGCCCTGGCTATGATCACCGGTATTTATGATTTGAATATTGAACTGGTAATGCCCGAAAATTCTACTAAAGAAAGGGTTCAAACTATGCGTGCCTACGGGGCAAAAGTTACTTTGACCAATGCAGAAATAGGTATTGAAGGTGCCAGGGATTATGCGGAAGCTAAAGTTAAAAAAGAGGGTTATCAAATGCTCAACCAATTTGCCAATGATGATAACTGGAAAGCACATTATGTAACAACCGGTCCGGAAATTTGGAGGGATACAAGAGGAAAGGTTACACATTTTGTATCCTCAATGGGAACCACAGGTACAATAATGGGAACCTCTACCTTTTTAAAAGAACAAAGCAAAGATATTACCATTGTAGGCGTACAACCGGAGGATGAATCCAAAATTCCGGGAATCAGAAAATGGCCAAAAGAATACCTGCCTAAAATCTTTAATCCCTCCAAAGTTGATCAGATAATGGAAGTTAGTGAAGATGAGGCAAGGATTATGGCGAAAAGACTCGCAAAAGAAGAAGGGATATTTGCGGGTATGAGCAGTGGTGGTGCAACTGCAGCAGCACTAAGACTAGCGGACACCCTTAAAAGTGGTCTTATTGTTTCTATTATTTGTGATCGTGGTGACCGCTACTTGTCTTCGGATTTATTTGACTGATAAGACAACAGAAGCTCCTGAATACCTTCTCTGTAGACGGAAAATTCCTTTAAATTATTATGCCTGCCTCCCTGGATGGTGTAGAATGATTTATTAGGCTTTGGAACCGAATTGAAAAGTCGAACTCCGGAATCATAGGGCACTACCCTATCTTCAGTTCCATGAAAAAATGCTATTGGACAACTAACATCCGAAATGAACTCATGCGTTTTTAAGGGATACTTTAAAAACCACTTAACCGGTAAATACGGAAAACGAATTTGACCCAGGTCCAGAAGGCTGTAATAAGGAGTTTCCAGGATGAGCCGAAACGGACTGTTTTGGGAGGCTACCCAGGTAGCAATCCCTGTACCTAAAGAACGTCCATAAAGAGTAATTAATGATTCATCATAATATTTCGAAGCGTACTCATAAAATAGCTGCCCATCGCTAAAAAGCGCTTCTTCACTGAGCTTCCCCGTACTTTTGCCATAGGTTCTGTAATCCATTACTATTACATCGTATTGTTTTTCGACAAAGAAGAGCGCTATTTCACCCCAGCGCGAAAGGTCTCCTGCATTTCCATGAAAATATACAATAACCCCCTCTGGCTGGTCTTGTTTAAAATGAATGCCATTTAGTATTGCTCCATCTGAAGAAGTAATATTAATTTCCTCGAAAGGGTGGTTGAAAGAATACTCGTAATCCGTCGGTAATTTAGATGGTAAAAAAATTAGTTTTTCCTGAAGAATATATAACATAGTAGAAATAAGTAGATAAGCAGATAAAAGTAATAGAACCGTTCTTTTTAGTTTTACCATTTAAACCTTTACATTGTGTTTTACATGAATACTTGAACCTGTGAGGTCAACTTCTTTTGGCCTGGTAGTTATGATTTCACTTAACATCTTATGATAAGATTCAAATGTATTCAGATTCTTATGTCCTCCCCCAATGACGGTATGCAGGGTAGTTGACTTTGGTTTAATCTTCGAAAGCCTGACGCTAGTTTTGTATGGTATCAATTTATCATCCGTGCCATGGATAATATGGATTGGGCAATTTACGTACTGTAACCATTTATACGTTGGCATAGGAAATTTAATCAATAATGAAAGAGGCATAAATGGAATGTATTTCTTAGCTACCTTACTTAAACTGTAATAAGGGGCATCCAATATCAACATTCTTGGATTGTTCATAGATGCCAGTTTAGTCGCAAAACCTGAACCTAAAGAACGACCGTAAAGTATAATATATTTTTCGTTTACATTTTCCTTTATCTTATTGTAGATGACCTGCATATCGCGTTTAATAGCTTTCTGTGTGCGTCTGCCCGTACTTTTCCCAAATCCCCTGTAATCTACCATTAAAACATCATAACCGTGTCTTGTAAAATCAACGGCAAACTTCCCCCAGCCTTTTATACTCTTGGAGTTGCCTTTCAGATAAAAGACAATCCCCTTAGGTTGTGCCGCTTTAAATCTAAGTCCATTGATTACTGCACCATCTCTTGTTTCCACGTTGTATTCCTCAATTTCCTGATTTTCATATTGGAATAGAAAATCCTTTGGGAGTTTTTCTGGTTTAAACATTAAGTAATCCTGGAGAAAATAAAGAAGTATACTAATCACAACGTAAGCCAGAAGAACTATGAGCAATATGTAACCCCAATTTGGCATAAAAAATCATTTATTTCAATTTACAAAAAATCTGCTTATCGGGCTTATTCAAATTCAAGGTGGTTCAATAATAAGCCGGATCCCGGAGCTACATAAGACAATTTAATGTCTGTGCCCTCTTTTAGTGATAATTCAATATCTTTTATCTTTAGGCGGCCTTTACCCAATTGGATTAAGGCACCCATAATCATCCGAACCTGATACCTCATAAAACCTTTACCACATACACGAAGCATATAACTGCGTTTTGGGAAAAAATTGGCGGTTAGAAGCGTATTTTCAACTATTTCGCATTTAGTTATTGTCCTTACTAATTGCGTATTCTTCCCGGGTTTTGCTGTATAGGCTTTGAAATTGTGGGTTCCTTCATAGAGTGCCGCAGCCTTTATCATAACATCCAGATTGAGATCTTCAGTAATATTAGCCATATACGGTGCACAAAAAGGATGGTTCTTATCACCAAAGGAAAATATATAGCAGTATTCCTTAGATTTACTATGCTGGATAACATTAAAGTCTTTAGTAATATTATCTATTTTAAATACCTTAATATCAGCTGGTAAGTTAATATTAAAGTTCTTAATAAACTCTTCATTATCGGTAAGAGGCGTTTCTTCAATGATTAACTCAAATGCAGCATCTAATGCCGAAACTTTTGCATCTGTCCTACCGGCGCCAAGGATTTTAAATCTTTGCTGCGGCAGGATGAATTTAAGTGTTTTTGAAAGCATTCCTTCAATAGTTCTTTGCCCCGGTTGCTTTTGCCATCCACTATATCGGAATCCTAAAAATTGAACCCATACCAAATAATAATAGCGTCTTTTCATAAGCCCTGATTCGTGTTTGATCGATGAATAAACATAGCACTTAAATTTCAAAAATTAACCGAAAGATTGCGCTTACTAAGTTATATTCTAACCCCCTTTAAAACTTGTAATTTGTGAATTATCTAAAACAAAACCCGCTTTTTTTGTATTTTGTACACTACTAACCAATAAAACCTAAACAAAATGGATCAAAAAACAACAACAAAACCTCCTGCGTGGTTTTGGATTGCAAGTATTCTTGCACTATTGTGGAACCTTATGGGAGTTATGTCATATCTGGGTCAGGCCTACATGACAGACGAGATGAAAGCTGAATACACTGCAGACCAATTGGCCCTTATTGAGAGTGCGCCGGCATGGGTTACAGCTGCATTTGCCATAGCAGTATGGGGCGGACTCCTGGCTTGCATTGCCTTATTACTTAGAAAAAGATGGGCCAAACCATTATTTGTATTATCCCTCATAGGCATACTGGGGCAAATGCTTTATTCTTTTTTTATGTCGAATTCTATAGAAGTCTTCGGACAGGTCCAGGGCCTTATTATTCCTTTGGGTGTAATCATAATTGGGGTATTACTAGTACAGTTCGCAAGGATAGCTGAAAAACGCAATTGGATTTCTTAGGCAGAAAACACCTTACCTATAGGCACATATTCATTTATGTGCCTTTTTTATATCAATCAAATATTTACTTAAATAGGGTTCCCTCCTATTTTCAGAATTAATCCTCCGGATTGGTACAACTCAATGCATTGAAAACATTCTAAAAAGGATTTCATGGTATTTTCGCAACAACTTTTTGAGGTTACTCAACATTGTCTGCGTTTCATCGAAAATTTTCAAATAAAGAATATGGGCCTGCGTTAAATTTTGCAACAAGGTTCCCCAAAAGCCTTGAAACCTACTAATATGAAGGCACTTTTAAAACTTTTTTCCTGGAGGAGATGCATGTTATTGTCTATTCTTGTAATTGCAATCCTAATAATTTTCAATTTTTATGGCTTATATACCAATAGGTTTTATTTTTTCAAATTTGACAACTATATTTTTCCATTATTAACTGTTATTCATTTTATTTTTCTGTATGTCCTTTGGTTTAAGATTAAGGAGCATGAATATACCGATCCTCAGATGCGCAATCTGGAGTATGCCATGTACGGCATATTTCTAATTTATATTTTTAAGATAATGGATACCGGATATATTCTTATGAGTTATTCTGAATACCAGGATCATATTATGCCAAAAACGTTTGTACCAATAGGCGCAACTATTCTCCTTTTACAATTCTTTTTGCTTTTACTGACCATATTGACATTTAAACACAGAATGCAATTGGTGGGGCCGTATAACTTTGATAATATTAATGAGAATATAGATTCGTGGCAATAATAATTTTCTATTATGTTATGGCGATGCAAAAGACCTTGGATGTAAATTCAAGGTCTTTAGATTTTAAGCAAACAGTAATTGTTTTATAAACTCATCAAATTAAATAGCATCAATAATTGAAGTCCCATCTTCCAGGGTAAATGCATTCCCTAATATTTTTGTTTTAGTAGTGTAAGGAAGCTTTGGTTTTTTCGGCTACTATAGGAGTATGGGACTTGCATAAAACCTAAATTATTGATTTTATTGGCCAATAATATGCAACTTCCTTTATGCTAACCTCCCGTATAAGGGAGAGGATTAAAATTGCTATGAACAAGAAAGCCCTTATCAATAAGGGCTTTTTTTTATATTATTAGTTTATAATTTACTGATATAACTGCCATAGAGGTCTTTAAATTGATACCCCTTTTGAAATCTCCTTTTACTTAATTTTTTGTAAGCCACGAGACCCCATAATAAAAATTCTTTAAGAAAAAAGGCATCCTGTTGACTGATATCAGGCTGATAGTTATCTAACAAGGCATTTAATTCAGGAATACTATTTAGCAATTTCTTATATTCTTTATCCGTCAAATTGTCCATAAGCTCAAATCCTTCAGTTTCAAAAAACCAATTGATTAAATTGTCATAAGGGCCCACAGCTTCCTTATGCTCTAGCTTTTCAATCTTTGGGAAATAGTTAGGGAATAGCGTTTTTATGGCTTCTTCGAAGAGTATAATTGCTACTGCGTCAGCGCCTTCTTGTTCTCCTTCATAAACCAGTTCAATTTTACCCGTTATAGCAGGTATTACCCCCATAAAATCACTAAGTCTAATCTGAGTCTTATCCTCTCCGGAGATTAAGGCCCTTCGCTCAGCAGTACTAAGGAGGTTTTCAAATGCCGTTATGCTGGTACGTGCACTCACGCCACTTTTTGAATCTACATATTCACTCTTACGTGCTTCAAAACTAATCTGTTCGAGCAAATCCTTCGCCAGTTCAGGTACATAAATAGATTCTGACTGCCTTTTATCCAATTGGGCTTCCTGTTTGGTTATTTTTTTGGCAATTTCAATTTCCCCGGGATAGTGCGTAAGAATTTGCGATCCAATCCTGTCTTTTAAAGGTGTAACGATACTTCCCCTGTTCGTATAATCTTCAGGATTGGCTGTAAATACAAATTGAATATCTAACGGTAGTCTCAATTTGAAGCCTCTTATCTGAATATCTCCTTCTTGTAAAATATTGAATAAAGAGACCTGAATTCTTGACTGAAGATCCGGTAATTCATTAATCACAAAAATGCAGCGGTTAGAACGCGGGATCATTCCAAAATGGATAACTCTGTCATCGGCATAGGACAGTTTCATGTTGGCAGCCTTAATAGGGTCTACATCACCTATTAAATCAGCAACTGTAACATCCGGAGTTGCCAGTTTTTCATAAAAACGATCTGACCGGTGTAACCAGGAGATAGGCGTCTTATCGTCTTTCTCCTTAATTAACTCCCTGCTAAAACGCGATAAAGGATTCAGAGGGTCATCATTTATTTCAGAACCCTGTACCATCGGGATCCACTCATCAAGTAAATTTACCATTAGCCTTGCCAATCTGGTTTTAGCCTGACCCCTTAAGCCCAATAAATTAATATTATGCCGGGACAAAATGGCGCGTTCCAGTTCAGGAATTACGGATTCCTCATAACCCCAAATACCCTGAAAAGCATTTTCACCCTTACTTATTTTGTCCAATAAATTCAATCTAAGTTCATCCTTAATGCTCTTGCTTTCATAGCCTGATGCTTTAAGCTCCCCAAGGGTTGTGATTTTTGCAAAATTCTCTTTCATAAAATTTTATATATTTATATAACAGTATCTTAGTTGTTTTTTATAAACCTTTACTTTAATCTTTTTTTTCTATTTTGTTCATAGTCTTCAAATATCATTTCACCTAAACCATCCAATCCTGTAAAAAAGGCTTTTCCTTTATTTGCTTCGGTAAAATGCCTTATAAATTGTCTTAAATAAGGATCCTGTGCTATCATAAATGTGGTTATAGGAATATGCAATTTCCTGGCTTGCCTTGCAGTATTATAACATTTCTCCACAATAAAATCGTCAAGGCCAACGCTATTCTTATAGTAAGTCCCATCGGGCATTCTCAGGCAACTCGGTTTACCGTCTGTAATCATAAATATTTGCTTGTTCGTATTCCTTTTTCTTCTGAGCATATCCATCGCAAGCTGCAATCCTGCAACTGTATTGGTATGGTAAGGCCCTACCTTTAAATAAGGAAGGTCTTTAATTGGAATAGGCCAAGCATCATTACCAAAAACCAGAATATCCAGAGTATCCTTAGGATATCTTGTCGTAATTAACTCGGCTAAAGCCATAGCTACCTTCTTAGCAGGGGTTATACGGTCCTCACCATATAAAATCATGGAATGGCTTATATCTATCATGAGTACAGTACTCATTTGTGCCTTATAATGCGTGTCTTCAACTACCAGATCGTCTTCTGTAAGCGAGAAGTTATCCATACCATGATTTATCTGGGCATTTTTGAGACTTTCCGTCATCGAGATATGTTCTAAAGAATCTCCATAGCGATATTCTCTGAAATCACCGGTATGTTCATCGCCCGGACCAGTTTTTCCTGTCTTATGGTTCCCAGAGCCTTTTCTCTTTAGCTTACCGAAAATCTGATCTAAAGCACGTTGGCGAATAATTCGTTCCATCTTGGCGGTAATAGATAAAGTTCCTTCTCCCGGTTCACCTTCTCCTTCACCCCCCGTATTTTCTATCTCCTCTCTTAAATAGCCCTTTGCTTTAAGATCCTCTATAAAATCATCAATGGTATAGTTCTCGTCTGTAAGTTCATATTCTTTATCCAATTCCCTCAGCCAATCAAGGGCTTCATCTACGTCTCCGGATGTATGTGTAATAAGTTCCTGAAAAATCTCAAAAAGTTTTTCAAAAGGGGTAAGTTCCGGAGCCTCGTAATTAAAAAAACGAAAGCCTTTTCCTGTTTTCATAGTCATTTTCTAAAAATACTACATTTCAGAAAATGAGATACACTATTTAAGAAAACTTAAAGATTTCGGATGCATGTGTTTAGTGCCTGCTCTTTAGAACATCTACAACATCATTAAGCTGAAAGCCTTTGGCCTGTAACAAAATAAGGTAATGAAAAAGTAAGTCGGCACTTTCCTGGAGGAAAAGCTGATCATTATTATCCATAGCTTCAATAACAGTCTCCACGGCTTCTTCACCTACTTTCTGGGCAATTTTGTTAATTCCTTTTTTAAATAAAGAGTTAACATAGCTTTGGTCATTGTCCAGACTCTCTTTTCTATTTAATATTATAGCTTCCAGCTGGGTTAGAAAACCAAAATTTTGGTCATTCTTCTTATTCCAGCAGGTATCGCTTCCCTTATGACATACCGGCCCTTCAGGATTAGCAGTGATCAATAGCGTATCTTTGTCACAATCAAGATCAACATCCACTAGGTTTAAATAATTACCGCTTTCTTCTCCTTTGGTCCATAATCGGTTTTTACTCCTGCTAAAAAAAGTAACCTTTCGGGTTTCTAATGTCCGGGACAATGCTTCTTCACTCATATAACCCAGCATAAGTACATTTTTTGTTGTATAATCCTGGATAATTGCCGGTACAAGACCGTCTTTACTTTTATCAAATGCTACTTCCATTGTATGTGTCTTTTTATCAGGGTAAAATTCAACTATAACCTTACAGGAATACCGTGATCCTGTAACTTTTTTTTCAAATCTCTAATTTCCATTTCCTTAAAATGAAAAACACTGGCAGCCAATGCTGCATCGGCCTTGCCTTCATTAAAAGTATCAATAAAATGCTCCATGTTTCCTGCTCCACCCGATGCAATTATTGGAATATTAAGTTCTGTTGAGAGCCTTGCCAGGGTCTCATTGGCAAAACCATTTTTTGTTCCATCATGGTCCATGGATGTAAACAATATCTCCCCTGCTCCTCTTTCCTCAACTTCTTTTGCCCACTGAAACAACTCCAAATCGGTTGGTACTTTACCTCCAACCAGGTGCACTTTCCACATCCCATCAATCCTTTTTGCATCAATGGCTACGACAATACATTGGGAGCCAAACTTAGCCACCAGCTCATTAATCAGATCAGGGTTTTTTACGGCTGAAGAATTTATAGACACCTTATCTGCCCCATTGTGAAGGAGAATATCTACATCTTCCACCGAAGAAATCCCCCCGCCAACGGTAAAAGGGATATTGACTTTTTCGGCGACCCGCTTTACCAGGTTAGCAAGGGTCTTGCGTCTTTCCTCGGTTGCTGAAATATCGAGAAAAACCAATTCATCGGCACCTTCGTTTGCATATGCTTCTGCGAGTTCCACAGGATCGCCCGCATCCCTCAAATCAAGAAAATTAATTCCCTTTACGGTTCGTCCGTCCTTAATATCTAAACAAGGGATTATTCTTTTAGTCAACATTCTCTATTGTTTGTTTTTAATATTCAGATCTCTTCCATTATAAAACCCCAGGTCCTTATTTACCATCAGTTTAGTCCAAAATGCAACCTGACCCGTATGATAAGAATAGTGCTCAACTGCATGCATTACAATGCCGATTCCGGAAAGGTTGAATCCCTGAACTACACGCTTCTTCAATAACTGCTCGCTATTGCAATTTTTTAGTACCGATTTAGCTTTATCAACAGTATCCTCAAGTTTAAGAATAAGTTCCTTTTTGGAATATCCGGCAGTCGTAGAAAATTCTTCATCCCGCTTTCTAAAATCATCTAGATTACCTAAGGATGCGATAATATATTGTGTCATATTACCACAAATATGCAGTATTTGATTACCAATACTATTGGATGATTCATTTGGTTTTTTCCAAACGTTCTCTTCTTTAACAGCTGCCAAACTAATTTTAATCATTCTGGTACTTTCTTCCAATCTAAAACTGGAATTCTCCAGGAACTCTATCATCCATTTGTCCTGAACCTCATTCATGATGTTAAGATAAAATGTTCTAATTGCTTTAAACTAATTTTATTTTCATAAATAGCCTTCCCAAGTATTGCACCTTCACATCCAATTTCCTGTAATGCATGTAAATCTTCATAGTTGGCTATGCCCCCACTGGCTATAAGGTTAATACCCGGAACTTTAACATCTTCAACACCACTCATGCTGACTACGGTCTTATTAGTTTCCGTTGCTGTCAGAAGTCGCTTGTATAATGCTATGGACGGACCTTTAAGCATCCCATCCTTTTTGATATCCGTGCAAATGACATAGCTAATCCCTTTTTGTTGATAGTCCTTTACAAATGGTATTAATTTTTTATCTGATTCTTGCTGCCATCCTGTAATTGCGATCCTTTCTTCTTTGACATCGGCTCCAAGGATGATCCTTTCAGCTCCATAGGTTTCAATCCACCCCAAAAAGGTTTCCCGGTCGTTTATTGCGATACTACCACCCGTTATTTGATCCGCACCGCAATCAAAAGCTATTTTCAAATCTTCATTGGATTTCAACCCACCTCCAAAATCGATTTTTAAGTTTGTTTTGGCGGCAATACTTTCTAAAATCTTATAATTAATGATATGCTTTGCCTTAGCACCATCAAGATCTACCAGGTGTATATACTGGATACCATGTGCCTCAAATTCGACGGCTACCTCCAAAGGGTTTTCATTATATACCTTTTTTGTATTATAATCTCCCTGTGATAGCCTTACACACTTTCCATCTATAATATCTATGGCTGGTATTATTCTCATTGCTCCTTTTTTCTAGCTCTAATTTGAAAATTAAATGTCTTTCGCAATTGCTATTTGTTAACATTGGGGTCAAACCGATACCCCATTTTTATTACACTATTACTCGGCTTCGAGTTCATTTATATCGTTTTATAATTCCAGAAAGTTTCTTAAAATCCTGGCTCCAACTTTACTGCTTTTTTCAGGGTGAAACTGTACCCCATAAAAATTATTCTTTTGTAATGCACTGCTATAAGGCATTTCATAATTTGAGATGGCAATGGTCTCAGAACAAATTGGGGCATAATAACTATGTACCAGGTAAATATGATCATTTTCCTTTACGTCTTTAAACAAGTTGGATTTAAGATTGGTTATTTGATTCCATCCAATTTGAGGTACTTTAACTTTCTTACTGAACTTTATAACATCGGTATTAAATATACCCATCCCCAGCGTGTTTCCCTCTTCTGTTGAGTGACACATTAGTTGCATGCCCAGGCATATCCCCAATACAGGTTGTTTCAAATTTGGAATAATTTGATCTAATCCACTGGCCATCAACTTGTTCATGGCGCTACTGGCCTCTCCGACTCCCGGAAATATTACCCGATCGGCATTTTGAATCTCCCCGGCCTTATCACTTAACACCGCGTCATATCCAAGTCGTTTAAAAGCAAACTTTATGCTTTGAATATTGCCTGCACCATAATTTACGATAACCAATTTCATTTGCTTAAAAACTTTGGTAAATAGTATTCTTAATTATTCTTTAGAGCATTCCTTTTGTTGAAGGCAATAACATTTTTTCCGCATCGCGCTTCAGGGCCATTTTGATCGCTTTTGCAAATGCCTTAAAAATAGCCTCAATTTTATGATGCTCATTTGTTCCTTCTGCCTTTATATTCAAATTGGCCTTAGCGCCATCCGAAAATGATTTAAAAAAATGATAAAACATTTCAGTTGGCATCTTTCCAATCATTTCGCGATTAAATTCCGCTTCCCAAACCAACCAGGAACGACCACCAAAGTCTATAGCTACCTGGGACAAACAGTCATCCATGGGTAAACAAAACCCATATCGTTCCATTCCTAATTTATCACCAAGAGCCTTATGAAATGCTTCACCCAATGCAATTGCCGTATCTTCTATAGTATGGTGCTCATCTACCTCCAAATCGCCCCTTACGTTAATATCCAGGTCAATATTTCCATGACGTGAAAGTTGGTCCAGCATATGATCAAAGAATGCAATGCCTGTAGAAATTCTACTCACACCGGTACCATCCAGATTTAGTTTAATATCGATCTCAGTTTCTTTGGTGTTTCTGGAAATCTCCGCCCTACGTTTTCCGAGTTTTAAAAAATTGTAAATAGCACTCCAATTTGCAGTCTCCAGCGCAATTACCTGCTGCAATTCTTTTTGATTTAGGGTGATTTCATTTGTACCCAAATTGGTTTGCGTATTTATAAAAATACCCTCAGAACCCAGGTTTTTTGCTAGCTCCATATCTGTAAGGCGATCCCCGATAACAAAGGAACTTTGAAGATCATATTCTTCATTGAAATATTTTTTCAACAAGCCGGTTCCCGGTTTTCGGGTATCTGCCTTTTCATGAGGGAAAGTCCGGTCTATCAGGACTTCTGAAAAATTTACCCCCTCGCTTTCAAAACATTTTAGAATAAAATCATGTACGGGCCAAAACGTCGTTTCAGGAAATGTGTCCGATCCCAGACCATCCTGATTAGTTACCATTACTAATTCATAGTCCAGCTCTTTAGCTATTCTGCCCAAATACCCAAAAACTTCAGGATAGAACGAAATTTTTTCAAAACTATCTATTTGTTCATCAGCCGGCTCCACTATTAGTGTTCCGTCGCGATCTATGAATAAGACCTTTTTCTTTGTCGGTTTTGTTTCCATTACAAGGATTTTAATACTTCGAGTAAGGTTTTGTTCTCTTGTGGATTGCCCACTGTAAATCTTAGGGTATTCTCGCAAAGGGGTTGGGCAGATCTGTTCCTTACAACCACCCCACGATCTAATATCTGACGGTACCTTTCGTCCGCATTATCCACTTTAACCAATATGAAATTGGCATCTGTGGGGTATATTTTTTCTATAAAACCTATCTGACCTAATTGTGCCACCAAGTCTTTTCTTTGTTTTAAGATTTCACTTATCTGCTCTTCCACTAAGCCAAGGTCCTTAATCATGCTAAAGGCCCTTTTTTGAGTGAGCTCATTTACGTTATAAGGGGGTTTTATCCGGTTTAGTACTGTTATAACACCTTCTGATGCATAACATACTCCCAGGCGCAACCCAGCCATCCCGTATGCTTTTGAAAATGTCCTGGTAACAATGAGGTTTTCATGTTCATTTAATTTAGGTAACCAACTTTTCTTTCCTGAAAAATCTATATACGCCTCATCTACCACCACCAGGCCGTGGAAATTATTTAGGAGTTGGGTGATATGAGCGATAGAAAAACTATTTCCTGTTGGATTATTTGGTGAGCACAAGAAAACGAGCTTGGTATTTGCATCAATAGATTCCAAAATTTGTTCTACATCCAATTCAAAATCCAAAGTCAATAAGACCTCCCTGTTCTCAATAGCATTAATTCCTGCCAATACCTTATACATTCCATAGGTAGGTGGCACGGTTATAATATTATCTTCCAGGGGTTCACAAAATGCCCGGAAGATCAGATCCAGAATTTCGTCACTCCCATTACCCAGAAGAATGTTTGCTTCTGTGAGCGAATATCTTTTAGCCAGAACAGATTTTAAACTTCTCTGTTGAGGATCGGGATACCTATTGATTCCATTAACATATGGGCTCTCATTGGCATCCAAAAATATCTTTTTGGAACCATCTGCAATGTATTCATCCCGCGCGGAAGAGTAAGGCTTTAACTTCCTCACATTTTCTCTCACCAGATTATTTAAGTTAAAAGTCATAATCTTTATCCTCTGTACATCCGCTATTTATTATTTCCTTTTAAGCTTTGTAAACGAAGCGTGACGGCTTTTTTATGAGCCATAAGGCCTTCTGCTTCTGCCAAAACTTCTATGGCATTTCCAATGTTCAGTATACCTGTTTCTGATATTCTTTGAAACGTAATGCTTTTCATAAAACTATCCAGGTTAACACCACTGAATTGTTTCGCATAACCATTTGTGGGTAAGGTGTGATTTGTTCCCGATGCATAATCACCAGCACTTTCCGGAGTAAATTTCCCCAGAAAAACAGAACCCGCATTCACCACATTTCTTATATAATATTCTTCGTCTTTACAACAAACAATAAAATGTTCAGGGCCATATTCATTTATCAATTCAATGGCAATTTTATCATTTTCCACAAAGATTAACTTACTATTACCTAATGCCTTCCTGGCAATGATTTCCCTCGGTAAATTGGTGATTTGATTTTGCAATTCTAATTCCACTTCTTCTAAGAGCGATTTGGAAGTTGACACCAATATTACCTGACTATCTGCTCCATGTTCTGCCTGGCTCAGCAGATCTGAGGCTACAAAAGCCGGGTTAGCAGATTCATCAGCAACTACCAAAAGTTCACTTGGACCCGCAGGCATATCAATGGCTACACCAAATTTGGTGGCTATTTGTTTGGCCACTGTGACATATTGATTTCCCGGTCCAAATATCTTATAAACCTTCGAAATACTTTCCGTTCCAAATGTCATGGCCCCTATAGCCTGTATACCGCCAACTTTATAAACCTGGGAGACACCACAAAGTTTTGCGGTGTATAGGATTGCCGGGTTTATTTTACCGGTTTTATCTGGTGGGGTACATAAAACGATCTCGGTACAGCCCGCCAGTTTCGCAGGGATGGCAAGCATTAAAATAGTTGAAAACAAAGGGGCTGTCCCCCCGGGGATATAAAGGCCAACTTTTTCTATAGGCCTTTTTTCCTGCCAACATATTACACCAGGCGTCGTTTCAATTTCAATTTTCGATGTTTTCTGCGCTTCATGAAATTTCTTAATATTGGATGCAGCTGTTTGAATCGCATTTTTTAACTCTGACGATACCAGGGTTTCGGCCTCATCAAATTCGGCCTGGGCTACTTTTAAGTCAATTATTTTAACTCCATCAAATTGTTTGGTGTATTTCTTTAGGGTTTCATCGCCTTCCATCTTCACTTCATTGAAGATTTCTATTACCAATTCCTCTATTTCTGAAACTGATTGAGTAGGCCGACGTAAAATAGCTGACCACTCTGTCTTCTTTGGATTCAATATTGTTTTCATAGAACCATTTTCTCTATCGGACACACTAATATTCCTTCGGCGCCAGCGAGTTTCAACTCATTTATCACTTCCCAGAATTTATCCTTATTTATTACCGTATGCACTGAACTCCATCCTTCTTCAGCCAAAGGCAGTACAGTCGGACTCCGCATGCCCGGCAACAATTTAATAATCGCATCAAGCTTGTCATTTGGGGCATTCATCAAAATATATTTGGATTGCCTTCCTGCCAACACAGACTTTATTCTAAAGATCAGATCTTCCAGAATTTCATTCTGATTACTTTTAATCCTGGGTGAAACAGCCAAAACCGCTTCACTATTCATCATCACCTCTACTTCCTTAAGGTTATTCTTAAACAAGGTACTCCCGCTGGATACAATATCACAGATAGCGTCTGCCAGTCCAATGTTGGGTGCAATTTCCACTGAGCCATTGATTATGTGAAGATCTGCCTGAACACCTTTGTTCGAAAGGTATGCATTGAGCGTATTTGGATAAGAGGTTGCAATTTGTTTTCCTGCTAAATCTTTGATTCCATTATACGCACTGGCCCTGGGAATGGCCAGAGAAACCCTGCATCTGGAAAACCCCAGTTTTTCCGCTACAGCGATGTTGCCACCTTTTTCTTCAAGTACATTTTCTCCAATAATAGCAATATCAACAACACCGTCTTTCAGATACTGTGGAATATCCCCATTTCTCAAATAAAAGATTTCCATTGGAAAATTCCGGGCCGAAGCTTTCAACTGGTCCTTGCCATTATCAATAGAAATACCACAATCCTTTAGAATTTTTATAGAATCCTGATTAAGCCTTCCAGACTTTTGTATAGCTATTTTTAATTTCTCCATTAGTCATTTTTTCATGTTCAACAATCAAAAAGATATAAAAGCAAAACCCGCTTGATTGCTCAAACGGGTTAGATATATTTTGAAATACAACAATACATTTCTACCTCGCCTGAGCGCAAGTGTACAAATGATGATGTGTATTTTGAATTTTCATTAGAATGTAAAATTAGAATTAATTTTTAGTTCTCAAAATTAATTACAATTAATTATTTCCTAAAATAAGCGGTAACCCATCTCCTCCGGATCCTATAACCACTACTTTGGAATTAGGAGACTCTGCCATTTTTAAAGTGGCATCGATACCCTTATCCTGTAAGATTTTATCGGTTAATGAGGCGCTTAGTATTTTATTGGCATCGGCCTTCCCCTGTGCTTCAATACGTACTTTTTCTGCCTCTTTTGCCGCCGTAACTAAACGAAATTCATATTCCAGGGATTCCTGTTCCTGTTTTAGTTTTCTTTCGATGGCCTCTTTAATTGTTGGAGGTAGGGTAACATCACGAATAAGAATTTCATTTAATTGTATATACTGATCCTGAACTATATTCTTAGTTTCCTCAAAAATCTCAACCTGAATAGCGTCTCGTTTACTGGAGTATAATTGTTCAGGGGTATATCTCCCCACTACACTACGAGCAGCCGATCTAATTGCAGGAAGAAGAATACGCTCTTTATATTGCTCACTTTTTTCCTGATGTAATTTGCCTAGAGCAGCATAATCAGGTTGAAACCAGGCAGATGCGTCAAGCTGAATGTCCAATCCATTACTGGAAAGTACTTTCATCTTTTCGAAAACTTCCTGTTGCCTAACTTCATAAATAAAAACTTTATTCCAGGGTGCGACAATATGAAAGCCCTCATTGAGAGGAGGTTCATCAGTCACCACGCCATTTCCAAAAGTTCGATAAAGAACGCCTGCTTCACCAGAGCCAATAGTAACTGCTGATTTAGAAATAATTATAATCACTAAAATTATTATAAACACTGCGGGCAATGCTATTTTTGGTAATTTATCCATTTGATATTTTTTTTAAATTAGTCCGTTATATTTTCTGAGAAACCATTCTGCCGTCAAAGACGCAGCAATGATAATCAGGAGAATTTTAAAATCGATCAAAGATACGACATTTTGCTTGCTTTTCTGAACCGGTAAATATCTATTATCCCTTATTATGTCTTCAATAAATTCTGGGACTTGAGATGGATAATAATGTGAAGCATTGGTACTGCCGGCCAACCTTTGCAATTTCTTATAATTGGTGGATAATAATTGTTTTTCCAAATCGTAGTCCAGGATTGTAAATTTTCCCTTTTTTGATAGCCCTTCACCCTCTACATCGACTGAAAAACCATAGTCCCCATAAGGAAGTGCGCGTATGTCAGCTTCGTAATAACCGTTTTTCAGTAACATAGGAATTTGTCTGGTAAGGTTCTTTTCCGGATTATCCAGTGTTATGTTTATGGTTGCGTTGTTATCAAAAACAAAAGTTTCATCAAAATAAGAAGCTTTAATAGTAGCTTCATTCAGTCCCTGATAAATATTCTCATAATCTAGCTCTAGTCTGTCCCTCGATTTGTTTTTTGCCAGATATAATATAATTTTTGAGATAAACGCATCAAACCTCTTAAATTCCTGTTCATCGCGATAGCTCTGTATACGCCATTTCCAGATATTTTCACCAAAAAGTATGGCCTCCCGACGTGAATTTGTTTCCAATACAGTAAACAGAGGTTCATTCATATCTACCCCCTTAATGCGTTGGCTCAATAAATTTTCATAAGAGGCAGTAATAAGTAAATCACCCAGGGTAGTTTCAACAGGAGGAAATTCTGAGACATCAAAATCCGTGATATCAAAAAGAGTAAATCCCTGATTTAGAATCGGTGTAACTTCTTCCTTTTGATCATAACTATTTTTCTGAAAACTATTCTGAATTTCGTTTAGAAAATTCCAATCGGTTTTGGGACCCGTAATCGTAAAAATATTTACCCCTTTTTTCTCTATATAGGAATAAACATTTTCAAAAGATGTATCCGGCTGGTACAAAATAAACAGATCAAATTCCTCCAGTTCATCAGAAGATCGGGAGGGTTTTACAATAGATACAGATCTTTGTTCATTACTTTCAATTGCTTTTTTTATGGTCCCGAGATCAGGATGAAGAATTTTGGAGACCAGGGCAATAGTTGTTTTTTCATCAATGACTTCTACCCCAATTTGCCTGATGTTATTGTTTATATTCCTTTCATTTTCCAGTGGAGTAAGGCTTATCTTGAGATTTTTAATTCCCACGGAAGAAGCATCCAATAACGTATTGATAATTTTGGTATTCTCATTCTCGGTCAATACTAGCTGTTCTTTGTAAATATTTTTCCCCCCTTCAGTAATATTAAGAACCGTTGTTACGGTATTATCACCTTGATAGGATACAAATATTTCAATGGGATATCTATTTTTCAGGAAAGCATATTTATTTGTATTTAACTGATCTATTTTAAGATCCTGATAGCTTGTTGTGTCTCCTATTGCAAAAGAATAAATTGGAAACTTTTGTCTTCCCCCATAAAACTCATAATCCTCACCTAATGTCTGGTTCCCATCCGATAGCAGCAAGACTGCCGTAGGGCTGCCAGCATATATTTCATTGACAGATGAAAGGCTGCGACCAATATCGGTAGCTCTCTCGGTAAAAGACAAACTGTCTGAAGTGTTTAACTCTGCCCCGAAGGTATACTCCTTAAGATTAAATCTTTCCTTGATATCAGTACTATTCTTAATTTGGTTTCTTATTTGCAGGAGCTGAGCAATTCCTGTGGATTGATCAATGGAGGAAGAATTGTCCGATAAAAGAATGAGGTTCGTTTTCTCAATAGAATATTGTTCCTTAGTTAGTTTGGGATTTACAAGTAGCAAAAAAATACCAAAAAATGCCAGAAATCTTAACGAAGAAAGTGCTAAATACAGGGCACCCCTACCTTTAGACTTGTAATAATATTGGAAAATAACCAACCCCAAAGCCAGGATAGCCGCAAGAATTATCAGGAATACTGTTTGTGTTTGCATGAAACTTTCTGGATAGTACCTGGTTGATTAAACCTCTTAAACGGGGAGGTCCATCTTAAGGTTTGAGAACTGTTGTATTAACAGGTGTTATGTAAGCATTCCGCCATCAACATTCAATACCTGACCAGTTATGTAGTCAGAAAGATCTGAAGCTAGGTATAAACATGCGTTAGCAACATCCGTGGGAGTACCGCCCCGTTTTAATGGAATTGCCTCCCTCCATCCTTCAACCGTTTTTTCATCTAATTTGTCCGTCATTTCGGTTTCAATAAAACCCGGTGCAATGGCGTTGCATCGAATATTTCTGGAACCAAGTTCAAGGGCCAGAGATTTCGTAAACCCAATTATTCCTGCTTTGGAAGCCGCATAATTGGACTGGCCGGCATTTCCTTTCACCCCTACCACGCTACTCATATTGATAATAGATCCCTTGCGCTGCTTTAACATAGTCCGCTGTACCGCTTTCGTCATATTAAAAACAGATTTCAGATTAATTTCAATCACTGTATCAAAATCCTCTTCCCGCATCCGCATTAACAAGTTATCTTTTGTAATACCCGCATTATTTATCAATACATCAATTCCTCCAAAATCCTCTAACACCTTCGTAACAAGGTTTTCACAATCGGTAAAGTTCGCAGCATTACTTTTATATGCTTTGGCTTTTATTCCTTTTGTGTTTAGCTCTTTTTCCAATTCCAGTGCAGGAGCTTCACTAGAGCTAAACGTAAAGGCAACATTTGCACCATGTTCGGCAAAAACACGGGCAATACCCATACCTATACCCCGACTAGCACCGGTTATAATAACATTCTTTCCTTCTAATATTTTCATATCCTAATTTTGTTTACTCCTAGTATTCCAAAGATAGGTTTTGTTTCACATAAAGGCTAAAAAAAATCCCGATCAATTCAGGATTTTCTTCTTGGTAATATCTATTTCTAAAGTTTAATTATCCTATCACTTCTTTTACTTTTTTACCTATCTCCGCCGGAGAATCCACTACATTTATTCCACATTCGCGCATAATACGTTTCTTTGCCTGTGCGGTATCGTCGGTTCCTCCAACTATTGCACCGGCATGCCCCATTGTCCTGCCTGCAGGGGCTGTTTCACCTGCAATGAAACCAACAATTGGTTTTTTACTTCCGCTGGCTTTATACCATTTAGCGGCGTCAGCTTCCAGCTGCCCTCCTATTTCCCCTATCATGACCACACATTCTGTATCGGGATCATTTATCAGCAATTCCACAGCTTCCTTTGTCGTAGTACCAATAATGGGATCGCCACCTATGCCTATGGCTGTTGTGATTCCCAGACCCTGTCTAACCACCTGATCTGCCGCTTCATAAGTTAGAGTCCCGGATTTAGAAACAATACCTATGTTCCCTTTTTTAAATACAAACCCCGGCATTATACCTACCTTGGCTTCGTCTGGTGTAATCACTCCCGGGCAATTAGGACCAATTAGGGTGCAATCTCTATTTTTAATATAATTATTTACTTTGACCATATCCGCTACAGGGATACCTTCCGTAATAGTTATAATGACCTTGATGCCCGCGCTTGCTGCTTCCATTATGGCATCTGCAGCAAATGCCGGTGGTACAAAAATAATTGAGGTATCTGCTCCGGCCTTTTGAACGGCATCTTCAACAGTATTAAAAACCGGTTTACCCAGATGTTCCTGACCACCTTTTCCGGGTGTTACTCCTCCGACTACATTAGTGCCATAGGCTATCATCTGTTCTGAGTGAAAAGTACCTTCGCTACCGGTAAAACCCTGAACAATTATTTTAGAATCTTTATTTACAAGTACGCTCATTGTCTATTTTAGTTATTGATATGCAAAAATATATTTTTGAAAACGAATATCAGGTAGATAAACGCTTATTCTTTGTTTAAATCTTCTAAAATCGAAGGAAGATTGCGCAGATGCGCTAATTCTCTTAATTTTTCCCGCGATTCACCGGCCGGACTTCCAAAATAACTTTTTCCTCCTTCAAGAGATCTCGTAATACCGGCTTGCGCCATTATAACGGCTTTCCTGCCAATAGTTATTCCACTAATGATCCCTACTTGCCCCCAGATAGTGACTTCATCCTCTATAACTACACAGCCGGCAATTCCCGTCTGCGAAGCGATTAAACATTTCTCACCTATAACCGTATCATGTCCAACCTGTATTTGGTTATCCAGTTTACTCCCTTTCTTAATTGTGGTATCGCCTGTTACACCCCTGTCTATAGAGCAAAGTGCTCCAATATCAACATGATCTTCAATGATTACGCGTCCACCCGAACGTAGAAAACCAAGAGATGTCCTTGTTGCAAAGTAAGATTGAAAGACAATCCACCCAAGAAATGCGACACCTACAAACATTAGGATGAATAATACAATCATCCCCTATTATGACATTATTACCAATAAATACATTGGGCTGAATATGGGTATTCTTCCCTATTTTGGCAGATTTTGATGTCATCAAATCTGCTTTCTCAAAAGGCTTGAAATAATTTGTTAAAGTATTGAAATCGTTAAAAGGATCCTTGGTTATGAGTAATGCCTTGCCCTCCGGACAAGCTACTTTTTTGTTTATCAGGACTACCGTAGCTTCAGAGTTCAGTGCTTTATCGTAATACTTGGGGTGATCAACAAAAACAATATCTCCTTTCTCCACAACATGTATTTCGTTCATTCCATAAACAGGAAAATCATCCGCTCCTACATATTCAGATTTGATGATCCCTGCAATTTGTTTTAACGTATACTGTTTTGGAAATTTCACAAATTATATGTTCAAAATTAAAATTAATTATATATGAACTAATACATTAATTTAAATATTGTAACTAATTTTATATCAGTTAATTAATACAATATTATTTGGCCCTTTCCATATAAGAGCCCTTTTCTGTGTCAATTTTTATTTTATCCCCTTCATTGATGAAAAGAGGCACATTCACTTTTGCCCCGGTCTCCACCACTGCCGGTTTGGAAGCGTTTGTAGCGGTATTTCCCTTTACCCCCGGTTCCGTATGTGTAACTTCCAATACAACACTGGCAGGCATATCAACAGATAATGGCATACTATCTTCCGTATTAAACATAACGGTTACAACTTCACCTTCTTTAAGGAGTCCCGGTGCATCGAGAATACCTTCCTGAAGTGAAATTTGGTTATAATCATCTGTATTCATGAAATGATAGGTATCACCTTCGGCATATAAAAACTGGTAAGATCTTGTTTCAACCCGCACGTCATCAATCTTATGACCAGCTGAGAATGTATTATCCAAAACCTTTCCTGTGGTTACACTTTTAAGTTTAGTTCTTACAAATGCGGGGCCTTTTCCGGGTTTCACATGCAAAAATTCAATTATCTTATATATATCATTATTGTATTTGATACATAGTCCTTTTCTAATATCAGATGTATTTGCCATAAAAATTTAATTTGTACTAAAATAGCCTTTCATAATACCCCTTTGAGAATCACGAATAAACTGTAAGATTTCATCCCGCTCCGGTGTAGCCTCCATTTCGGCTTCAATGATTTGGACCGCCTGGGTATTGTTATAGTTTCGTTGGTAAAGGATTCGATAAATATTCTGTATCTCCCGAATCTTATCAGAATTAAATCCTCTTCTTCGCAAACCTACAGAGTTTATTCCTACATATGACATGGGCTCCCTTGCTCCTTTTACATAAGGAGGTACGTCCTTACGGACCAAAGATCCGCCGGTTACAAAAGCATGATTTCCAATAGATACAAATTGATGTACGGCCACAAGTCCGGCAAGGATCACATTATCTCCGATAGTGACATGTCCGGCAAGCGTTGAATTGTTGGAGAATATACAATTATTGCCAACAAAGCAATCGTGAGCTACATGACAATATGCCATTATAAGGCAATTTTTACCAATAACAGTTTTCATCCTGTCCGAGGTGCCTTTATGGATAGTGGCGCACTCCCTGATGGTAGTGTTATTCCCAATTTCAACAGTGGTTTCTTCTCCATTGTACTTCAGGTCCTGAGGAGGAGCTGAAATTACTGCTCCGGGAAAGATATTACAGTTCTTTCCGATACGGGCTCCTTCCATGATGGTAACATTAGAACCTATCCATGTGCCATCACCAATTTTCACATTATTATGGATAGTTGTAAAAGGTTCTATTACCACATTTTTGGCAATCTTGGCGCCTGGGTGAACGTAGGCCAGTGGTTGATTCATGCTAATCTTCTTGTTTTGTTTTTACAATTTGGGCCATCAATTCAGCTTCAGACACTAATCTTCCATTAGCATAGGCATAGGCCTGCATATGGCAAATCCCTCTGCGTATAGGTGAAATAAGGTCGCATTTGAATACTAAGGTATCCCCCGGTATTACTTGTTGCTTAAATTTTACATTGTCAATTTTCATAAAGAAAGTCAGGTAGTTTTCGGGATCGGGAACAGTGCTCAATACCAAAATTCCCCCGGTTTGTGCCATAGCTTCCACTTGAAGAACCCCCGGCATTACCGGTGCTCCGGGAAAATGCCCCTCGAAGAAGGGTTCATTCATTGTAACATTTTTCATCCCTACTACATGAGAATCAGATAATTCAATGATTTTATCCACTAATAAGAAAGGTGGCCTGTGCGGCAACATTTTCATAATTTCTGTGATATCCATTAAAGGAGGCTGATCCAAATCGTATTTAGGAACTTTGTTCCGTTTTTCCAATTTTATAATTTTGGAAAGTTTTTTAGCGAATTGCGTATTGACATAGTGTCCTGGTTTATTGGCAATTACTTTCCCTTTAATTCGGGTCCCTGCCAGTGCCAAATCTCCAATGACATCAAGGAGTTTATGTCTTGCTGCTTCATTTGGCTGATGCAACGTCAGATTATCTAATATTCCATTGGGTTTTACAGATAGTTTCTTCTTATTAAAAGCTTTTTCAAGTTTCTTCATGGTAGATTCCGATATTTCTTTATCTACATAAACTATCGCATTATTGAGATCTCCGCCTTTAATGAGCCCATTCTCCAGTAGCATTTCTAATTCATGAAGAAAACTAAAAGTACGGGCATCGGCAATTTCTTCTTTGAAGTCTTCAATTTTCTCCAAAGTAGCGTTCTGGGTTCCCAGAACCTTGGTGCCAAAATCAACCATTGTTGTTATTTTGTAATCATCTGCCGGAATCACCGTTATTTCACTCCCGGTGGCCTCATCTTTATAGCTGATTACCTCTTTTACTTCATATTGCTCACGATCCGCCTTTTGCTCAACGATGCCCGCTTTCTCAATGGCCTCAACAAAAAATTTGGATGAGCCATCCATGATAGGGGGTTCCGGAGCATCCAATTCTATCAGGACATTGTCTATATCCATACCCACCAGTGCAGCAAGAACATGTTCTGAAGTTTGGATTTTTACTCCTCTTTTCTCGAGGTTAGTACCTCTTTGAGTATTCACCACGAAATTCGCATCAGCCTCAATAATGGGTTCCCCTTCTAAATCTACACGTTTAAAGGCAAATCCATGATTCTCAGGTGCAGGAACAAATTTCATCTTCACATTCTCACCGGTATGTAATCCTACCCCGGTCAATGTTACTTCATTTGCTATTGTACGCTGTTTTGACATATTCTATTTATCGTCTCTTCTTTTTTCAATATCATTAATTCGGTTCACAAGTTTCGGAAGATTTTTAAAATGAACATACGACTTGTTATAGTCGCCATAGTTTAATGCAGGCGAGCCCTGCAAAATTTCATCATCTTTTACATTTCTACCTATTCCTGATTGGGCCTGTATCCTTACCCTGTCTCCTATGGTGATATGACCAACAATACCAACCTGACCTCCGATCAAACAGTTTTTACCAATTTTTGTAGATCCCGCTATACCGGTTTGAGCTGCAATAGCGGTATGTTCCCCAATCTCAACATTGTGGGCAATTTGTATTTGATTATCCAGTTTAACCCCATTTCTTAGAATTGTTGATCCTAATGTAGCCCTGTCTATTGTAGTTCCGGCACCGACATCTACGTTTTCCTCCAGTATTACATTACCTATCTGAGGTACTTTACTATATTGGCCATTTGAATTAGGAGCAAAACCAAATCCATCTGCACCAATAATTGCGCCGCTGTGAATTACACATCCCTTCCCGATTATTGTATCGGAATAAATTTTGGCTCCGGCAAAAATCAGAACATTATCTGCAATGTTAACATTATCACCTATATAGACATTCGGGTAAATTTTAACGCCATTACCTATTTTTACATTGTTTCCCAGATATGAAAAAGCGCCTAAATAAAAATCTTCACCATAAGCCGCAGATTCTGATACATATACGGGGTTCTCTAATCCTGTCTGGTTATTTTTTACCTGATCATAATATTCCAATAGTTTGGAAAAAGATTCGTAGGCATCATCAACCTTAATAAGCGTAGTGGAAATATCTTGTTCAGGGACAAAGTCCTTATTTACAAGCGTAATTGAAGCCGCAGTACTGTAGATATACGGTGTATACTTGGGATTAGCTAAAAAAGTAAGTGATCCGGTTTCCCCCTCTTCAATTTTTGCAAGTTTATCTACGGCGACCTCAGGGTTGCCTTCAACCTCACCTTCTAATATCCCTGCAATCTGACTAGCCGTAAACTTCAAAATTTTAAATAATTTTAGTCGCTTTATTGAATTCAGACAAAAGTAAGAAAAATTGGTTAATGCCAATAAATGATAAAGATCTATATAATTAGCTGTTAATTAATGTTTTAGGGCAAATTCTCCAATAAGAAATGTATGAAAATCAAGTAAATTCATGAATTTTATCGTTACAAATCGTCTTTTGGATAACATATGTAGTATTTGGTTACCGTCTCGGATAGGGCTGTAAGGTTTAACTGATCTGAAGCTTTTGCCACATCAACTAGCTTACCATTATTACGTAATACGTTTATATTCTGATTATCGCGGTTGTAGGCCTTATTCTCAATAATTCCCGTAAATACAAAATAGGAAGTCTCTGAATCATTCAACTTATGTCTGGTTTTAAAGTTATCATAAAGCAACCTAAATTTATTCTCGTCTGTAGGACTATCCTTCAGCCTTATGTTCAGGAGTTTTCTATTCAATATCATTTTACAAAGCCTGGACAAAACAAAGTCAGAATTATGCTGCCATTGTTTAATTGCCGATAAAATATCGACATCATCAAGGGCTGCAAACTGTGTTAAAACTTCAGCATTAAACTCAGACTTATTTATTCTGTTCTTAAGAAAAAACATCAGGGCTGAACTACCGGGCAATTCTATACCCAGGTCCACAAGTTCCTTTGCCCGCTTCAGTGTTTTTATGAGTAGTTGCTCAGCGACAAGGCCGGTTTTATGGAGGTATACCTGCCAGTACATAAATCTTCGGGCCATTAAGAATTTCTCAACTGAATATATCCCTTTTTCTTCTACCACCAGGGTGTTATCCACTACATTCAGCATGGTAATCAGACGTTCCGCATTTATATTTCCTTCAGCAACCCCGGTATAAAAACTATCTCGTTTTAAATAATCCAAACGATCCATGTCCAATTGACTGCTCACCAATTGATTTAGAAATTTTTTGGGATAAGTGCCTTTGAATATCTCAATCCCTAAAGTTAAACTTCCGTTAAACTTGTGATTAAGTTCCTGCATAAATAGCAATGAAATTGCCTCATGTTGTATTCCTTCCACCAAACTATGCTCCATGGCATGGGAGAAAGGTCCATGACCAATATCGTGTAACAATATGGCACATAGTAAACCCCGGGCTTCTTCGTCAGTGACTTCAACCCCCTTAAAGCGAAGTAGTTGTATAGCTTCCTGCATTAAATGCATGCTTCCTAAAGCATGGTGGAAACGGGTATGATGAGCCCCGGGATACACCAAATAAGACAGGCCCATCTGGGAAATTCGGCGAAGTCTTTGGAAATATGGATCGGCAATCAGGTCAAAAATAAGTGCATTCGGAATTCTAATAAATCCGTAAATTGGATCATTGAATATTTTCAGCTTGTTTGATCTCGACAAAATAGCTATGATTTTCAACGGTAAAGATAAGGACTAAATGAACAAGATAACAATCCTGTGGGTAGATGATGAAATAGATTTATTAAAGCCCCATATTATATTCCTGGAAGGCAAAAATTACAAGGTTGTGACCTGCAAGAGCGGTCAGGATGCATTAGAAGAAATTTCTGCGCATAATTTTGACATTGTCTTTTTAGATGAGAATATGCCCGGCTTATCAGGCCTGGAAACGCTTAATGAAATTAAAGTTATTGACTCAACGCTTCCTGTCGTCATGATTACTAAAAGTGAAGAAGAGTACATTATGGAGGAGGCCATTGGTTCTAAAATCGCCGATTATTTAATTAAGCCCGTCAATCCCAATCAGATACTCCTTTCTCTGAAAAAGAACCTGGACCACTCCCGTTTGGTTTCGGAAAAAACCACTTCCAATTACCAGCAGGAATTTAGAAAGATAGCTATAGACCTCTCCATGGTAAACTCCTACGAGGAATGGGCAGATTTATATAAAAAGCTTATTTATTGGGAATTACAATTAGAAGAAATTGAGGACACCGGAATGTTCGAAATTTTGGAATCACAAAAAATAGAAGCCAACAATCAGTTCGGAAAATTTATTGAAAAAAATTATTCAGACTGGTTTGATGATGCAGACGCACCAGTAATGTCACATACCTTGTTTAAGGAACTGGTTCGGCCGGAAATCAAAGATACCCCTACCCTCTTATTGGTGATTGATAATTTAAGATATGACCAATGGTTTGCTTTCGAAGATGTGCTCGCACCCTATTATAAAAAAAGTAAGGAAATACCATATTACAGCATTCTGCCAACGGCAACCCAATATGCGAGAAATGCCATTTTCTCCGGTTTGATGCCCCTTGGTATGGAAAAAAAATACCCGGAATGGTGGAAGAATGATACAGACGAAGGAGGAAAGAATTTATTTGAAGACAAATTTCTGGGAGAGCAATTAAAACGCCTTGGCCTGGAAATAAAATGGGAGTACCATAAAATAAGTAGTCTGAAACAGGGGAAACATCTTTCTCAAAACTTTCGCTCTCAAAAGGGGAATGACCTAGTAGTCCTGGTATATAATTTTGTGGACATGCTATCCCATTCCAAAACTGAGATGGATGTTATTAAAGAACTGGCCTCCAATGATAAGGCGTATCGTTCACTTACGAATAGTTGGTTTAAGAATTCCCCCCTTCTTGAGATCATTCAGCAAGCTCAAAGTATGGGATTTAAACTGATTATCACCACAGATCATGGGACAATAAATGTAAAACAACCGTCAAAAGTGATTGGCGATAAGGAGACGAGCCTGAATCTAAGATACAAAACGGGACGAAGTCTTACATACAGTAAAAATGATGTTATTGAAGCCAAAGACCCTTCCAAAATATATCTGCCAAGTATTACAATGAGCAGCTCCTTTATTTTTGCCAAGAACGACCTGTTTTTTGCCTACCCCAATAATTATAATCATTATGTGAGCTATTATAGAAACTCATATCAGCATGGGGGCGTTTCCCTGGAAGAAATGATTATACCTTTTGTAGTTCTTGAACCCAGATAATCATGGATCAGTATTAAACTCTAACCATACTTGCCATCGTATGAACTACCCTTTAAGGATTATTTTAAATTGGTTTTTTTAGAAAACCCCGGTAAATAAAAACGCTATTTCGGACATTTAAAGTAATCCTTCGTCCTTTGTGATTGTCTGGATAATTTAATATCAACTTTATTTGAATTTTATACTTTATAATAGCGATGTAGAGTGCTTTTAATTATTTTCGAATTATATAAACAATGAAATAATCATGAAAACGATAAAATGGCCTGTTAAAAAGCAAGAATTGCAAAGCAATCATTTTGACTCCACAATGTGGAACGATTTTAAATTCCGGGATGATGATATTGTAATCTCAACCTATGCAAAATCCGGAACAACATGGGTACAACAGATTGTATCCCAACTAATCTTTAACGGGGAAACCGGACTGCCTGTTGCTGAAATGTCACCCTGGGTAGATTTACGTGTTCCTCCGAAACATGTAAAATTACCCGCCATAGAGGCCCAAAATCACCGCAGGTTTCTTAAAACACATTTGCCTGTGGAAAATTTAAATTTTTCTCCAAAAGCCAAATATATTTATATAGGGCGAGATGGAAGAGATGTCATATGGAGTATGTATCATCATCATCTTAATGCAAATGATAAATTTTATGAAGCCCTGAACGAATCACCAGGCCTGGTGGGACCAAAAATTGAAAGGCCAGGGGATTCCGTAGTGGAATACTATCATGAATGGCTTGATAAAGACGGGTATCCTATTTGGTCATTGTGGGATAATGTGAATAGTTGGTGGGCTATAAAAGATTTGCCAAATGTACTTATGCTTCATTTTAACAATCTAAAAAAGGACATGCCCGGAGAAATCAGAAAAATAGCAGCCTTTCTGGATATTCCAATTGATGAATCAAAATGGAACGACATCCTCACCCATTGCAGTTTTGAGTATATGAAAGAAAACGCTGCGGAAAGTGCCCCTCTCGGCGGGGCTTTCTGGGAAGGGGGCGCCAAAACATTTATAAATAAGGGCACAAATGGCAGATGGAAGGATCTACTCTCCGAAGAAGAGGCAGCTAAATATGATAAGATTGCCTCGGAAAAGCTCTTGCCTGAATGTGCCCGGTGGCTCAAAACCGGTGAATATTAACGATTATATCTCAACAAAATCATTGTGAAGGTCTTACAATAAAAAGAGTAACAAAACCATTTTAACTTTGGAAAACATACAACTTACCGCAAGGTTTCTTATACATAAAGGCAAGGAGGACGAGTTTAAAAATATTGCAAATCAGTGTCTTAAAATCGTTAATGAAAAAGAAAAAAATACCACTTTACAGTATGATTGGTATTTTGATGCAGAGGGAAATGAGTGTGTCATAAGGGAAACCTATGCAGATTCAAATGCTATTATGCTTCACTTGGAAAACCTTGGGGAACTAATCGGACAATTCCTGCAAATTGCTGATTTTTATCCTGAAATTTATGGCAATCCTTCTGAAGAATTTCTAAAAGCGGTTGAAGGTATGAACCCTAAAATATATTCTTTCTACCAGGGTCTATAGCCTTCTGAAGATTACACCCGTGATTTCTGCTTATGCACCAAATCTGCATTTCAGGCCTAAAATTGTGTGACGAAAGACTCGCAAGAGATCATCATAATTCCTAATAACTTCTCCATTTTTTAAAGTTTATCCATAATTATTAATATAATTTAACATTATTACTGATTATCTTTGATTGGCCCGATTCATTATTTATATCCGGTTCCAACTTTATATTAAAAAGATTTTAGAATTATGATCAGAATTATCGTTATTACCGTCTTGTTTTTGTTTATTACACCCGTTCTTATAAGCCAAACCGATCAGCCCAAGCTGGTTGTTGGAATTGTGGTAGATCAAATGAGATCTGATCATCTGTACAAATACCAGGATAGATTTTCCAATGGCGGATTTAAACGATTAATTCGGGAAGGTTATAATTTTAAAAATACCCTGTATAATTACATTCCTACCTATACCGCACCCGGTCATGCATCAATATATTCCGGAGCAACCCCTTCTACTCATGGAATAATTGGTAATACATGGTATCAAAGGAGCACGAAACAGGTGGTTACGAATATTGGGGACACAAACGAACTTATCGTTGGAACGGAGGAAGTTAACAGTTATGGCGCCTCTCCAAGGAATTTACTTAGCTCTACCATCACCGATCAGTTGAGAATGGTCACGCAATTTAAGTCGAAAGTAATTAGTGTTTCAATAAAAGACCGGGGAGCCATTTTACCCGGTGGTCACACGGCAAATGCTGCATATTGGCACGATTGGAAATCGAGTCCGGGGTATTTTATAAGCAGTTCTTATTATATGGAAGAATTGCCCAAATGGGTGTCCAATTTTAACAAATCAGGAAAGTCAGACTCCTATTTAAAAGATTCCTGGTCCACGCTATATCCTATAGATTCCTATGAGGCCAGCGCAGCTGATGACAACAATTACGAGCGTGCAATCGGCGGGAAGACCAGTCCTA
Organism: uncultured Eudoraea sp.; assembly: GCF_947258925.1. Lineage (GTDB taxonomy): Bacteria > Bacteroidota > Bacteroidia > Flavobacteriales > Flavobacteriaceae > Eudoraea. The sequence goes on along the minus strand of NZ_CAMYKG010000019.1, from coordinate 33,466 downwards.
CTTTTCCCTATGACTATGAGAGTATGAGAGCACGTTATAAGGAAATAGGAGCGGAATTTCAATTGATCTGGGTTTCCCCTGCAGGGAATTCGCTATTGACAGATTTTGCTATAGAAGCCATCAAAAACGAAAAATTAGGAAGTAATGGAGTTACGGATTTTATTAATATCAGTTATTCGGTGCCTGATATAATCGGGCACACATTTGGACCGCAATCCGTCGAATTTGAAGACGTTATTTTGAGGTTGGACAGGGATATTGAGAATTTACTTAATTCACTTGATGCAACTATTGGCAATAAAAATTATTTGCTCTTTTTAACTTCTGATCACGGATCGGTGCCGGTTACGGCTTATTTAAGAGATAATAAGTTGCCCGGTGGAATAGCGCAAATACCGCAATACCAGGTGAATCTTACAAATCATCTAAATTCAAAATATGGCTCAGGTGATTGGATAGAATATTTTGACGGGGAATCAGTTTATTTAAACCATGAACTTATTAAACAAAAAAAATTATCCTTGAGTGTCGTGCAGCGCGTAGTAGCCGATTATCTAATTACGCTGGACGAAATTACAGCGGCCCTTACTGCTTCGGACCTTCAAACACAAAGTTACAGTCATGGCATAAATCAAAAACTTCAAAAAGGTTACCACTCCAAAAGATCGGGAGATGTATTGATCATTTTAAAACCGGCTTATGTTCCCAATTTAAATCCTAAAATAGCTAGCTTTCAACAAATGAAAGGCACCACTCACGGTTCGGGTTATGCTTACGACTCCCATGTTCCTATGTTGTGGTTTGGAAATTCTATCCCAAATGGTGAATCTGTACGGAAAGTATCTGTTATTGATATTGCCCCAAGTCTGTCAATGTTTCTTAATATACCACTTCCAAGTGGTTCCGAAGGAGAACCCCTCATAGAACTTTTTGACTAAATCCGGGTTTATCTTAATGTGATTCTGAAAAACAATGCGGGTAAGCCACTATAGTAATGTGCTGTATGAAATAGTCCCATGTATTATTTTGTTCTGGCCACACTGGTAATATTCTTGCGAAAAGAATTGTCATTTGCCAAAATATCGAAGAAATCAATAATAAATCGTCTGGCTACATTATATTCGTCTGCGTCTGAAAAACTAGATTCCAAATCACTTATTACTGCAAGCATTTGTGGTTTATTTTTCACAAATTCCTGCCTGACCTTTTGATATATAGCTTCGTTACGTTTAAAGCCGCGATATAACCTTTGTGTTACGTCGGTTATACTTAGTACTTCTCCCTGTACTTGTGAAACAACCGCATAGCTGGCATCTACTAATCCGGACATATCAAAATCATAGGGTACGGGAATAATTTCACCATCAATAAATAGAAGTTTTTCGTTATGCCTGTACGCCGATGAATAATCTGTATTTCCAATCATATATTGGAAAAAATCGTTTCTGACCGAATTCAGATCTTCCTGTTCCATCGGATGTATAGACCTTTTAATTTGCTTGGCATTACTTCTATTGGCTACAACATCAATATCCTCTATGAAAAAGCCAAATAAATCAAATGTTTTAACCTTTTGTTTTTTTTCTTCGGTAAAATCAATCTTCAATAATCTGGCATTAAAATGATAAGGAGAAACAATTTCATATAACTTATAGGCTATGTATTCCTTTAAGACTTTATCGTTGTAATCTTTTTGCAATACGCACGGAAGTACCAGTTTTAATTTCTTATTACCTTCAAACAATGTTCCCTTAGAGACAGATTTTTTAATTTTCACTTTTACAGGTGGGAAATAACAATTTTCTCTTCTGTAATTTCCCCTGGCCCTAATTTTAACAGGCAGTGTCTTCCAGGATTCATCCTGCGCCATATAATCCATTTCACTTTCTATATAGGTACTATCATTGGTCTCTTTCCTCAAAACTTTGTTTGAATAGCTTAATTTTAGAAGCACTGGATTATCGCTTAGAAAGAGCTGGGTGAGTTGATTATCTACTGCCTGGCTCACTTCCTCCTGTGAAAAAGTGAATGGAATAATAGAAATACAAGTAAAAAGGAATAGGTATATGGCTTGTTTTTTCACTAGATTGTAGTTAGATTTACTTTCATAAGATAATAAATTTTAAGCTATCAGACGCTATCTCACCATAATAAATTACAGGACAATCATTGTATTGTTTCTTGCAATAATTGTCACTTACCTGGCGTATAGATTTAATATTCATTTCTATGTGGATCTTACCATGCTGAGTATTGCCATCATATTTCCACTGGTCTTTACCATTCGGGGTTCTTTTAGGCGACGCGAAAAAGCCCTTCAGCACCTGAGTAAATTTAGAAGTGCCTTAAAAACGGTTCACTATTTTATAATGTCCAACCAGGAACTTTCTGAGGCAAACAAGCAAGAAATGACAAGAATCTTAATCAATATTAGTGAGCAGAACATGAAACACCTCAAAAATAATGATGATAATACCAAAGATCTGGATGAGATTATTGATAAAGTCCTAAAATTTATTGTCGCAAATGATCAGCTGATTTCAAAAAGGCTTAAAGACAGAACTTTCCGATTTATGAAAGACCTGCACGAGTCTATTGAAAATCTGCACGCTATCAACACGCACAGAACCCCCATAAGCCTTAAGGCGTATTGCCTGGTTTTCATCTATATCTTCCCTCTAATCTATGCCCCAACAATTATTTCTGAAGTGGGCTTGGAATCCAATCACGGAATTACCTATTTCATTGTTATACTTACGCAGTTTATACTAATATCACTTTATAACATTCAGGATCAATTAGAATATCCATTTGATGATATCGGTTTGGATGATATCAACCTTGATAATTTTAAACTTGACAGATAACTCAAAGCTTAATCTTCAATCCTAATATTTCATAAAAAGGCTAAGTAGACCATGCTTATTCATGGCTCATCAGGTTTTAGGTGAATTACTTTTTTTAAATGTTGCGAAGGGAATCCAATTTTACCCTCCTTTGTATGCCCTGGAAAATTTGTATAAGTTAAGGGCCTTAAGGTGAATACATTAAAACAATATGCGATTGATGAAATATTTAGTATTTTTTCAACGTTTTAATTGGACTTTACCATGAATTAAGTCGGTATTGACTGAAAATTTAATATAACGTGAACAAAAATATAGGTGTTTTGTTATATTTCATTATTACCCATGGTTTTGCTACGGATTTCATCGTAGGCATGGGACTTAACTGTAATTATTCGAATGAAGGGGTATTATAAACTAAGAAAGAAAGCCTTAGAGGTATTACATACCAAGCTGGCCGATAATCTTCATTATCATGGTGTATCGCATACACTGGATGTTTTAAAAGTCTGTAACGCTTATATAAAAAGGGAAGGAATACCGGGCCATGAGGCAAAGCTTTTGCGAATAGGCGCTCTTTTACACGATATCGGTTTTACAGTTTCACATGAAAATCATGAAGAACGAGGAGCCACAATTGCTCAAAATATGATGACATATTATGGCTTTTCTAAAAAGGATATTGCCGTCGTCAAAGGATTGATTATGTCTACTAAAATCCCACAGACCCCATCCACCAAATTGGAAGAAATTATTTGTGATGCAGACCTCGATTACCTGGGAAGAAGTGATTTCGAACAAATTAGTCAAAAACTCTATGAAGAACTTAAATCGCTCTCACTAATCACTGACAAATCTGAATGGAACAGGACTCAAATCCGCTTTTTAGAGGCACATACCTATCATACAGAATTTGCAAAACGAAACCGGCGACCTTCTAAAAAAGAAAGGATTAAGGAGTTAAAAAAGCTTTTAGCTTCTTCATAATTAGCCTTAGCTGGTCTAAATTCGCTTCATGACAATAAAAGGAACTACTTACAGCTATTCTCTTGTATTACAGTATAAAAATTCTGATTTTTCCCGTAGGGTTACAATTGAGAATATGATATTGGCCTAAGAAATACCCTGTATATATTTGATACCGTATTGGCATACTCCGGCAGTTTCACTATTCTTTGCCATTCCGGGTGAGGGCCAAATTTTGACCAGTTTGCATCGCGTTCTGCCATGTCCCTGAAAGCGAGTAAATAGGTTAGGCAAGGCATTTGCGGACCGGCAATTTTCTCACCAAAAAAAACAGAATGAAGCCCTACTTCATCAAAAATGGTAAATTCACTTTCATTAAACATCTTCACTTTGCGTTGATACGCATCTTCATTATAGGCCTCATAGGTCCGCAATTCAAAAACCATGGATCCTTCGGATGGTTTTACCAATTTAGGCAGCCCGTCAAATGCCGTGAACAACGATGTAACATAACGTTCTACCGGAAAACTTTCTTGCGGTGTTTTGCTATACGAGGAAGATGCCTTCTTAAATACTTCATCTTCTTTTAGATATTCAATCACTTCCTGATAGCCCTCTATATTTTCATATGCGATCAACAAATATATTTTCTTTGGCATCGCATCTCCAATTTCCTCGAAAGCCCCAATATTGGTAATCCCTTTTCTATTTAAGGCAGGGATTAACGCTTTTTCGAGATAATCATGCAATACCTGTGCGGGTTTGCCAAATTTCAATTCATATTCCCGAAGTTCATAGATTTCTTTCTGAGCAAAACCCAGCGTTCCTGATAAGAGAATCAGTCCGATGATTAAATTTCTAAACATGATATTATTTTTTATCCTAATTATATATCCGAGGTATAAAACTACACTAAATTAAAAGAGTCACAACTTATGGTATGCTTTTAATACATTTTCAATTCGCCTGTTTTCCTCCTCCCTAACAACTTTCTTGTGTGGATTCTCATCCAGCCATTTCAGTGTTTTTTTGATCCCCTCCGAAAATGGGATCGTGGCTTTATATCCCGGCACGAAAGTTTTTATCTTACTATTATCAAAGATAACGCTCTCTGCCTTATCAGCCAGCAAGGTGCCGGTATACGAGGGTTCAATTTTGCAAATAAAATCTGAAGCAATGTGTACAATTTTAGCTTTACAACCCAAACTATCCGCAAGGATTTCATAGATCATGTTCCAGCTCAATATCTCGTCCGAAGTAATATGGAAGGCATGACCTATAGCAGTTGATAAACCAAGTAATCCTGTAAACCCTTTGGCAAAATCCTCAGAATGAGTTACGGTCCATAATGATGTCCCGTCTCCATGAATTATGATTTCTTTGCCGTTCAGAATGCGATCTGCAGTCGTATACTCCTTAAAACCTCCTATTGCTATGGGTATTACAGTGTCATAGGTAAGTGAAGGCCGTACAATGGTTATTGGAAAACCTTCTTCCCTAAAAGCTATCATTAATCTATCCTCACATTTTATTTTTTGACCGGAGTAATCCCAGAGGTCATTGGATAAGGGCGTAGACTCTGTTATTATTGGATACCGTAAGGGTGTTTGGTAGCAAGAAGCAGAACTTATGAAAATATATTGCTTGGTTTTTCCCTTAAAGAGACTGATATCCCGCTCAATATCCTCTGGTGTGAAAGCAATCCAGTTAACCACAACGTCCCAATTATGCTTCTCCAGTTCCAATAAACTATCCGGCTTTGTTATATCACCCAGAATGGTTTTAATTCCATCAATCCGCACCTTGTTTATCCCCCTGTTCAAGTGGTAAAGTTCAATTCCCCTGGCTACTGCCAATCTGCTGGAAGCACTGCTAATATTCCCTGTACCTCCAATAAATAATACTTTCATATTTTCCTTATAGAATTACAAAGTACTGAATTATCCAGAACAGTCAATAGGAATAATAAATATTATTACTCGTCAAATATCGAATTAGACAAACACGCAAATAGCAGATATTTCTCAATAGTTCTAGGCCTTATCCTCTAAATGATAATTCCTTACCTTAGGGTACTTAAAAACCAAGCTCGTGTTTTAAATAATGAATCGCAATAAACGAACAAATCAAATTAATCTTCCTTTTAAGAATTTTACTCATTTTTATCCATTATCAAAAGGCAGATTAATAGTTAATCTTAACACTACCAGGTCCATTCTTGCTCTCCTATTTGTGATCATCGGATTTTATGGTTGTTCAGGAACTCAGGAAAAAACCACTATAGATACAAGACCTAATATCTTGCTATTAGTAGCCGATGACCTGGGATATGCAGATTTGGGGTGTTATGGCGGGGATATTGCAACTCCCAATATTGATGGATTGGCCTCGAGTGGTATTCGTTTCAGTAGATTTCACACGGCACCCATGTGTGCACCAACACGTGCTATGCTTTTAACAGGGAATGACAACCATATTGCAGGGATTGGCCGGCAGGCATTAAGCACTCAGGTATTTGGCTACGAGGGTTATCTAACGAAAAGGGTAGCTACGATACCCCAGTTGCTCAGAGATGATGGCTATCATACCTATATGGCCGGTAAATGGCATCTGGGTAATGGCAAGGAGTTTAATCCGCATCAAAAAGGTTTTGAAAATTCGTTTGTTTTGCTCGAAGGAGTTGGAAACCATTATAACAAGCAGGGTCTGTTTAAAGGGATTCCGATTTCGCATTATACAGAAAATGGTGACCCTGCAGAATGGCCAGAGGGCAAATATTCTACTGATCTTTATACTGATAAACTCATCTCATTTATTGATAGGCACAAAGAAGATAAACGCCCATTTTTTGCTTATGCCGCCTATACTTCTCCCCATTGGCCGTTGCAGGTTGATGAGGTTTACTGGAAAAAGTACCGGGGTAAATATGATAAGGGCTATGATAAATTAAAAGAAGAACGATTAGAAAGCCTTAAAAAGGCAGGGATGATTCCTGAAAATGCTGTCTTACCTCCTACCCATCCTTCCGTAAGGCCTTGGGAATCCCTTTCCGATAAGGAGAAAAAAAGAGAATCTCGAAAAATGGAACTCTATGCTGGGATGGTCGATAATCTTGATGTAAACATTGGCCGTCTCGTAGATTATTTAAAAGATATCGGAGCGTATGAAAACACCCTGATTATTTTTATGTCGGATAATGGGGCCGCAGGTGAAGATTATTATAATAATCCGGATATCAAACCTTATATCAATCCCTATTTTAACAATGACTATGAAACCATGGGGGAAGCAAATTCCTTGATCTCCTACGGACCCCAGTGGGCTGAAGCCGGTTCTTCGCCCTTCAGGTATTATAAGGAATATGCCACAAATGGCGGTATTATAGCCTCTATGATTATTTCGGGTCCGGGGGTTGAGCAACAAAATGTAATTTCAAATAACTTTCTTACGGTTATGGATATTGCGCCTACGCTTTATGACCTCGCTGAGATAAACTATCCCCGGGAGCTTAATGGAAATTCGCTGTTCCCTATGAAAGGACAATCATTTTTGCCATTTATTCATGGTGAAACTAAAACTATACATAATAAAAGCTATGTATTTGTTTTAGAGCATAGTGGAAATACTATGTTGAGGAAGGGAGCTTGGAAAATCACTAATTTCAGTGATCCTTTTAGCTTATCGGAATTTGAACTTTATAACCTTGATGAAGATCTAGGGGAAATGTATGACTTGAAGAGTACATACCCCGATAAATATCAGGAATTGTACCAGGAATGGACTAATTTCGCCAGTGAGATAAAAGTGCAGCTGCCCGGCATCAATTACGATTAATCATGAATTTCATTTACAAGATTTCGATTTTTATTTTACTCGTCGCATGTTCACCAAAACAGGAACCCATGAAACACATATTTTATTTACATGGAATGATCATAGAGGTACAGGGAATTAATGCGGTAAGTGATCAATTTGGGCCGTATGAATACAATGCCATTATAGATTCACTAAAGGCAACCGGAGCAGAAGTTCATGCCGAGGTACGTACTGAGGAAACAGACTTTTTTGAATTCGGAAAGAAAATTTCAAAGGAAATAGACGGTCTTATTTCCAAAGGAGTAGCCCCTTCAGATATTACGGTAATAGGAGCTTCCAAGGGTGGGATGATTGCTATGTACATTTCGGATATGAATCCCCATAAGATTAATTATGTTCTTCTGGGATCTGACAGCCCTTATACCCGGAAGACTTTTGACTTTAACCTGCATGGTACTATTTTGGGGATTTATGAAAGGTCAGATAACATAGCCCCTGACAATTACCAATACTGGATTGACAAATCTACCAATGCCGGCAAATTTGAACAGCTCCGGATAAATACTGGACTTGGACATGGTTTTTTATATACACCTAACAAAGCATGGTTGCTTCCTGCAACTGAATGGCCGAATCATCGCGATCCAAAGGAATAAATTTTAATAGAAAAAGGTTAGGAATTAATTACCTGACAAATTAGTTATGAGCAAGAAAAGCCCGGGATTCAGCCTGTTATTATTTTGATATCTTTAGACTATGACCTTTACTGAAAACCCTATCTATGTCTTAGGAGTATTATGTTTGATGGTTATTGCCGCGGTGTATGCATCAAAAACGGCGATTGGTAAAAATTTTGGGGCCGCTTTGTTGGTAATACTTTTTACGGCCGTTATTGCTAATCTGGGGTTAATACCTTCCGCATCTAATTCAATCCCTTTATATGACGGTATTTTCACCTATATAGCTCCTATTTCTATTTTCTATTTATTGCTGGGAGTTAATCTTAGTTCGATAAGAAAAGCCGGAGCCCCTATGATCATTTTGTTTTTAATTGGGTCCCTGGCGACTACAATTGGAGTTCTTTTGGCATGGTATATCATCTCTCCGCAGGATATACTGGGTGAAGATGGTAAAATAATAGCGGGTATGCTTACAGGAACCTATACAGGAGGTAGTGTCAACTTTAATGCCGTGGCGCTCGAGTATGATTTTCAGGAACGTGGCATACTTTACGCCGGAACGATAGCAGTAGACAATGTAATTACAACCTTGTGGATTATAGCCACTTTGTCTATCCCGGCAATCCTTAGAAAATTCTGGAAAGATAAAAGAGTAGAGAAAACAGCCGCAACTATAAAAGCACAGGATAAGGAACAGCTTAATTTTCATTCACTAATCTGGTTGCTCTTTCTGGGCATTACCGCATATTATGCCTCTGAAATGATAACTGAACTATTTCCGAAGGTCCCTTCCATATTAACACTTTCAACAATTGGGATCTTCCTGGCACAAATTCCCTTTGTAAACCGTTTAAAAGGAAGTCACCCTTTGGGGTTATACCTGGTATACATATTCCTGGCTGTAATTGGGGCCTACTGTGAAATTAGCGCTGTTATTGAGCTAAAGGAAGTAGGGCTTACCTTGCTGCTGTTTGCCTCTACTTCTGTATTGTTGCATGGGCTCATCTTAATTTTAATTGGCAGTTTTTTATACCGTGACTGGGAAATGTTATCTATCGTAAGCCAGGCTAATATTGGTGGCGGTACTACGGCTATAGCCCTTGCGGAGACCTTCGATAGAAATGAACTCATCTTGCCTGCCATCCTTGTGGGCACTTTAGGTAATGCACTTGGTACTTATTTAGGTTTTCTTGTGGTCTATATTTTGTAATGGGCACATCCTTGAATGTAAGTGGTATAGAAAATTTCATCCCCATAATAGGTAGATCATCTGATTTTTATGCAAATTGTACAAATATATTTAAACCAAGAATTCATCACTTTTATAGATTTAATAGTATTTTGACTACAAAATGTGGCAGTTGACCACAATTTTTTTTTTGTTTGGACAAAGTTTAGCTCCTTTACCATCCCAAATCTTAAAATTAGTACCATGAACATTAAATACCTATTATCCCTTGCCTTTGTTTTAACTTCATTTTTTGTATCAGCAGAGTGTGACAACACTTATTCATCAGCTTCCTATGCCTTAAACCATACGAAGAAGTCAATGAGTGCGAAAAATTTTGACCATCAGAAGTATTATGCTTATAAGGCCCTTGAAGCTTTGGAAAAAGCAAAAAAATTAATTGAAAGTTGTGGATGTGATAAAGCAATAGACCCTATTCTCAACGGGATTGAGAATTTGGAAAAAGCTGCAGACCCTAAAGATTTTGATATGGGAAGGTATTACACTAAAAAAGCTTTTGGTGATATTCAGGATCTGATAGGAGAATTAGATGTCTATACACAAGCCGGTATTCAGGATGAAAATATTCCCGATTATAATATAGATAAAGACCAAACCAAAGAAAAAGTATTGCTTGCCGAGCTTACCGAGATCAAAAAGAAGCAAATAAAACTTGCACGGGAACAAAAAATACTACTGAAACGCCAGAAATTCATCGAAGAGAAAATATATAAATAAGCCCAACCCTATTTATCCAATTAAAGTTTAAAAGGCAGTTCTTAAAACAGGAACTGCCTTTTTATTTTATAGTTAGCTATTATCGTTCTGTCTGCAATAGGCCTGTATAAGATCATAGAGTTAAAACTATCCCATTGAGGAGTAAGGTTATAGTGAAATTCTATCCCAAATATATCCCAAAAACCAGTCAGGCTAAGGGTTTTGGCTTTGTCACCAAATTGTGATTTTTAATAGGAAGGCTCCTTATCCGCATTCCTGATGCATTAAATATCGCATTTACCACTGCAGGGGCAATTCCGGGGGTACTCGGTTCACCGGCCCCACCCGGAAAGTTATCGCTGGTTATGATATAGGTTTCTATTTTAGGTGACTCATCCATGCGCAGCATCTGGTAATCATGGAAATTACTCTGTTTCACCGCGCCGTTTTCGATGGTTATTTCGCCATAGAGGGCGGCTGTTAGTCCAAAAATAATTCCACTTTCCATTTGCGCTTTAAAACCGTCGGGGTGAAATGCAAATCCAGGATCCGCCGCACATACTACCCTATGTACCTTTAGCTTGTCTTCTATTAATTCTATCTCTGTCACCTGGGCCACAATAGTACCAAAAGACTGGTGAAGAGATATCCCGCGTCCCCAATTAGCCGGAAGTGGTTCCTCCCAATTGGATTTCTCCGCAGCCTTGTCCAATACTTTCAAATATCGGGGTGCATTTGTAAGATGCTCACGTCTAAATTGATAGGGATCTTTATTGGCTTTAAACGCCAATTCGTCCATAAAGGATTCTGTAAAAAAGGCATGCATAGAAGAGTCTACGCTACGCCAAAATCCCCAGGGGATATGTGTTTCACTATTGGTATAATGTATGTATTGATTGTCTACGGCATAAGGAATGTGCGGGGCCTCTTCCGGTTCGTTTTTAAATACGAATTGGTTGTTCCAGGCGGTTATCATGCCTTTAGGATCCAAAGCTGCTTTAAAACGACTCACATTAGCCTCTCGGTAATGATCCTGTCTTATATCTTCTTCACGAGACCAGATAAGCTTAACCGGATAATCCACTTCTTTGGCAATCAAGGCAGCTTGTACCGCTACATCCGGAACGGATCGTCGTCCAAATCCGCCGCCCAGAAATTGATTGTTTACAATAACTTCTTTTCGGTCAATACCAAGGGCTTCTGCAACGCTGTTGGCAAATCCCAAAGGATTCTGGCTCCCTACCCAAATCTCGCAGCCATCCGCATTTACCAAAGCTGTACAATTCATTGGTTCCATAGCGGCATGTGCCAGATATGGTACACGATATTCCGCTTCTACCACATTGGTGGCTTCTTCAAAAACTGCCGTGATATTCCCTTTTTTGATATCTTTTTCTTCCTTACCCTCTGAAATAGCGCTATCCATATCCTGCAAATACCTATCATAAATATCTGATTGCGCAACAGCATCATTGGCGCTTTTCTCAAATGCTATAGGTAATTTGTCAATTGCATTCTTGGCCAACCAATACCCATCTGCAATAACGGCAACAGCACCTTCTAAATTGACCACTTTATGAACTCCAGCCATATCTTTAATAGCCTCATTGGCAAGGGGTTTAACTTTTGCCCCGAAGACGGGCGATGCTTTAATGGCTGCATATTTCATATTGGGCAGAACCATGTCAATACCAAAATTTGCTGTTCCATTGACTTTTGATGGGATGTCAAAACGCTGTGGTGAGGTTCCCATGATAGTGAATTCCTTCGATGTCTTAAGTAATGGCTTGGCCGGCTGTTTTAAGTTGGCTGCTTTAACCGCCAGATCTGAAAATTTAGCTGTTCTATTAGTCTCCGGATGGGAGATTTTACTGTTCTTCACTACCAATTCTTCTGCCGGAATTTCCCACTGTTCTGACGCTGCTTGCAGTAAGACTGCCCTGGCTGCTGCACCTGCCACTCTCATGGCGAACATTCCCGTAAAACGCACAGATGCGCTACCGCCTGTTATTTGAAGGTTTATTTGTTTGGTAGCTGTCAAAAAGAAGCCATCAACAGTACCCATAAGAATGGACGGAATATCTTTTGGCCCAAGGATAAAACCTTTTGCCAGGGCATAATTGGCATACTCCTTATTACCCGGAGCTTCGAGCATACGTACTTTGGTCCAATCGGCATCCATTTCATCTGCCAGCATCATAGGCAGTGTTGTATGCACCCCTTGTCCCATTTCTGCATGTGGTACAACTACAGTAATAATATTATCCTTATCAATTTTCAGCCAGATGTTCAGCACCGTTTCGCCTTCACCTGCAATTAAATCTTTTACCTTTTTTGCCCGGTTTCCTGGTCTGATAGCAACGCCAAGGACCAGTGCTCCGCCGGTGAGCACCCCAGTTGTAATAAATGCTCTTCTACTCCATTTCCCCATGATCCGTATCTTTTTTGTTTGATGATGCTTTCAGTAATTCGGCCGCACGCTTAATTCCTTTTCGGACTCTTGGGTAGGTCCCACATCTGCAGATATTGCCGCTCATTGCCTGGTCGATATCTTCATCTGTTGGAGCCGCGTTAGTAGCTAATAAAGCATGGGCTGCCATGATTTGACCCGATTGGCAATAGCCACATTGGGGAATTTGTTCTTCTATCCAGGCCGTTTGTACAGCATGCAATTCGGTAGTGCCGGGTGCAATACCTTCTATGGTGGTTATTGCTTTACCCTCAGCTGATTGTACCGGGGTTAAACAAGATCGAATGGGAGTACCATCAAGATGTATGGTACAGGCCCCACACTGTCCTATTCCACATCCAAATTTTGTTCCTGTCAATCCAAGTTGTTCACGGATGACCCATAACAATGGGGTATACGGATCAACGGATACGTCATGTATCTCATTATTTATGTTTAAAACCATTCGTTGTATTAAAAAAGAATTAGTATTAATTGAGAGCGGTTCTTGTATTTTTTAAAGCTACATATAATTATTGAATAAGCTTAGTTGCATTTAAATTTATGCAGTAAGGTATTCCCCTAAAAAATTATCGGATTTTAGGTAATTTACTTTTTGTACGACATCCTTATAAACAAATTTTTTAAAAGATAATTGATTACCTTGGTCACGCAACCTGCAGTAAAAAATCTTGCCATAAATTTCTAATTATCAGAGATACCATGTTGTCAAGATTGCACAGCAGTTGCAGGATCCCCACGATAGTAGTTATAAATATTTATTGAATAACATTTTTCATTATGAAACTTGATTTGCAATTTGTACGTGCTCAATTTCCCGCTTTTGAAGAACCATCTCTGCAAGGATGGGCTTTTTTTGAAAATGCTGGAGGATCATATCCCTGTGCTCAGTTTATTCAAAGGTTAACTGACTTTTACATGAAGAACAAGGTGCAACCGTACTATCCTTACCCTGCTTCTATGCGAGCAGGAGAAATGATGGACGAATCTTATAGGAGAATAGCAGATTACCTTAATGTTGAAGCTTCAGAAATTCATTTCGGTCCTTCCACCACCCAAAATGTATATGTACTGGCAAATGCCATGCGACCCATGTGGCAGGATGGTGACGAAATCATCGTTTCCTGTCAGGATCATGAAGCTAATGCCGGAGCATGGAGAAGACTGGGAGATAGAGGAATTAAAGTAGTTGAGTGGCACGTAGCTTCAGATACCGGATTGCTCAGCCTGGATGACCTGGATACTTTGCTTTCCAGCCGAACGAGGATGGTGGCATATCCGCATTGTTCCAATGTAATCGGCGATATTAATCCGGTAAAAGAAATCAGCAGAAGAGCCCATGAAAAAGGAGCACTCTCCGTTGTTGATGGCGTGGGTTATGCACCACATGGTTTTCCTGATTTAAGGGAACTGGGAGCAGATATTTATCTTTTTTCATTGTACAAAACATTTGGTCCTCATTTAGGGTTGATGTATGTACACCGGGATTTAATGGGAAAGATGGAAAACCAATCGCATTTTTTCAAGGAGGGTATCACCAGGAGTATGTTAACCCCTGCAGGACCGGACCATGCTCAAATTGGATCGGCTTGCGGAATCATAGACTATTTTGACGCAGTTTATGAACATCATTTTGATGAGGAAGCAACACCGGCTCAAAGAAATAGTGCATTGAATAAATTATTCCGGGAACATGAAAAAGCCCTTTTAGAGCGCTTACTTGATTTTTTAAGGTCCCGGGATGATGTAAGAATAATTGGTTCTGACGGTGCCGAAGACAGGGCTCCCATTGTTTCTATTATCCCTTTAAATAAAAGCCTTAAAAAGGTATATGAGGATTTAACAGCGCAGCAATTGATGTTGGGTATGGGGGATTTTTATGCCGTTCGCCCATTAATGGATATGGATATACCCAGACAACCCGGGGTGTTGCGAATTTCCTTTATGCATTACACCAGTATGGACGAAATTAATCAGCTGATAGAGGGCTTGAAAAAGGCGTTGTAGAATCACTAAACTATTCAAATTGAAATAAATATCCTTATCCATTACAACATACACTTTAACCATTTCTAAAACTTTTTCTTATATGACTTCCAGATTTGTTCTTATGGCATCTTTTGTTATGTTAACTCTTATAAGTTGTGCCGGCCCGCCGGTTGCAACAAATGTTCAACTGCTGCCTAATCCTAATAAAAATGCACCCTTAGCAGGGATACTCACCTTTACTGCCGACCGTCCGGTAAGTACCACATTAATTATTGATGATGGAACGAGAGCAGATACCATTCAACCCGATTCTACCTTTAAAACAAATCATGAATTGCTGGTGTTAGGGCTGAATCCGGATAAAACCCATCAGGTCACAGCAATACTTCGGGATGAAAAGGGCAGGGAACTTGTCCTGGATTCTCTTTCAATTACAACCCCTCCTCTCCCGGATGATTTTCCTGCCCTTGAACTGGTGCAGCAAAAAACCGGAGAAATGGAGCCGGGTATAACTATGTTTACTGTATTTCGCTGGAAAGAACCATTTGATGATGATTCTGAATGGGGCTATGCCATAGCGGTGGATGATACGGGTGAGGTGGTTTGGTATTTAAAAACAGATTACTGGGTAGATGAAGTCAGGAGAAAACACAACGGCAACCTAATGCTTGGAGGCGTGGAAGACGGACGTGTTTTTGAAATAGATATGCTTGGTAATACCATTCAGGAATGGCATTCCGCCGGTGCAGTTACAAAACCTGTAACGGAAGCAAGCATAGCAGTGGATACAGATATGTTTCATCACGATGTCCTGGAACTGGCATCCGGAAATTTTCTCGGGCTGGGTCTGGAAGTACGTTCACTAAAAGATTTTCCGGTGGAGTATCCACCTTCAAATAAAAAACGAACTGCGGATGTTGCAGGAGATGTCATCATAGAGTTTGCACCCAATGGCAGTACGATTCGTGAATGGTCTCTCGTAGATATTCTTGATCCCCGGCGCCTGGGTGATGGATCTTTAAGAGGAGGCCATTACTACGATATTTATAAAGATCGTTACGATCCGCTTCCCTATGATATTACCCACAGTAATGCCATTTATTACATAGAAGAGGAAGATGCCGTTCTTGTCTCATCCAATTTCCAATGTGCGATTTACAAAATTGATATGAAAACCGGCAACTTATTATGGATCCTTGGGGATCCTACCGGTTGGGAGAAACCCTGGTCCGACAAACTCCTGAAGCCGAAAGGCAATTTAACCTGGCCGTGCCACCAGCATGGAGTAGAAATGACCCCACAGGGTACAATTCTTATGTATGACAATGGCGGAGCACGCTTTATACCTCCAAATCCGCCAATGCCGGATGAAGAGCGTTTTAGTCGGGCACTGGAATTACGGGTGGATGAAGCTGCAGGGACCGTTGAAGAAATATGGTCTTACGGACCGGAAAAGGAACGTTTTATATCACCCTTTATCAGTGATGCGGATTATATGCCTACTACCGGCAATGTCCTTATTACAGATGGTGGGCGCTTTAAAGACGAGGATGGCAATCTGATGACAGACTTCGGAGGTCACCAGTGGGCAAGGATATTGGAGGTGACTAAAGAACCCGCTACAGAAAAAATCTGGGAACTACATATTTCTGATCCTGAAATACGCTATTCGGTATACAGGGCTCAACGATTATATAGTCTATACCCCAAATTGGACCGACCAACCGGATAAGGAATTCAATGGATAGCAATATATTATTCTCAATTCCAATTGAAGAATATACAGATTATGTCTAATAGGAATATTAAAAGCATTAAACGTATTAAACAAAACCCATTAATCCTGTTTTAGAAAACCCATTGTGCTGAATATTTGTCTTAGAGTAACCTAAAACAAAATTTTGGACAAAAATTAAAAGATATGACTCATAGTTTTAATAGTTTATTTCTATTAGTTGGGATACTAGTATAAATCCGGGACTATCATTTTTGCCAGGATCGAATTATTGAATAAGCACGCAAATAAATAAAACTGCTTCAGAATGGACTGCAATTGCTTTCCTGAATCTGTTTAAACTTTCACTGTGGTGCCAAATTGTTTTATCAAATCTTTGTGATTGTTAACAAATTTATGGATCCTCCAGCCAAAGAAATAATACAATGATTGGTCTCCGGTCCAGCGCAGGTAATATTTGTAGTGGCCTTTAATTTCTATAACCAGGATAAATGCCTCTTCTAAGGCTTGCTTACTACTTATGTCCGGGTAATGACCTAATAAAAATCGAATCCATTTGGCCAGGTATGGGCGATTTCTATGTCGTGCGCCCTCTCATGGATATAGGCATACCATTAGAACCGGGTGTGTTGAGAATGTCTTTTTTGCATTACACAAGTATGGAGGCCATTGATCAGTTAATTACCGGCTTGAAGACCGCCCTATAGTAAAAACCTAAATCGTTCGAGTGTTTCGCCAGGGTTGAATACCTCCCCTTTTATTTCATAGGAAACATCCACTAGATAGGTAGCAGGGTGAAATATATCGTAAAAAGAATCGTTCTAGTTTTTTAACCCCTTATTAAAACCTATATTATGTTTAAGAAATCTATTTTAGGAATGTCCATGTTAGCAATAATGGCTTTTGGCTTTAGCAGCTGCTCCGACGACGATGCTGATGATACGAATTGTGAATCCTGTGATCTGCAAGGCCAGGCGGTAGAGATTTGTGATAATGGAGACGACACTTTTACGCTTACTGCCGCCGGCCAATCTGAAACGATTTCGGCAGAGGAACTTGAAGGAGTATCACCAGCTGAATATATTCAATTGATATGTAGTTTAGGAGATTTCATTCCATAAGTAAATTAATTACCTACTATTAGCAGATAGCCCAACCTTAAACAGGTTGGGTTTCTTATTTATAAACCCTTGCCTGATCCAAATAAACAATGCTGCATATTAGTGAAGCACTATTTTCGTGAAAAAAATGGGTTTGGGTTTTATAAAACAACTATGAAGTTAGAGCACTACTTAGAGGTGCAGCATATTGTTTGGAAGGCTGTTAAAGGCAATTTTGGTAGCAGACTGGTCATATACCTTTTTAATAATCTTGTATAAGTCGGGTACTACCGTTTTCGCAATCCTGGAATTATTATTCAGTAGTACACAAATCCCCAGATCTGCCTCGGGATATACGGCAATTTCATTTCTGAAATTGTTTACACTTCCACCGTGGTGCCAAATGGTTTTTTCCTGCCTGGTCTGATCCTCAATAAATTTATGGATCCTCCACCCAAACCCATAATACGATGTTTGGTGTCCGGGCCAACGTTGGTAATATTTATAGTGGCCTTTAATTTCTATAGCCGGGTTAAAAGCCTCCTCTAAGGCCTGCTTGCTCATTATCTCCGGGTTATGCCCTAACAAAAATCGCATCCATTTAGCCATATCATCAGCGCTGGCATTAATACCTCCCGCAGCTATTGCATTAAAATAACTATTTCTGAGTTTTTTAGATCTCCAACCGTTTCGCCTTTTTGAATGTGGTACTGCAACATTTTCAGCATGTAATAAGGTTTCGTAATCCATCGTAGTGGAACACATTTCCAGTGGCTTAAAGAACCTGTCATCCAATGCTGTGGTAATTTCCTGCCCGGTGGCTTTGTACATCATCTCCCCCGAGAGAGCAAATAGCGCATTCTGATAACTGTATATAGAACCGGGATTACTAATTGGATCTACCTCTTTAAAACGTTTAGCAATATCTGTTAATGGCAAACCGGCCTCAACTAAATTCGTGTAGCTATGATAAGGCGCCCCTGAAGTATGGGATAAAATATTGGCAAGCGTAATTTTATCTGTATTGCTTTGATCTCCCAACTGAAATTCCGGAATATAATCGCTGACCTTATCTTCCCAATCTATCTTGCCCTCATTTTTTAAATCGGCAGCCAATATCCCTGCAAATCCTTTGGATAGGGATCCGAGTCTGAAAATGGTCTGGCCGTCAACACCTGCATCGACATTAATATTTCTTTTACCGAATCCATCTGAAATTACAATCGAATCTCCTTTAACAATACTTACCCCTGCACCCACTATTGCCCCTGATGCAATGGCTTTATCAAAATATGCTTGTATGGCACGCTTTAATTCCTGTTGTTGCCATTTATAAAGCTGCGCCAGTTGTTGATCTACTATGGATTTAGTTGACCCATCCGTTGAAAATGCTTCTTCTGAGGTAGAATTTGTTGCAGTAGCATAGACACCTATAGCGAGGACAAAAAGGGTAAGCGTAAAAATAGCGCTGACTCTCAGAATTTTGCTTCGCTTCATAGGAAAAATACTATTTCGATTTAGTGGTAACACGATGAAAATAAG
Source organism: uncultured Eudoraea sp. (assembly GCF_947258925.1). Classification (GTDB taxonomy): domain Bacteria; phylum Bacteroidota; class Bacteroidia; order Flavobacteriales; family Flavobacteriaceae; genus Eudoraea. Next base: position 14,377 of record NZ_CAMYKG010000019.1, on the reverse strand, counting down.
GTTTTATAAGTTATTAACCGATTTAAAACGTGATTATTATGTATTTCAGTACTTTTTATATCGAATAAATTAAAGGGTTTTTAGCCTAACCACACAAATATTTATCATCACTGCGCAACAATAGGTCGTTTACTTCTCGTATATATTCCTAATGCCTTCTTCTGTTGATAATTCAGTACCTTGGACTGCCAAACACCAATTTTAACTTTAGGTGGTCAAAATTCTGACGTAAAATTCATCAAAATCCATGAATCAAACAAAAGCTCCCTGGTACTTCCTCTTACTTCTTATTTTGGCCGGGGAATCTGTATTTATTCTGCCATTTGTTCTTTCAAGAGTCTTCCGGCCAACAGTACTGGAAGCATTTAATTTAGACAATGTACAGTTAGGTATTTGTTTCTCGGTCTATGGCATAATTGCCCTGCTCTCCTATCTTTTTGGAGGTCCTTTGGCCGATAAATACCCCCCCAGAAAATTAATCGCATCGGCCCTATGGATGACGGCCTTAGGAGGTTTGGTTTATGCTACTTTTCCCGGTTATACCGTGTTAAAAATACTATATGGCTATTGGGGTTTTACTACCATCTTTTTATTTTGGGCTCCTATGATCAAGGCCACCAGAATATGGGGTGGGTCTTCTTCTCAGGGCAAAGCATTTGGCTTTTTGGATGGGGGACGTGGGCTGGTAGGCGCACTATTCGGTGCTTTGGGTGTATCTATTTTTTCATTATTTATTACTGATGAAGTTTCAGAGGCCACAGTTGCCGAAAGTCGTATGGCTTTTAAATATGTAATTCTGGTAACCTCAGGCATAGTAGTGTTTGTAGGCTTAATGGTCTGGTCCTTTATGAAAATGGATCGCAAAGTAGAAAAAGAGATCGTTCTTGATAAAATAACGCTATCACAAATAAAAGAAGTTTTGCGTTTGCCATCGGTATGGCTTCTTATGATCATTATTCTTTGTGGCTATGTTGGCTATAAAATTACGGATGTGTTCTCACTCTACGCACAGGACGTTATGCTTTATGATCAGGTAGGATCAGCCCAGGTTGGTACCTTTTTGCTATTTATCCGCCCTGTAATTGGTGTCCTTATTGGGATATTGGCAGATAGAACGAATACCACCATTTGGCTCGTCATTAGTTTTGTAGTCACTTTCTTCGGAGCTTTATTATTCGCAACTGGATTAATTACAGATTCGGAAACCCTATTGTTTTTTATATCCATATTGGTTGTGGCCGCCGGAGTGTACGCTGCCCGTGCATTGTACTTTGCCGTTATGGAGCGGGGTCAAATCCCATTAGTATTAACAGGGACTGCTGTTGGCCTTATTTCGCTCATAGGTTATACCCCGGATATCTTTGCCGGCCCTGCCATGGGTGTTCTCTTAGAGAATTCCCCGGGTGCCGTTGGGCATCAACATGTGTTTTGGATGTTGGCCCTGTTTGCCTTCATTGGTGGCATTGCCGCCTGGTATTATTTCCGTTTGTATGGAAAGCAGGAAGAGAGTTGATTCATAAAAAGGGGAATACTAGCTTATAAGACTATATAATCCTGTACCGAATTAATCGCCATGAAAATCACCTAGTCCTCTATGATAAACGAACCCACTGTGGTTTGTTGGCCAAACAAAATCCGATTACCAGGTGAATTGAACCCGCTTCAAGCCATATAACGGGTGTTTATCATTGATCATAGCAATAAATGCCCGAATTGGCAGTTATTGCTTTCTTAACAATGTTTAAATAATATAAACCAACAAAATGATGAAAAAAGTTTTATTTGCAGCCCTCCTATTTGTTTCAATATTGGAAATAAAGGCCCAGGCCTATGAATACAGAATTGTAACTAGTATTGAATCTGTAGTTCCTATGGGTGTCGGAAGATCCAGGATAATTTCAGCCCAGGAAGACAAGGATTACAAGGAATATACCTCAAGTCGGACAGAAGAAAATAAAAAGCAGAATAAATCCAAACGAGGAGATGCTAAGGTGGACAATTTTGATGAAACAAAAATTCTCAATTTCTACAGTGCAACAGGTATTAATTTTCAAAATGTTGCTTCAAATGATGCCCTGCTTTCATCAAAAGTGAATACTATGATAGAAGAAGGCTGGGAATTGGCATACGTTACCAGTGGCGTGGAAAGCGACGCGGGGAAAGGTGATGGAACAGGCATTTTTATTACCAGATTCATTTTTAAGAGATTGAAATCTTAGAGCAATTCTTATCATGATCTTTTTAGCACGATAGAGTAGCTATTTTATTTACTTGGAAATAAAAGCCTCCACCTTGAACGTCGGAGGCTTTTTTATATCAAAGAATCAGGTATAAGCCTACGACCATCCTCTAAAAGACTACTGCCAAAATAGAATTCATGCTAATTAGTTCAAGTATGCGTAAGCTCCCTTAGCCCTGTATTGATTACTGAATTCACCAATGCAGAGCACCCTGTCATACCCTTTTTATCAACTAGAGCAGGGTTTTAATTGCATTTAATCGCTGGTTTTGACCCAAAAAATAGGCCTCATCTTATTTTTTGTATTTTTAGATTTTAACCGAGATTAAATGAAATTCAATGACTATTTTAATGAACTTAAGCGGCGTAATGTCATTAAGTCTGCAATAGCTTATCTTGTAGTAGCCTGGTTGATTACGCAGGTGCTGTCAACCGTATTACCTGCGTTCGGGGCCCCAAATTATTTGCTAAAGTGGTCTTTGGTAGCATTAGCAATTGGTTTTCCAATATGGCTAATTCTGGCCTGGGTATACGAATTTACGCCGGAGGGTATTAAGAAAACTATTGATGTTGAACCGGGTAAGTCTATTAGCACAAAAACAGGCACTCGCCTTAACAAGTTAATCATAACGACACTTACTTTAGCCATTATTGTTCTTTTAGTTGATCGGTTTACCAGGGACTCTGCGGAGGTAGTTGAGTACGGAAATAAGTCTATCGCGGTCATGGCCTTTGCGGATATGAGCCCTAATAAAGACCATGAATATTTTTCTGATGGTATTAGCGAGGAGTTATTGAATCTTTTGGCTAAGTTACCGGAACTCAAAGTCATAAGCCGTACTTCTTCATTTTCTTATAAGGGCAAGGATACCAAAGCAACGGAGATAGGCAATGAACTTAAAGTGTCTCATATTTTGGAGGGTAGCATACGCAAAGCAGGGAATATGATCCGCGTTACGGCACAATTGATCAATACCAAAGATGGTAGTCATGAGTGGTCACATACCTATGACCGGGAACTAGATAGTATTTTTAAAATTCAGGATGAGATTGCCGCTGAGGTCAGTAAAGAATTGGAGATATCGATATTGGGTTATCCCTTAAAATCTCAATCTATAGATCCGGAAGCGTATAATTTATATCTTCAGGCCAATCATTTGGTGAATCTAAATACGAAAGATGCTTATGTTGAGGCCGAATCCAAAGTGAAAGAATCTATTGCCCTGGATTCAACCTATGCCCCTTCATGGCGTTTACTGGCCGGAATATACAATACCGGCACCTACAATTTTAGTATTCGAGAACCAAAAGAAGGGATTTCTTTGGGACTAGATGCGGCATATAAAGCTATTGAATTGGATCCCGATTCGGGTTATGCCTATGCCACTTTAGCAAGTCTGCAGGAACTTAACTGGGATTTTGAAGCATCCTCTAAGAATATGAATAAAGCACTCACCTTAGTGCCTAATGATGGTATCATAATGGGCACAGCTGCGAATATGCCCTTTGGCGATTTGGAGAAGGCGGTTGATTTGTTAAAGAAGGCAATAGAGACAGATCCCTTAGTTTACACTAATTATTTTAACCTTGGGCATGCCTATTATAGGATGAATCGCCTGGACGAGGCAGAAGAGGCGTTCAAAACATTTGAATTGTATTATCCCAACTGGGAAATATTACATTATATGATAGCTAAAATTCGATTGGCCCAGGGTAGAAACGATGAAGCCCTTGCTGAAATAGAGCAGGAAAAGCATGAGTTTTTCAGTCTCTATGGTCGGAATTTTATCTTTTATGCAAGGGGTCCTAAGACCACGGCAGATAGCTTGTTTGCTGAATTCCTGGATAAGTACAGCGATACAGATCCTGCCAATGTTGCAGATCTTTATGCGTTTAGGGGTAATTATGACGAATCTTTTCATTGGTTAAATATAGCTTTTGAGGTTAAAGATCCTGTTTTGCTGGAGGCACTAACATATCCATCTTTTAAACCTATGCATAGCGATGCACGTTGGAAAGATCTGATCATTAAAATTGGGTTACCGGAGGATCATGGATATCCAATGTATTAATGAGTGAATTGAATGTTCTGAATCTTATGCGAATTACATGCTATTACCGCAACCAACCTTTCCAGTAAGCAATTTGAAGTACGAAGTGTGAAGTTGGAGGTTGGAAGTTCAAGTTTTATACTTGTTCTATTACGTTATATTGGGTATCTTTAAGGAAAACGAATATAAATAACGTATTGTGCTATGAATGCGAAGAATTTATGGGCGTTTATTCTGTTTAGCTTTATTCAGATAGGTTTCGCCCAGGAAAAGGAAAATATGATTTATGGAAGGGTTACAGATGGGGCTTCTCCCTTAAAAAATGTAGCTGTCCGGGTTTCGGATACTTCAACCGACACATCCACCGATGAAAATGGATATTATCAGATTAAAGCTTCACCGTCCGATGTTTTAGTATTCAGTTATATGGGACTGAAAGATGAAGAGATCATCGTGGAAGATGTTACAAGCAGGTTAAACATTGAAATGAAATTGAAAATTGAGGAACTTGATGAAGTTAATGTCACCAAAAAATTAAATAAAAGAAACCAGGACTACCTGCGATATCAATACACATTCGATAAGGGTGTGATTAATACAGCCTTCGGTTATATTAACAAGGACCTCGTGGGTAATTCGATGTATGTTGTTGAAGGCGGCAGATTAAACCCCGGTGCCGTAGATATTCTAACTGCCCTGCGCGGAAAGATACCTAATTTACGTATCGGAACAGCCAGGGGAACTACAGGTAACCTAGGCGAAAGGGCTATTTTTCTGAGAGGAAGATCTTCCATTAACAATCCGGCACCGGCCATATTTGATGTAGATGGAATAGTCATGACACAACCACCGCTGTTCTTAATAATACAAAATATTGAAAGAGTTGCTGTTATTCCCGGTTTATTAGGGGTAACCCGTTATGGTCCTATAGCACGGGGCGGAGTTATTATAATCAATACCAGAGGCTCTAATATCGTAAAAGAGCCAGGTACCAATTCATTATATGATTATGCTAAATTGAGGGATAATATCTACCAGGGTGATGCACTTGATCAGGAAGGAATTTTAAAAAATTCGTCCAATTATATTAAAGCTTTATACGGAAGTTCTAATCTTACAGAGTCAAAACAATTCTATGAGCAATATGCAAAAACCTTAAAAAACGATCCTTACTTTGTTCTGGATAGCTATTTATTTTTCTCAGAAAGGGGAGCCACCACCTATGCCACAGAGCTATTAGAGGAAAATATCGGACTTTTTAGAAATGCTGTACAATGCAAGGCTTTGGCTTATGCACTGGAAGTAACGGATAAACCCGATTTGGCCAATGAATATTATAAAAAAATATTTTTGTTGCGACCAAGTTACGCACAATCTTACCGGGACCTTGCCAATAGCTATGTTGCTTCCGGTAACTATAAAAGGGCTGCCAATTTACTTGTGCGTTATTTGCACCTTATTAATGAAGGGTTTTTTCCAAAGGATAACAGTGGCATAAGTGGCATAGTAAAAGAGGATTTTATGAATCTGCTTATACGGCACAAAAATGATATTTCAGAAAACTCTGATTTAGATTTTCCAGCGATGAATAGATTGAAACAAGAGGGAACAAGAATCCTTGTTGAATGGAATGATAGTGAAGCAGAATTTGATTTACAATTCGTAAACCCTGAAAAACACTATTTTACCTGGGAACATACTACTAAAAGTAATCCCGACAGGATCAGAGATGAAAAAATCAGGGGGTACTCTTCAGAAGAGTTCTTTATATATGAACCTTTACCCGCAGATTGGCAGGTAAATGTATCCTACAAAGGCAATAAAAAATTAACGGCCACCTATTTAAAGCTAACAGTTTATAAGAATTATAATACGCGTTCGCAAAAAGCATTTTCCAAATTATACAGGTTACGGCTTAAAGACGTGAATCAGCAATTGCTGGACTTCTCAGAAATTATGAGCCTTCCATAAGGGCGTATTTTAAAGAGGAAAATCGATTACCGGAGGATCATGGATATTAGTTGCTTTTACTTACCCTTGCGCATCAAATTGTTAAAACTGAATCCTATGAAATATCTCTTTTCCCTTACATTTTTGGTACTGTTTATTACTTTCCAAATGAATGCCCAGATGGAAAACCAAACTGAAAATAATGATGTTGATGCGTTAATTGGTGAATGGGTAATCGATTTAAGACCAACACCACAATCTGAAGGATACTTTCAGCCCTTTATAGTAGAATCAATCGAAGGAAATAATTTAAAAGGTACTTTTTATGGAAGTGCCCTTGAAAATGCTCTATTAAATGATAATTGGGACAAAGTATATTTCGCATTTACTACAAGAGATAATAGCAACGAATATTATCATTCTGGTTATTTGCACAATGGTGAGCTATTTGGAATTACCTATTGTCCGAATAGAAACTTAACAGCACCCTGGACAGGCACAAAGAAATAAAAATACACACAGTATAACATCTCGAATCAATTAAAATGAAAAATGTAGTATTCTTTTTTATTTCTATTTTCTTATTCTCAATTCATGTATCCGCCCAAAATTTCAACAATATCGTTGCCTTTGGTGATAGCTTTACAGATAACGGTTATGTAAATGGCCATGGCTTCAACCGAGATACCAATGGGCTTGTATGGGTAGAATATTTAGCTTTATTGATTGAATGCCGGTACGTGGACAACCGTGCCTGGGGTGGAGCCAGGACAGACAATGGACATTATATGGGATTTGATTGGTCGGGTTTTAATTGGCAAATAGACCAATACGAATTGACAACTAATGCTGAGGAAACACTTTTTTCAGTTTGGATAGGTATAAACGACTACTGGGATAATAAAGATGACCCTTCAAACTCCGTCAGGAATATTAAAACCGGACTACAAAAGCTCATAGAAAAAGGAGGGAAACATTTCATCGTATTTAATAATTTTGACCTCACCCTGGCACCTGGTTACGGTCCAGAGACGGCGTATCACAGTCTTATTCCCGCTGTGCAGGAATTAACAAAAGAATTCAACTCTGAACTTGTCAATATGCTCTTTGATAAAAAAACAGGGTTGGCGAAATCATTCCCGGGAATAGAAATATACTTTGTTGACATATATGCATTTATGAACCATTTGGTTTCCAACAATCAGTTCAATGAAAAACCATGGAAAGGAACCTATAAATTTCCCGAACCGGAAACATACTTATGGTATGATGAATGGCACCCAATGACCAGTTGCCACAAACAAATAGCTGAATTGGTTTTAAAAGAACTTAAAAAATAATACTGAATATATACATAAGCCCGTCTTAATTTATCCTAACCATGGAGCTTGCCGGGACATGGAATCCTCTTATGCGTGAGCGTTAAGTACCTGCGTCAACTATAGTAAACCGGGGAGTAAAACCATCCTTTTCTACCTATGATTATCTAATACTAATTTTGGTTTAATAATTAATTCCAAATTTTATTAGAGCCTGTCATTTCCCAATGTCCTAAAGAGATAGGAATGTTCCCAATGCTATTTAGCATATCAAAAAAATCTTTGAGTATAAATGGTTTTTCCTCCTGCTCCATGCTTTTGGCATAGGCCGCCATGGCGTTTTCCAATAGGTATTTTCCTGTGATATAACTGGTGCCATACCCGGGTTGTCTGAGGTACAGATGCTGTTCAAAAATAAGTAACTCCTTTTCCGTTTTCATCCACCTCCTGGGGGTATACTCTGAGTGTATTCCTCCGGCTTCCTCCATCGTCATTTCATTAGCGTGTGCATACAAAGAACCCAAACCTCTTGCGGCCCTTTGAGCGATCATAATATATACAATTTCCCTGGTCCTTGGACTATCGCTATATAGTCCGGCTTGCATAAACATTTCCTCAACGGCGGTAGCAGTGCCTTCATTTCTGGAATCAAAAATATTATATAATAACGGACCGCGGCGTATCTCACTTTTATGAGGTTCGACCTTCATCCTTGCTAATTCAAACCAATGATAAAAATGCGAGTATAAAGGTCGGGGGTCATAATGCTCCCCTATCAGGAAAAAGTTTCGTTTCTCCCTGGGAACATATTCACCAAGATGTTCTCGCAAAGCAGGTTCAAAATAGGGCTTTACGGTTACTATCTCCTGTTCCCGTAAAAAACTGATCAGACTATTTGCAGCAGCATCTGCCAGCTTTTGGTAAGCTTCCGGTGAGTTAGCATCTTCCAATTCCGGTAAATCTCTATTCTTATGTTCTTCCAGTTTTAGGGAGGCCCAGGCCCTTGCCAGTTCCCTCTTTAAAATCATGACCTCATCTTCCCAGGTCAAAGGAACAAGGTGCACATTTTGAAGGTACCAGGTGTAATTTTCCTTACCAATTCCTGAAGGCCCGGTTTTAGAATTTGATTGTTCCTTTAACCACGTAACGAAATTATCTGTAGAAGTAATGGCCTGGTTTATGACTGCTACTATTTCCTTATCTGCTTTTATTTCCTCTTTTTCTTTAAACTTATTAAGGACCCTGCTTTGTTCCTCGATATCTCTAATCCCCGTGATCCACAAATCTTTCGCATTACCTGTCAGGTTGTTTTTTGCCTGTTCATTTAAACCGGGGATTACCTTAAGATCTTTGATAAGGCGTGTACGTTCACTTTCGGATAAAGGATAGCTGTAGGTCCATAATTCCGTTGTTCGATGATGGGTGGGGCCTTCGTGTGCCGGAACATCACTTTTATAGGTCCAGACCGACTTATAAAAGGCCGGATCTCGTTCCCAGGGCCTAAGAACCCTATAATTAAAATCATAACCATTCATTTCAGCCCAAACTATCATCCAGTCTACCTGTTCAGGGACTGGCCAGGAAGTAGTATCTATAGCTAATAGTTCAGTTTTTAAGGTATTAAATTGGGGGTGTCTTTTCTCAAAACCAGTGCGCGAATAATCTGGTACTCCATTAACTTGTGGAGGGTTTTCAAATGTCCTCCATTTAGTAAACAGACTAACCAGGCTCTCATATTTAGTACTGGTGTATTCTGTTTGTGGGGATATCTCTTCCTTTTCTTGTAAACAGCTCATAAACAAGAATGAGATACTAATCGCTAAAGCAACATATTTCATATTGGCCATGTGTTTATTATTTCTAAATATATAAATTCCTTCTTCTCTAATATTACCCTTTCCCATTTAAATTGTTTTGGCTTATTTTTTGTGTGAAAGCACAGGCTTTAGTATCTGTCTTTTTTGAATAATTTCCATATCATCTTGAATCGAGACCCTGTTTTGAGCAAGTTATATTGCCCCCGGTTGGCGATAGGTAACCCCGCCAATAAAAGCAACTTTTGTTGCGCTATCTAGTGTGCACATGTTGCTGATAAATATATCCAAGGGTTTTAACTAATATAAAGTTTCGTTAATAAGATTCATTAAACAATACATATGATGAAGATCATTTATTCACTTTAAAACAAGGTGTATTTTTAAATGAATTTTAGTAGGGTACGTTTAATTAAAAAAACTAAAATGAAACCAATTAAGTAAACTATAAAAAATGAAACAGACAACTAATTTAGGATTAACAATAATAGCACTGATATTTGTTGTTATATTCACACTTCAAAACACCACTGAAGTAAGTATTACGCTATTATTTTGGAACATTAAAACATCATTAGCTTTATTAATATTTTCTTTATTCTCTTTTGGTATTATAATTGCAATTTTTGTTCTAACGCCAATAATTATAGCACTTAAATCTACATTAAAAAAAGACAAAAAAATCATTTCTGAATTACAAGAAACCAGTGACGCGTATTCTGAAAAGCAAGTCGAAAATAATTAATATCCGGCTAAAACGCATGGTATATTTAATTGTCTGAATAGAAGTGGAATCGGGAGTTATAGTTCATATAAAGATTATCGTAATTTGAAAGAGAATAGCCCCTCGCTGGCGCGAGCGTCACACTCGTGACATTAAAGCTCTCAGTAATTTATCTTTCAAAGGTCCATCATACCCTCGCTGGCGCGAGCGTCACGCTCGTGACATCAAAGCTATCAGCAATTTATCTTTCAAAGATCCGTCATACCTAAGTGTAAGCCTTTATTATCAATTTTGAGTACAGTTTCCAGGCCTCCTGCAATCGTTATATCAGTTGGATGGTCTGTTTATTCCTCATGATTTATCATATTACCAGAGGTGTTGGATAATTCAGTATCTTAGAAAGAACAACCAACCTCTTCTTTCTTATGATAGGCTTCTTTAGAAAAATACGCAAAAAACTCGCAGACGATAACAAGCCTTTAAAATATGCCCGCTATGCTATTGGGGAGATTGTTCTTGTTGTTATCGGTATTTTGATTGCATTGCAGATCAATAATTGGAATGAAGACCGAAAAGCAAAAACTATTGAAAAAGAACTTTTACAACAATTCCATACAGAATTAAATTCCGATATCAATGCGATTGAAAATACCATAATAATCTACAAAGAGGTTAATTATTCGTGCGAGGTACTTATCAAGCATATTAAAAATCGGGGAGACTATCACGATTCACTTAGCTATCATTTTGCCCAATGGAATAGCTATGAGCATTTTAATTTAAATAGTGGAGCCATATCAAATCTAAACTCAAGAGGCGTGGATATTATTTCTAATCCGGATTTGAGAAATAGCATATTAAATCTTTATAACCAGACTTATACCTACAGCAAAGACATAGGAGGCTTTTTTAGGGAAGATCACATTGCTTTTACTTATCCCATGTTCCTAAAGCGAATTGAACCCGTTGAATGGAAGAATAATGCTATCCCCAACAATTATGAAACTCTTATAGATGATCATGAATTTATGAATCATTTACAATGGATAAAGAATGCTTCTTTAAACAATTTGAATGTTTACAAGGAAGCAGTGATAGAAATACAAAACGTCATTAAAGCCATAGAAATAGAATTAAATGCAAGTAAGAATGTATAAGATAACAAAGCAATGATCAACTTCTTCCGTAAAATCCGACAAAAACTACTATCCGAAAACCCGCCAAACGGGCGGGCGGGCAAATTCAGTAAATATATCTTATATGCCGTTGGGGAAATTGTATTGGTGGTCCTTGGGATATTGATTGCTCTTCAAATAAATAACTGGAATGAGTTTAATAAAGACCGAAAACAGGAACGAAAAGTACTGACAGAGCTTTTGACTTCTTTAGAGCACAATTACAACCGAATGATTTTTGATTCAATAAACAGATCAAACTGGAAGAAATCAAGCGAAGTTATAATTAATCACCTTGAAAAAAAAGGGAAATATTCAGATACTCTGAACAAACATTTTCAGGATGCCCGAAAGCCAGGAACAAATCTTTCACTATCATATGCAGGGTACGAAGGATTAAAAAATGTTGGTTATAATATTATTATATCAGATACACTAAGAAAAAATATTATTGAGCTCTTTGAATTAACGTATAAAGACCTTCTTGAAGAAATGGAATATTTTGAATCTTTCCAACCCGATCGCCAATCACATATTGACAGACTGTTTAGCTATGAGCACAAAACATTTGATCCAAATAATCCTTTTAATGTTCCTCTCATTCCAAACGATTATGAATCATTAACCAATGATCCTATTTACTTACCAATGATTATATCAGTCACTGTACAAAGAAGTATAATTTCTGTAATGCTGCATCACAACTTAAAGGAAACTGCAAAAGTCATTGAATTGATAAATGATAAACTCAAACAATGATAAAATTTGTCTAGGACCGAGCGTATAGAAAATGTCTGGTAGACATTTTTAGTAGGACAAAGCGTAGCTATAGGCCAGATAAGGCGAAGATACCAGCCTGCCGCGTTGGAATTATAACTAAACAAGTATGATTAAATTCTTCAGACACATTAGAAAACAATTGCTGACTGAAAACCCGCCAAACGGGCGGGCGGGCAAATTCAGTAAATACTTGCTATATGCTATTGGGGAAATTGCGCTGGTGGTTATTGGCATCTTGATTGCATTGCAAATTAATACTTGGAATGAAGAAAGGACTACCATAGAACAATCTATAATGCTAGAAGGGTATGAACGAATTATAGACGAAAAGGCCATGGCAGATTTGATCGCATACTTACGAAATCCGGGATAAATCAATACCTTGAACTAAAGATTTTTAGAACTATGAAAACAAAATATCTTGTCCTAAGCTGCATGTTAATGACCTTTGCCTGTAAACAGGCGGAAAAGAAAGACCCTGATTGGAACTATCTTTTCAACGGGGATAACCTTGAACAATGGGATACCTACCTAGGCCCAAGTTTTGGGCCTGATGTAAGTTGGGAAAATATTGAATCGCAACCTGCTATCGGCCACAACAATGATTCCTTGGGAGTTTTTTCGATGGTAGATCTGGACGGAACTTCTGTAATGCGTATTTCCGGGCAGGTTTGGGGAGGAATTTTCACCAAAGGCGAATTTGAAAATTATCATCTTCAGCTTCAATTCAAATGGGGTAGTAAGAAATGGTATCCAAGAGAAGAGCCGTCTGATAAAAGGGATAGCGGACTCCTATACCATGGAATTGGAACTCATGGGGAAAATGACCTCTTCTGGCTAAAATCGCAGGAATTTCAAATTCAGGAAGGCGATTGCGGGGATTTCTGGGGTGTTGCAGGAACGATAATTGATGTAAGGGCACATATGGGTAAAGATAGCACCTATTATTATGACCCTAATGCCGAACTTTTAACTTTTAGCGAGCATAGTGAAAACGGTAGGAATTGTAAAAAATACCCCGATGCCGAAAAACCAAGTGGCGAATGGAACACCATAGACCTTTTCTGTTTCGAAGGGACAAGTGTGCACATGGTCAATGGTACCGTAACCATGATCTTGAATAATTCACGCCACAATGCCGGGGATGGAAAGGAGATTCCCCTAACAAAAGGGAAAATTGAACTGCAATCAGAATCCGCGGAAGTATTTTATAAGGACATTAAAATTAGGCCAATCAAATCCCTGCCAAATACGATTAAAGAGTAAAGCTCATTGCTAGTTAGTATCTATTTATGCTCATTAATTCCCCCTCGCTGGCGCGAGCGTCAGAATTATCAGGTACGAAGTTAGAAGTACGAGGCACGAAGTCAGATAATATGTTCATTGGTTTTATTTGTTATTGTTTTTCCGGGCAATTTTGATCGACGCCACTATTATCGCCTGCTGGCGTGAGCGTCACGCTCGTAACCAAAATGCTGTTTACTGGGTTTGATGTTTCAAAGATCCATAATGTCCAAGTGCATCCCTTTTTTATCTATTTTGAGTATGGCTTCCGTAAAAACCCCTGTAGCCAAAGATCAGGGATTATTGATCTTTTCGTTTGCTTCCCGTAATCTGTTCGACATTTTTTCCAGCAACCTATAAGCTAAGGAAGAGTCCCTGTTTATGGACTTGAAGAAATTTCGCTTATCAATTGTGAGTATTCTGACCTCCCCGGCAGCCCGAACGGTACACGAGCGCACATCGTTCTCAAAAAGGCCCATTTCTCCGAAGAAGTCCGACTCGCCCAGTTCCGCTATCTTTTGGTCTCCTTCAGGCGTTTCATGGATCACATCTACCCTGCCTTCCTGGATCACATAAAGGCATTTACCCTTGTCTCCTTGTTTAACAATGATTTCTTTGTCCTTATAAAGTTTGCCGAGCTTCTTGTTTTTCATGACTATTGCGATTAATTATTGATATGTTCGATGCTACCGTACTCTTGACTAGTCCAAAAAGAAGACTGGGATGAAGGAAGCGCCTGAGGATATTTCTATAACCTGCGCTGCCTGTGAAAGTATCCCAAAGAGCAGAGCTCAATCTGAGAGACGAATGCTCTTGTGTTTGTTCTTTTCCAACCCGGTCCAGCAATCCTCTTTTTAAAACAGCAGATTTTTGAATGATTCTGGTGATCAAGAAGATCCATTTTCCAACCCAGTTATCCTTGTCAAGGTCTCTGCATATAGGTTTATAATATTTTTCAAAGTGCCTTTCGCTGATGCCTTCAAAAATAACAGTACTCGCGGCGGCTTTTGCCGTAATGTAGGCGGCACCGATCCCATTCTT
>NZ_CAMYKG010000018.1 GCF_947258925.1 uncultured Eudoraea sp. | reverse complement strand
CAGGGGGAGCATATTCCAACTTTATGATGGATGAAGGCCAGGAAAGGGTTCAGGCCAGTTATAAGCATAATTACGATCGTTTGACGGAAATTAAAAAAGCCTACGACCCCAACAATTTATTTAGGGTAAATCAGAATATAAAGCCTAAAGCATAAAGATTAGGTTTAATAGTCTTTAGTTCCGGAACTACTTCGAAGAATAAAGGATTAAAGATAATCAAGGGAAGATAAAGTACGTGATACTTTGCTTCCCTTTTTTTTGTTTTAAAACTCAACCCTTTGGCTAACAATAAACTGAGTATCGTAACGTTTTTATTTCACGAATCAATTCAACCCAAATCATCAATTTTAATATCCACAAAATGCTTAAAAAAATAAGTGCATACTCATTTCTCTTCCTAAGTATTTCCATGTTTTCTCAATCTGAAGAAACATGGACCTCAACTTTTGACAATGAAGTAAATTGGCAGACAGTTAGTGCCCTTGGTAATTATATAGTGCAAACAGATTCGGGCTTGTTCGGGATTGATACGAACAGCGGAGATGTGATCTGGAATGATGAAACATTTGGGCGTTTGAGTGAAACTTCATTTTCTGAACTGGACAATTCACCCTTTGCCAAAATTGAGACAGAGAAGGGATTGTATATAATTAATTTGTTCAACGGAAAGCGGGTTTTTAACTCTTTTGAGCATGGTATTAAAAAGGTGAAGCAGCATTTTGTGCTTTACCAATCCAATGCCATAGTGGTAGCCGGGAAATCTATGTCGGGCGAGGACATGGCACTTTCAATTGACATTGCTACCGGCTCGGTACGCTGGAGTAAAGAAGGTAGTTTTGGTAAGTTAATAGACCTGGTTGAGCTAAATGAAGATGAATTGTTAGGCATCAGCTTGTTGAAAAATGTAAAGATAAATTCTAAAACAGGTGATGTTATCTGGAGTATAGATAATTCCGACGAGGCCCAGCAACTAAATAAAATGGGCGCTTTTGGCAATCTGCTTAAGGAGGTTGCAGAAGCAGCATCTGAATCGGTTGAAATTAAGCTCGATTTTATAATGCATCCATCCGGGGAGTATTTTATCATAGGATCAGAACAGCGAAATGAAAACCAATCCATGTCCTCCAATGGAAATACCATTGTAAGTTTTACTTCGTCATATAGGGCATATAATATTGCGAATGGAGAATTGCTTTGGAATGATCCTATAGAGGTTAAAGGTGAATTGGGTTTAACATACTGGTTAAATAATGACCTGTTGATCCTGCCAAGGGGAAAACAAAATTCCAGGGTAAATCTATACGCCATGGAAGACGGTGCCGGACTTTGGGGTAAGAAAGGAAAGGGTATAAGTATAAAAGGAGGAGTCTATGATTACACCCCAACCCAGGACGGCATGTTGGTCATCACCAGCAGAAATGACAAGCACTTTTTAAATTATCTCGATACTGAAAACGGGCTCTTCACATTTGATAAAACCATCAAAGTTAAAGGCCATGTTGGCTACACCATTAATACAGTTAATGGAATACTATATGCCACCGCCGAAGAAATGAATATTGTAAATACAAGTACAGGAGATCTTTTGTGGGACAAAGATCTGAAAACCCATTATAAATTAGTGGATCGAAACGGGAGCCAGTTATACGCCTTTGACTATAAAGCAGGAGCTGTAAAAACTATAAACCTTGAAAGTGGAGCAATAGAAATGGCAGCCACAGAATCCATAAAATTTAGTGAAAATGAATCTCCCAATACTTTAGAAATCAGAGAAAAAGGGATCCTCTTAAGTTCTGATCAAAATTTTGCGATGTATGATTATAATGGTGAACTCTTATTTCAAAAATATTATGCCTCACCCAGGGAAGAAGGATGGAAAAGGGCATTGCTGTTTGCCGGAACTATTTATGCAGGCTATGTTTCTGCAGTAAGTACAATGACTTCCGGTGTTTTACAACAGGCAGGAGCCCAACAAGGCATCAATACAGTTGAAAGACAAACATTAGCTAAACTTGGAACCGCCTACAATGATATGGGGAAATCGGCTGGCAGCGCAGCTGCAATGGCTTTTACTGCTGCCAACAAAAGATTTAAAGCCACCAAAGAGGCCAGAGATTATTGTATGGTCCTTACTAAAAGCAAAAATGGAATTGAGCTTTTAAAAATTAATAAAGATACCGGTGAAAGTGAAAGCAGTATCCCTCTGGGGAAGAACAGAAAACCAAATTATGCTATTGATCTGGTAGAAGGAGAAGTCTTTTTAAAGGATGACTCCAATAGGATAAAACGTTTTATTCTATAAGCCTATCACCAAATTTACAATTGAACCCTTTAATTTAAAATCACATTTCCTTGATTTTAACTGTATCCTAAGACCTGTTGGGTAGCGGGAATCCTTTGTAAAATTTGTACTCTATTTATAGTAATTTCTGCAATATGCGCTAATACTGGTTATTCATTATTCTGCTCTCAAAATAGTATTGAATTCTATTTTTTGAGTCAATCCTCTATTTTCCGGTCCTCAAAGAAGTCAAATGTACAAGGACTTCTTATCTTTAGTACATCTAAAAGACAATCATCATAATTCATTAGTTTAAAAGTCTGACCTATGGATATACACTCAACTAAAAGAAGGGAATTTCTAAAATCTATGGGATTAATCTCCGCAGGGACCTATGCTGCCGGCCTGGGTGCTTTCAGCCTTGGCTCCTGTGAATCAGTGCCAAACTTCGACAAGCGAGAAGCAGTGTTAAACCTCCTGACATCTACTGGAAAACAGGATTATATCCCCAGCGGGTTTTTTGTTCATTTTGGCGAAGGATATCAATGGGGTGATGCCGCAGTATCCCGACATCTTGAATATTTTAAGGCTATTGATATGGATTTTATAAAAATCCAGTATGAAGCATTGTTTCCGGCTATCGATAGTATAAAAAAACCGGAAGACTGGGTAAATATGCCATTTTATAAGAAAGACTATTACGAAAAGCAACTCTATGTAGTTAAAGAGCTGGTCAGGCAAGGTAAGAAGTTAGCACCGGTCATTGCCACTTTTTATTCCCCGTTTATGTGTGCCGGTCATAGTGTTACCGGCCAATTGGTTACCGAACATCTGAAACAAGATCCTGAAAGTGTAAAAAAAGGCTTGGAAATAATTACGGAAAGTGTAATGATCTTTTTAAAAGAATGTAAAAAAATTGGAGTCGACGGGTTTTTGGCACCTACCCAGGGTAATGAAGCCTTCAGGTTTCAGGATCCCAATATATTTCTGGATTATATAAAACCAACAGATATGGTGGTTCAGAATGAAATAAATGATGGCTGTATCTGCAACGTTTTACATATTTGTGATTATGAAGGCCCCTATGATGATGTGAGTCCGTTTGTGGATTATCCGGGTCACATTGTAAATTTGAGCGATGTTATAGCCGGGAAAAAAGTCCCCCTAAAAGAGCTGTATACCATGTTTGGTGAGCGACCAATAATGGGTGGATTGGAGAAAAGAGGACCCATCCTTACAGGAACGGACCAGGAGATTAGACAACGGGTTACTGCGGTTCTTAATGATGCCCCAGAACGTTTCATACTCGGAGCAGAATGCGCTCTATTGGGGGAAGTAGATTGGAAGAAGGTACGAACCGCCGTTGATACCGGGCATGGAATTTCCGAATAGGAGTCACAAGCTTTACGAAATACTAATTTTAAAATAGGCTGAAATTATCCAAAAAAATAGTTTATCCAACATGAAATACTCTGCAAATAAAGATCGGTACAGAAAAATGAAATACAACCGTTGTGGCAACAGCGGTTTATTACTTCCGGCAATATCCCTGGGCCTATGGCATAACTTCGGAGGGGTAGATATTTATGAAAACGGAAGGAATATGGTACTGAGGGCATTTGATCTCGGGATTACACATTTTGACCTTGCCAATAATTATGGCCCTCCTTATGGCTCTGCAGAAGAGACTTTTGGAAAAATTTTAAAGTCAGATCTACAATCATACAGAGATGAATTGATTATCACCTCCAAAGCAGGGTATGACATGTGGCCGGGTCCATATGGGGAATGGGGGTCGCGAAAATATTTGATAGCCAGCTGCGATCAAAGCCTCAAACGACTGGGACTGGACTATGTAGATATTTTTTACAGCCACAGGCCAGACCCAAATACGCCTCTGGAAGAAACCATGATGGCCCTGGACCAGATTGTACGGTCGGGTAAAGCTTTGTATGCGGGAATCTCCTCCTATGACCCCGAACAATCGCAGAAGGCAATAGATATTTTGAATGACCTGGGTACACCATGCCTGGTTCATCAACCTTCTTATAGTATGTTCAACAGATGGGTAGAGGATGGATTATTGGACGTGCTCGAAAAAAATGGGGTAGGCTCTGTGGTATTCAGTCCGTTATTCCAGGGGCTCTTAACCAATAAATATCTGGGGGGTATTCCTGAGGGTTCAAGGGCTTCAAAAGCAGATAGTTATTTACAAACATCTGACATCACCCCTGAAAAAATCGATAAGGTAAAAAAGCTGAATGAGATTGCAGAAGCCAGGGGCCAAAAAATGGCGCAATTGGCACTGTCCTGGGTTTTAAGGGATAAAAGAGTGACTTCAGTAATAATCGGCGCAAGCAAAGCAGCACAGATAGAAGATGCTGTTGGGATCCTTGATAAAATGGAGTTTACATCGGAAGAATTACATACTATAGAAGGCATACTAAAAGCCTAGATGCTGTCTAGTAATCTTTAAACTGGAATGTATGCAGGAAACCAAGGGTAACCGTGTTCCAGGTTCTGTTTTCTAACTGTATTCCTGTATAAGATAGATTTATTTCCGTCATGGGCCCTAACAGGAACCCGATAATGGGTCTGTAATATATTCCGCCTTCATTCCCCTTGTTAAGACCAAGCCCATAGCCACCATCTATACCAAAGGAAAACGAATTAGAAGGCCATATACGCACTGAAGCAGCCAAAGGAACAAATTGAACATCAGTTAGTCCTTCTGCCAGTTCATCTGATTGAAAGGATTCTTTAAACCCGTAAATAAGCCCGGTACTTACCCCAAGGTCCACTACTTCTCCCAGGGCCCAAAGATAGCCCAGGTCCAAACCGGCCATCAGGCTTATCTCATCATTGAAATCATTGATGGGTAAACCTGCGTGTAATCCAACCTTTAAGCCTTCTTGTGCATAGGAACCCATCCCAAACAATGCGAACACAACTACCAAAAATATATGCTTCATTTATATTGCTTTTAATTATACAACGCCAAAACTAGCAGCTTCTTTAAAGTAGAGCGCATTTTTGTTGCCAAACAAACCTATAGGGTTGTGAAAGTGAATTATTACTCTTCTAAGGCCATCTATTTGCCGTAAATGCATAAATTAATCAGCCGGGCAATACCGGCACTCTATATGGAACCAAATTATATTCGTGACACTTTTTATTTGATATGTGGAGAATTCAAAAAAATAGCATATTTTCAGGCAGTGTTAGAATTCGAAGATATTCTAATTGGAATATCCTATGATCTGATAATGACAAAGTGAAATTGTTTCAAGACTAAACCCGGAATAGATAGTTTAATTTTTAATAATCCCCTAAATTTACAGTCCATAACCAAAAGTTAGTATTCGCGAATAAAGCAAAATCAAATATGAGGATAGGCATATTGAAGGAAACCCAAAAAGGCGAAAAGCGGGTTTCAATTTCTCCAAAAATTGCAAGGCAATTGACTGAAAAGGGTTTCGAATTAATCGTTGAAAAGGACGCCGGGATCTTTTCTTCATATAAAAATTCAGCTTATAAAGAGGCTGGAGCAAGGATAGAAAAGCGGGATGTTGTCTTTAAAGACGCACAAATGCTTATAAAAATTAATCCCTTCAATGAAGAAGACTTAAAATTGGTTACCAAAGACCATGTTTTAATTAGTCACCTCTATCACAAAGCCAAGCCGGAATTAATAGAAAAAATAGCCGCTAAAGGAGCATCGGCTTTTTCCATGGATGCAGTACCCCGTATTTCCAGAGCACAAGACATGGATGTTTTGAGTTCTCAGAGTAATTTGGCAGGCTATAAATCTGTTATCCTTGGAGCCTACGAAATGAAAAAGATATTGCCTTTAATGATGACCGCGGCAGGTACAATTAAACCGGCACGGGTATTGATATTTGGTGTAGGTGTAGCAGGTTTGCAAGCCATTGCAACGGCTAAACGACTGGGAGCTATGGTAAAAGCTACAGACATAAGACCGGAAACCAAGGAGCAGGTAGAATCTCTGGGGGCTAAATTTATTATGGTTGAAGGAGCCAATGGGGAATCTGAAGCCGGCTACGCTAAAGAAGCTTCAGAAGATTATATTCGCAGACAAAAAGAAGCGGTTAATAAGTCGCTCTACAAAGCAGATCTGGTAATTACAACGGCCGGGATTCCCGGAAAGAAATCACCTATTTTGATCACTAAAGAACAAGTTCTGAATATGAAAAACGGAGCTGTGATTATAGATTTAGCTGCTGCGCAGGGAGGAAATTGTGAAATAAGCGAGCTAAATAAAAAAGTGACAGTAAATGGTGTAAAGGTAATTGGTACCAGCATTGCGCCGGAAAGTGTCTCAACCAATGCAAGTGAATTGTACGCAAAAAATATGTATAATTTTATTAAACACCTTACAAAAGACACTGAGTTGAAATGGGATACTGAAGAACAAATTACGGATGAAACTTTAATTGTGCACAACGGAGTCATCAGAAAATAAAAAGCAATTAATATGAATGGATTATTAGAATTTATCGGTACTAATATCGAAATGATTTACATCCTTATCCTCGCGGTATTTTTGGGGGTAGAGGTCATTAAACATATTCCGGCTGTATTACATACCCCACTGATGTCTGGCGCTAATGCCCTGAGTGGTGTTGTAGTTGTAGGTGCCATATTGGTTATGCTGAATTCTGATCCTGAAGATTATTTTTCCTTAACCCTTGGATTTATTGCCGTAGTATTAGGTATTTTAAATGTAGTTGGTGGTTTTGCAGTTACAGGGAGAATGCTTCAAATGTTTAAAAAGAAGGATAAATGAGTATCTCATTGAGTATAATATATCTGATAGCTACAGTATCATTTATAGTTGGATTAAAGAAATTAGGGAATCCTTCAACAGCAAAAAATGGAAACTTAATAGCAGCGGCAGGAATGGGACTTGCGATTGCAGGAACCATTTTTATCCATGATTTTAAGGTACCACCTCTAATTTATATACTTATAGGATTAGCCATTCTCATCGGTTCAATAATTGGTGGATTGATGGCTTTCAAAGTAAAAATGACAAAGATGCCCGAGTTGGTTTCTTTGTTTAATGGCTTTGGCGGTTCTAGTGCGGCCCTGATTGGATTAGTAGAAATTAGCCGGGATGCAGGCGATAAGTTGCAGGCTATGACAATTGTCTCAGGAATTATTATCGGGGCAATTACCTTTTCAGGCAGTATGATTGCCTGGGGAAAACTAAACGGTTCACTTAAAAGCGTCATAAATATTCCATATCACAATATTGTAAACAATTTGTTTTTTATCGGTGTTATCGCTTTTGGTGCTTATATGGTAACTTCGGGTGGAAACAACCCGGTCCTGGTAGTGGCGCTGTTGGCATCAGGCTTACTGTACGGAATCCTATTTGTACTGCCTATAGGAGGTGCAGATATGCCTGTAGTTATTTCATTACTTAATTCTTTGACAGGGATTGCTGCCGCTATTACAGGGGTTTTATATTCCAATATGGTGATGCTCATAGGCGGAATTTTGGTAGGTTCCGCGGGAATCATTCTTACCATAGCTATGTGTAAAGGTATGAACAGGACCCTGGGAGCGGTGATTTTTGGTGCTTTTGGTGGAACTGATGCTGCTTCGGATGAGGATAGAAAATTAGGATCCATTAAAAAAACGAATCCCAGTGATTCTGCAATTATGATGAATTATGCGTCTAATGTCATTATAGTTCCGGGTTATGGTCTGGCCGTTGCGCAGGCGCAACACGTTATTCATGAATTGGAAGAGATCCTTACGGAGAAAGGGGTAGATGTGAAATACGCTATTCATCCTGTCGCCGGACGTATGCCTGGCCATATGAACGTATTGTTGGCAGAAAGCAATGTGGACTATTCCTTATTAGTGGAAATGGAAGACATCAATTCTCAATTCAAAAATACGGATGTTGTCCTGGTGGTGGGGGCAAATGATGTTGTAAACCCGGCAGCTCATAACGATCCTTCAAGCCCCATTTATGGAATGCCAATCCTGGATGTTGAAAATGCAAAACATATTATCGTTAACAAACGTACCATGAATGCCGGATATGCGGGTATTGAAAATGAACTATTCTACAACGATAAAACGGTTATGCTTTTTGGGGATGCTAAAGATGCCTTGACCAAGTTAGTTAGTGAACTTAAGAATATGTAATGCGTTTGTTGGTCTTCAACTATAGAAAGGGCGGTTTATTTAATTCAATGAACATAGTTAATTGGTTTTTTTATAGCTCCAAACCGCAAGACCGTTCATTACAAAAGCGTAAAGCAGTGTTTTTAAGAATTGAGGCAAAATATCCATAAAGGATGAACCTTTAAGCATCACCATCCGCATAACTTCAACAAAATATTTGATCGGATTAAACTCGGTAATCAATTGTGCCCAATGCGGCATACTCTCTATGGGCGTAAATAGGCCACTCATTAAAATAAAAATAACCATAAAAAACCAGGCAATAAACATGGCTTGTTGCTGTGTATCTGTATAATTGGAAATAAACAATCCTATCCCCAAAACAACAAAAATATAAACTGAAGTATAGGCATACATCAGGGCTAAACTTCCCACTATGGGAATATCGAAAATAAGCCTGGCAATGATGAGGCCAATAGTTAACAATCCCATCCCAATTACCCAAAAAGGGAACAGTTTACCAATAATAAACTGTTTCTTTCTTATTGGGGTCACATTTATCTGCTCTAACGTACCTATTTCCTTTTCACGGACAATGTTCATCCCCGAAAGGAACAGGGTAATCATGGTCACCAGCAAGACTAATATGCCGGGCACCATAAATGTCTTGTAATTCAATGTTTCATTATACCAAAAGGAAGGAATACTTGCAATATTGAGTTGTTGGGGCAGCTGATCGGAAGCCTGCATCAGATCTACCCTTATATTTTTATTGAAATTTCGAATAATCTGATTTACGTATACACTTTCTACCCCCGCCGTTGCCCCATCTATGGCATTAATGGTGAGACCTAAATGGTTCCCTTTCTTCTTTCGTAAATCGCGTTCAAAATAGGACGGTATATTCAGAACAACATCCACATCTCCATTTAACATCGCAGAATTTGCTTCTTTCCCGGAAGTATAAACGTTTAGGACATTAAAATAAGTTGATGCTTTAAATTTTTCGAGTAAAGCCCTGGATGTTGGCGTACGATCGTTATCAAGATAAGCAAATTTGATATTCTTAATTTCAAATGTCGCTGCATTGGCAAGGATCAACAGCTGTACTATGGGCATAACAAAAATTATAGGCAGCATACCCTTATTTCTAAAGATCTGTTTAAACTCTTTTTGTATGATGTATCCAATTGTTTTCACTATTCTAATCGGATTTTATATTTCTTAACACTAAGTCCAATAAAAAACACAGTCATGCCCAACAGGATCAGCGTTTCCTTCCAAATAAACTGCAGTCCGACACCCTTGAGCATGATTCCCTTAATGATGATGATAAACCATTTGGCAGGCACTATATTACTGATTAGTTGAAGGATATAGGGCATGCTGGCAACCGGAAATATAAAGCCTGATAACAAGATCACAGGAAGCATTAGCCCCATTAAAGAAATCATCATGGCAGTTTGTTGGGTACCCGCTATGGTAGAGATTAAAATTCCAAGTGCCAAAGCAGTGATTATAAACAGTACACTTTCCAGGCCCAATAGAAAAAGACTTCCTTCTACCGGCATTTTGAAAACAAAAATGCTTAGTACAACAATAATAATGGCATTTATCACAGACAGGAAGATATAGGGAACTACCTTTCCAACAATTACCTGAAAGGGTTTTAGAGGCGAAACCAATAGAATTTCCATGGTGCCTAACTCCTTTTCCCTGGTAATTGATATAGAGGTCATCATGGCAGAGACCAGCATTAAAATAATGGTCATAACCCCTGGAACAAACATAAAAACACTTTTCAACTCCGGGTTGTAAACCATCCGTGTTCGTGGTGTAATTTGATAGGGCATGTTGCTGCCTTTATTTTTACCCTGTTGATAATTTTGAAGAATTGCCGTCACATAATTGTAAATCGTATTGGCTGTATTGGGGTCCGTAGCGTCAGTAATAATGAGTACTTCGGCTTTACTTTCTGCAATTAATTTTTTACTGAAATCTTTCTCAATGTTTAAAACTGCCTTAACTTTTCCCTGCTTAAAAGCGGTTTCTATATCGGCTTCTCTTTCTATAAACTGATCAATCGTAAAATAAGAGGAAGCCGAGATCTTATTTATTATTTCCTTTGTAGTCGCATCTTTTGAATGATCCAATACCGCAATATCTACATTATTAATTTCATTGGTAATGGCAAAACCAAACAACAATATCTGGGCAATAGGCATTCCAAAGAGAATAAACAGGGAACGTTTGTCCCTGAAAATGTGGTAAAACTCTTTTATGACGAAGCCTCGGAATCGTTTCATAACTTATCCTCTTGCCAGTTTTAAAAACACATCATTCATCGTATCCGCTTGGTGCAATTCTTTTAACTTTTTAGGTGAGTCCAGGGCTTCAATTTTTCCGTTTACCATAATGGAAACCCTGTCGCAGTACTCAGCTTCGTCCATATAATGGGTCGTCACAAAAATGGTGGTTCCTTTATCTGCGGATTTATAGATCATTTCCCAAAATTGCCTTCGTGTAATAGGATCAACTCCGCCGGTGGGTTCATCCAGGAACACAATTTTAGGATCGTGCAATAGCGATACAGAAAATGATATTTTTTGTTTCCATCCCAGGGGCAAGGAGCCCACTAATTTATCTTTATGGTCCTGTAACCCCAGTTCTTCAATAAGCTCATTGGTCTTTTCTTTAATTTGTGATCTTGTAAGACCATAAATCCCTCCAAAGAAGGTAATATTCTCTTTTACGGTTAAATCGTCATACAATGCAAATTTCTGACTCATATAACCTATGTTTTTCTTTATTTCTTCGGCTTCCGAAGCAACATCATAGCCTGCGACTTTTGCCTCGCCTGCTGTTGGTTTGGAAATTCCAATCAACATTTTCATAGCGGTTGTTTTGCCCGCACCATTCGCGCCTAGAAAACCAAATATCTCGCCTTTTTTTACATCAAAAGTTATGGCGCTAACTGCGGTAAAATCACCAAACATCTTGGTTAAACCGTTAACTTCGATAACTTTTTTGTCTTCCATTACTTAGCTAATTCCATAAAAGCATCTTCTATGGTAGGTTCTGTGATATCTATGCTAACATTAGCCAATGAATGTCCCGACAGATATCGCTTCAATTCGTCGGTGTTAACATGGGTTCTTTTATCCGTATAATGCACATATTCCCCAAAAGGATAAACGCTATGGCTGTATTCATAAGCTTTTAACCGTTGAATTAATTCATACATATTATCCGCGCTTACATTGTAAATTGATTTTGGGTATTTTTTTATAATGGCTTCCGGCGTATCTATTTGCAATAAGCTCCCATCCTGAATCAAAGCAATCCGGTCACACAAGGCGGCTTCATCCATATATGGGGTAGACACCAAAATGGTAATTCCCTTTTGTTGTAAGCGTTTAATCATTTCCCAGAATTCCTTTCTCGATACCGGATCCACTCCCGTGGTGGGTTCATCTAAAAAAAGCACGGTTGGTTTATGTATGAGTGCGCAACACAAGGCCAGTTTTTGTTTCATCCCCCCGGAAAGTTTACCTGCCCTTCGGTTCTTAAAGGGCTCAATCTGCACATAAATATCTGCTATGAGGTCGTAGTTCTCTGCTATGCTTGTCCCAAAAATAGTAGCAAAAAATTTCAGGTTCTCTTCAACCGTTAGATCCTGATATAGGGAGAACCTACCCGGCATATAGCCCACACTTTCCCTAATGGTCTTATAATCCTCTACGAGGTCCAGACCGGCAACACTGGCTTTGCCTTCATCAGCAAATAAAAGGGTGACCAATATCCGGAACAAAGTTGTTTTACCGGCACCATCGGGACCAATTAAACCAAAGAGCTCACCTTCTTTTACATCAAAGGAGATGTTGTTCAAAGCTTTGAGGCTATTGTAGGATTTTGATATGGAATCAACAACTATACTCATCAGTTGTTCTCAGGGTTAAGCCATAATTCCGCGGGCATTCCTATTTTTAAGCTGCCATCATTTGGCACATCTACCTTTACCGCATAAACAAGGGATACCCGTTCTTCTTTTGTCTGGATTATTTTAGGAGTGAATTCAGCCTCTGAAGCAATCCAGCTAATGGTACCGGTATAAGATTTCATTGCTTCAGCATCATCAATTTTTACGGTAACTTCCTGGCCAATCTTTAGTGCCGCCAATTGGGGTTCACTAATATATACCCGCAATTTCATGATGCTCAAATCGGCTATTTTGTAGAGTGGTTTTCCAAAAGCCACTATCTCATTGGGCTCTGCGTACTTTGTTAAGACCGTTCCATCAACAGGGTTAGTGATTTTGCTTTTTTCAATCTGATCATCAACTTGCTTTAACTGAACATCAATACTTTTCAATTCGTTCACCACCGGGGCATTCTGGATTTCAATACTTCGTATTTGTTGATTAATCACATTTATTTCACCATTGATATCATCCAGTTGTTTTTGGGTTCCGGCTTTGTCCGCAATTAGGTTTTCAACCCTTACTTTGTTTGTTTGAGCTGTTTTTAGTTGTGCATCTAAGACGGATATTTGTGATAATACCCCTTTTGATTTGGAAGCAACTACCGCTCTTGATACTACCAATTGTTCATGCTTTAAGGCTAACGGGATTGTATCTATATAGCCCAGAAAGTCTCCCTTTTTGAGTTGATCTCCTTCTTTAACATTAAACTGCATCAGTTTTCCGTTGTTTTCAGCCGATATGGTAATTTCAGTGGCTTCAAAATTTCCATAGCCATCGGCCTTGCCGTTGTCATTGCTGCACGATAACACACTTAATGAAAGTGTGACCAGGCCCATTAGATAGATTTTTCTGTTTTTCATTTTTGTCCCTGAATTATATTGTAGTTTGCCTTGGCAAGTTCTAGTTGTATCTTATGTGTAATTAAGGTATTCTCATCGGTATATAAATTGGTAAGTTCCGTGATATAAGCTGAAGACGTAATCACCCCGTTTCGCAATTGTGAATCGGCCGCATTGAGCACCTCTTTGCGCAGTTTTATAATTTCTTGGTCTGAAGCTATAAAGCTTGAGATCTTATCTATCTCTGATTGTTGTTGCTGTAGTTCAATGCTGGTATTGAGGTCAAAAATAGTTGCTTCCGTATCAATCAAATCTTTGTTGATAGCTAAGGATTCCCTCTTTTTCTTATTGGCGTTCCAGTCAAATACATTCCAATTCAATTTTAAACCGGCAATGTAAAAGGCCTGAAACGAATTATCAAGCGGGTTTAATCCGGGATTACCATAACCACCATCTGCAAAACCATAAATTTTAGGAAGGTTTTGCCTGGATAATAAGTTTTCCGAAGTTTCCAGCTGTTCTTTTTTAAGTTGAAATAATTCCAGTTCAGGACGATAAATTTCCATGCTGCTGCTGGTAGCTATTTCCGGGTTCTGTAATAGGGTAGTGCTGCTTATTTCTTTACCGATTAACGATGCTAAAGTTTTAAGTAAACTTATCCGGTTCAGATCTAGCTCTGTAAAACCCTGATTAATTTTGAGTAATTCAGCCTCAAGTACTTTATCCGAGGCAGGCAGTACCGTGCCATTCCTGATACCGGACTGTACCTCTTTTAACTTGGCTTCAAGTTGATCCTGTTTTGCTTCTAAAAGTCTGCGGTTTTCCTGCAGCAGTAAAATGGAAAAATACAACTGGTTAAGCTGTTTTTTTAATTGATACAGGTTAACCTCTACCTGCTTTTGCTTCGTCCTTAAGTTCGCGGCTTCAACTTCAATGGAAGAATTGATTAATCCGCCTCCATAAATCAGCTGGTTTACGGTAAGGGTAGCCCGGTATTGGTCCTTATTTGGAGGTACGATCCCTGTATTGGGCAAAGGAATTTCAATTACTTCTGACTGGTAGGTGGCCTGGGCAGCTAAATTGAATTGTGGAAGTTTTTCTTTTTCAATAGCCTCGATGTCTATTGCATTTTGCCTTTCCAATAGTTCGGTTTGTTGCACCAGCGGATAGTTGGTATCCACCAATTCATAACAATCATTTAGTGTGAGAGGTTCCTGTGCAAAAGCACCCAATGATATAAGTAGTATCAGATAGTTACATAATTGCCTCATTAGCTATGCTTTTATGGAATTAATAATAAAATCAGCGACTTCTGTTTTCCGATCCTCCACCAGTTGCTTAAACGCTTTGTCATCTATATTTACAAAAGCCTTTATTAATGGGGAAGCAACAAATGGAAATATATTTAAAGCCATAATGTTAATAAAGAGCTGTTCTCCTTTAACAGGCTTTAGGGTTCCCTGTTGGATTTCAAGGGCAATCTGCTTCTTAAATTTTTCAATATTTGGAAATCCCTTCTTGTCTTTCATTTTTAAAACAAAATTGGGGTTCCTGTTTAGTTCCTGAATGATAAAAGTAGGCAGATAGGGGTGCCTGCTTATAAATGAAATATAATTTTTAGTGAAGTTCCTGATCTTTACTTCTACAGAGGAATCATCATTTAATATAGCATTTAACTGAGGGGCCAGAAGGGCGAAAGCCGTATTAAAAACGGCCTCAAAAAGTTGTTGCTTACTACGGTAGTAATAGTGCAGCATAGCCTTGTTAATATTAGCTTCATCTGCAATTTCCTGCATTCTGGCACCGTCCATTCCTTTGTTTTGAAACACCCGTTTGGCAGCTTCCAATATGATGTGCTCCGTTTTGGAATCTTTGGTTTTAGACATAATCAACTATTTAGTTTAACCAATTGGTTAATAAATATATGAAAAATATCCTTTCTGTAGGGAAATACATTAAAAATTGTTTTTATAATTTCATATGCCGTAACTCCGGCCAAAACCTTTTACTATTTCCTAATAGAATTGAGCATGCGAAAACAATTTGGTGCAAGAACCTCCGAGGCAGACATACAGAAATACCAAACATCCAAACATTGGTCCGGATCCAAATTTGAGAATCTGGAGGAAACATCAATGGACATTAATTTTCAAACCTTACCCAAGCTTCTTTATAAACAATTCTGTGAAAAAAAGGGAAGGGAACCTAAAGCCAAATTGGATATAAAACCTTTTAATAAAAATGCCTTTTTAAACAGTCCGCTCCAATCTAAATTTATTTGGTACGGCCATTCGAGTATCCTAATGAGGCATCATGGGCGTACCATCCTAATAGATCCGATGTTTGGACCCAATGCAGCTCCTATTGCTCCTTTTCCGGTGAAACGCTTTAGCGATAACACCCTGGATCTCATTGAACATTTCCCTGAAATTGATCTGCTCCTAATGTCCCACGACCATTATGATCACTTGGATCTAGCCAGTATTCAAAAACTAAAACCCAAGGTGAAACACTACTTTGTAGCACTTGGGGTAGCTCGGCATTTGGTCAAATGGGGCATTCCCAAGAAAAACATTACAGAATTTGACTGGTGGACCAATCAGCAATTTGAGGACATCACAATTACCTTTACGCCAACCAGGCATTTTTCCGGCAGGGGGCTTACGGACCGCGCTAAGTCGCTCTGGGGCGGCTGGGCCTTTAAAACGGCCAAAGAGAACATCTGGTTCAGCGGGGATAGTGGTTATGGCTCCCACTTCAAGGATATAGGGAAAGAACTGGGACCTTTTGATTTCGGATTTATGGAGTGCGGACAGTACAATGAAAATTGGCAACAGATACATATGTATCCAGAAGAAAGTGTACAGGCCGCTCTGGATGCCGGGGTTTCTAAAATTATGCCGGTGCATTGGGGCGGATTTGCTTTGGCACAACATTCCTGGAAAGATCCTGTTGACCGGTTTGTAAAGGAAGCGGAACGCCTTAATATTTCGGTGAGCCACCCTGCCCTGGGGGGGATGCATTCCTTTACCAATGAACTTGTTCACAGATGGTGGGATGACATCCAATAAAACATAACAATTTATTTGGTATTTTAGAGAGATTCAAAAGGCAACCAGTATGGCTTACGATGAATATTTGGCAGACAGAATAAAGCACATACTTAAACATCTTGGGGTGGCCCATACTACAAAAAAGATGATGGGCGGACTCCTGTTCTCTGTAGATGACAAAATGCTTTGTGGGATCCACATCGATAAAAAGTACGGGGACAGCTTGCTCATGGCCAGGATAGGGGAGGAGGCCTATAATAAAGAAATTGAGAAAGAGGTTTGCCTGCCAATGGACTTCACAGGGAGGCCCATGAAAGGTTATATTTATGTAACCCCGGATGGATGGGACCTGGATAAGGATCTGGAGTATTGGATAAAACTAAGCCTGGCCTTTAACCCTCTGGCCAGGGCAAGCAAAAAGAGAAAAAAGAAATAACCCGGGTTACTACTATTTTTTTATCCGTTGTTCTAACTATTTGAATAAAATCCTTCCTGATCTACTTTCAAAAAGCTAATATTGCTTTCTATTCTATCCCGTATGGAGTCCAAACGAAATGTTCCATTAATAATCGGCGCTTTCTTCGCTATTTATGTGATCTGGGGGTCTACTTACCTGCTAAACAAAATAGCAGTGGCAGAACTACCTCCCTTTATGCTGGCAGGAGTTCGTTTTACCACTGCCGGACTTCTAATTTTTGGAATTGCTGCACTCCTGGGTAAAAGCCTCCGCATTACCAAAAAGCAGTTGGGCAATACCATCCTGGTGGGATTTCTTTTTTTGAGTTTTGGCAATGGGGTAGTGGTATGGGCCCTGAAATATGTAGATAGCAACTTTGCAGCTTTGGAGATCTCTGCCCAACCCCTGATAGTGCTTTTAATGATGTGGATCCTCCAGGGGAAACAAATACAAAGCAGTTCTATCGTAGGAATTTTTTTAGGGATTATAGGGATGTACTTACTTATAAACCAAAAAGCCGTGCTGGAACAGGAAAACGCCTTGCTGGGTATTGGGATGATCTTTTCCGCCATGCTGGCATGGGCCTATGGCAGCCTCTTTGTGGGCCGTGCAGATTTTCCTAAAAACTTTTTTGTAAACACCGGCTACCAGATGTTTATGGGTGGACTTATGCTGGGTCTTATGAGCCTGGCTTTTGGCGAAACCTGGAGCTCGCCCACCAGCTGGAGTCCGGAAACCAACTGGTCCATGCTACTACTTATTATTTTCGGTAGTATAGTGGCCTTCACTTCCTTTAATTACCTTTTAAAAAACGTTTCTCCGGAAAAGGTAGCTACCAATACCTATGTGAATCCCATTGTGGCGATGTTCCTGGGAAGTTACTTTTTAAATGAACCTATCACACTACAATCAATTGCAGCAGCCATCATCCTGCTTACAGGGGTATATTTTATTAATACCAAAAAGAAAATAGCCCTTTTATCCAGGTTTAAGAAATAGCTTATAAAGTGGATTTAATTCTTAGGAATACCGAAAAACAAATACTAAATTGTCTGTGAATTTTACTGAAATTACCTGTTAGTATGTCTGAACATCATGATGAAATAAGCTCTACTGATATAATGTATATTCTCGAAAATCCATGGGAGAAATTGCAGTGGGAGTGGAAACTTGATAATGAAAGTGAACGGCAGGAAACGCTGCAATTTATAAAGGATCTTCTAAAATTGGCGCAACAGGGCGGGTATTCCAAAATATGGAAAACCCCGGACGGTGCACCACTGGCCATTGTTGGTGGGTATAAAGTTGACGATAAGAAATATGCAACCTTCTTTGTATCCAGTAAACATATGGAAGAATATGGAATGCAGATAAGTTTTGACATGCGCAAAATAGCCAAAGAGCTGGCTGAGCAATTTAAGGGGTGCAGCATTAGCCAGTACGCCGAAGCAGATGATACGGATCGCATATCATGGTATAAGTTTCTGGGGTACATACACAAACCGGAAGGCGATATCGGAAATGAGCTTTATTTCGAATATGCATCGCCCGAATAAGTCTAGCGGCTATTATTTACTATAAGAACAATAGTAACGAAAAAGCACTATTTGGCACCAACGAAAGAACTAAACAGATGCATTTTCATCTTACCAAAATCTATCCCGGGTAAAGTATAGTTTCTTTTTTAAAGTAATTCTATTGACTTAGTTAAATTTGTTAATAGAAAAATACTATCTTAGAATTTCAATTACTAACCTTAAAAAACTAAAATTATGAGCCACGGAAATAAACCAAAAAAAATCACTATTAATGTATCTGCAACAACGGCAATTCCACACCCACCCGGTCTTTCGGATGGGACATTATCACTTCCTATTGGCGGGCCTGGGGACGCTGAATTCACTACGGATGTTGTGAAGGGCCAACCAGTGCAATTTGTAGGAACTGAAAATGCCACGATAACCAAGATTACCGAGGATGTCGATTTATTCAGTACCAATCCTACACCAGCAAATAAGTTTACCGGAATAGTCGGGTCATTACCTGAAAATGAGACAAAAGAATATACGCTTTTTTATACTGTGGCAGGACATCCAGGTATAACCTATAAGCAAGATCCAAAAATACGTGGTAAATCTAGTACCTAAAATAAAGTCGTTTAATAAATTTATAAAAGCCTATTTAACCGTAGGCTTTATTTTCTTATCGATAGCAGTTAGTTATGCACAGGACCAAGGGATTGCCAATAGTTTGGCAATAATTTATAAGGCTGATACCTTACAAGGTATATCAAAACTAAAATTACTAGAAGACTTATCTTTTAATGAGTGTAAAGATCTCAGTTTATCTGTTAAGTATGCTAAAGAACTTGTTAATCTGGCAAAAAGGGGAGAAAATGAACTTTATATATCAAAAGGTTACAACCAGCTAGGAAACTCTAATAGAATACTTGGTAATTTAGAAACCGCATTGGATGCTTTTTTCAAAAGTGCGGAAGCCGCAATTAAAGCAAAATCAATTGAAGACCAGGGATTAGCGAATATGTCCATAGCAGACATTTATTCCGAAATGGACAATTCCAATAATGCGGAAATCTATTATAAAAAGGCCATAGCGCTATTAAGAAAGTCAGATGCTAAAATTTCCCTGGCACATGCTCTATTAAATGCGGGAGATGAAGCTTTTAATACTGGAAAATTTGATTTAGCTTTAACATATTTTGAAGAGTCTGGAATCCTCTATCAGGAGGCTAATTACCTGATTGGTACTGCCTACTATAAGGGAAATGTGGGGATGGTCTATGCCGAACAAGGCAGGAACAAGCAAGCTGAAGCAAATATCGATGAGGCTATTACCATCCTGGAGGAACTGGAAGATTATTATCCCATCAGCGTGTACCTCATATCAATGTCCGATATCTATTTAGGAAAAGAGGAACACCCAACGGCTATCGATTATGCAAAAAGAAGTCTTACACTTGCAGAACAATACAGGTTAAAGGAACAGATTGCCGATGCGAATAAAAAACTTGCAGAGCTTTATGAACTTATTGGAGACCTTGTTACCTCTTATGCCCATTACAAAGCGCATATTATATATCGGGATAGTGTAAAAAATATTGAAACCGTACAGCAAATGGCGGATCAACGCACCAATTTTGAAGTCTCCCAAAAGCAGACAGAAGTAGACCTGGCAGAGCAAAGAGAAAAAAACCAGCGCAATATGACCATTGGCACGGCCATTGCACTATTATTAATAGGCATCATGGCAATAGGTCTGTACCGACGTAATAACTTTATCAGAAAAACAAAACAGATCATTGAGGAAGAAAAAGAACGCTCAGATAAACTCTTACTCAATATCCTCCCAGAAGAAACTGCGCTGGAACTGAAAGAAAAAGGAAAGGTAAAAGCCAAAAAATACGATGCCGTTACGGTTTTATTTTCAGATTTTAAGGGTTTTACGACTTATTCCGAAAAGCTGTCTCCCGAGGCTTTGGTAGAAACCGTGGACTTTTACTTCTCAAAGTTTGATGCCATTATAGAAAAGCATGGCCTGGAAAAAATTAAAACCATAGGGGATGCCTATATGTGCGCGGGGGGCTTACATGATAATGAAAAAGACCACGCCAACAGAATGGTTCTAGCCGCAATGGAAATTGCCGCCTTCGTAGAAGAGACCAAAAACGATATGGCCGCTAGTGAACTAACTTTTGATATCCGTATAGGCATCAATACCGGTCCTGTGGTTGCCGGGGTAGTGGGGACCAATAAGTTTGCCTATGATATCTGGGGCGATGCTGTAAATGTGGCCTCCCGTATGGAATCAAATTCGGAAGCCGGGAAGATCAATATCAGTGAAAATACCTATGAGTTAATCAAAGATAATTATGACTGTGCCTTCAGGGGAGAAATAAAAGTAAAGAACCGGGGCAGTCTGAAAATGTATTTTGTGGAGGGACAGAAAAGTAGCGTTCCTGCTTAAACAATAAGGTTTACGTCCACATACTTGTATTGAGAAGATATTCTCGGTTTAGAGCCCAACAAATTTAAGAACGAGCTCAATTGATACTGGTGCGATATTAGACGCTAAGTAATTGACAAATTAAATATCTTAGCATTAAGTATGACCAGAGATTTTATAGAAATAAATGACTTCGTAGTTCTATTAGAATATGCAGATTCTAAAGAGGAGACTATTGATAGCTGCGGTTTTGATGAAGATGTCATAGCCTTTGCTTTTTATGGTGCAGGCAACGTAGATCTTAAGGTAAAATACGGTACGCATCAAAAAAGCTATAACAATACCAAGGGGTTGGCCATGTCCTTTTTTGCCAATAAAAATGTTGACTTTGTTCATACCGTTTCCAAACATAAAAAATTGTCTTGTGTAGTTATTCTTTACAGTCTTAAGAATTTAAAAGAACTCCCGGATAGTGAACGTGAAGTCTATTCACAATATGTAAATGAGCTTATAAACCCAAATAGCGATTACGTTGAAGGCCCAACTTTTTACATGGACCATAACATGCAAAATGCGGTCGATAAAATTTTTACAAACACTTACGAGGGCCCGGCCAGGTCCTTATTTTTAAGGAGCCAGGTTACAGAATTATTAGCACATTTTTTTGCCAAAGTATCAGGTTCAGCCAAAGACAAGACCAAAACAATAAAGAACACTGACAGGGAAAAGTTATATGAGGCCAAAGAAATCCTTACTAAAAATATGGAGACCCCGCCATCCATAGCTGAACTTTCAAGAATGATCGGGTTAAACGATTTTAAACTCAAAAAGAATTTTAAAGAGCTGTTTGGTTTTCCTGTGTACAAATACCTGCAAAATGAACGTCTTATAAAGGCCCATGATCTTCTAAGCTCCAAAGAGGTTACCATACAAGAAGCAGCATGGTCCGTAGGCTATGAAAGCCTGAGTTCTTTCTCGAATGCCTTTATCAAAAAATATGGTTTCCGGCCCAGTGAGGTAAAGTCATAATCCTTTTCGAACAAATTTCAATCCTTTTCAAACAAATAAGTCATAAGGCTTAGTCGCAAATTTGCATTGTAATCTTAAAACAATGTAATCATGACTTCTTTAAATTTTGATACGCAAACCATAGTATTAGTACTGGCAACCCTTTTAACCGGACTTACGGCAGGACTTTGTTTTACCTGGAACAATGCGGTTACGCCCGGTATTGGTCAATTGGTTGACCCGGGTTATCTAAGGTCGTTTCAGGAGATGAACAGGGCCATTATTAACCCAATATTTCTAATCGTATTCTTTGGCCCGTTCTTTTTGCATATAGCCAACATCTTCTTATTCAAAACATCTTCCGGTACTATATTATCGCTGGTTATGGCATCAGCCGCGCTATATATTATCGGGTTAGTAGCAGTCACTATATTCGGAAATGTACCCTTGAATGAGCTATTGGATAAAACAGATTTGATGCAGGCCAGTGCCGAAGAATTAAAACTTTTACGGGACAAGTTCGAAGTAAAGTGGAACAGGTTTCATCTTATCAGAACCGTGAGTACAGTACTATCATTCTTATTACTGCTTATTATCTGTCTTAGCAGAACAAATGCATAAAACCATAATTAATTCAATTTAAAAATCAACATCATGAGTAAGAAACAAAACATTTTAGTATTAGGCGGCAAAGGAAAAACCGGTAGTCGTGTAGCGAGTCGTTTAGTAGAAAAAGGACAAATTGTTCGCATCGGGTCCAGAAGTGAAGAACCCTCTTTTGATTGGGAAAATTCAAATACCTGGGAAGCTGCGCTTCAGGATATGGATAGCATCTATATTACCTTTCAGCCAGATCTGGCGGTGCCTGGAGCCGCTGAAGCAATTGAAGGATTAACACGGCAAGCCTTAAAATCAGGGATTAAAAAAGTTGTTTTACTATCCGGGAAGGGTGAGATAGAAGCAGAAAAATGTGAAGAAATAGTCAAAAATTCCGGTTTGGAATGGACCATTGTCAGGGCCAGTTGGTTTAATCAGAATTTTAGTGAAAGCTTTTTTCTGGATCCTATACTCGCCGGACATGTGGCTTTGCCCAAAAACGAAGCACAGGTTCCCTATGTAGACGCTAATGATATTGCAGACGTAGTCGTTGAAGCACTACTTAGTTCAGCACATAATGCTGAGACCTATGAATTAACAGGGCCACGTACGCTTACATTTTCTGATGTGGTCAGGGAAATTTCTACCGCCACAGGCAGGGAAATACAATTCGCAGAAATCAGTATGGAGGAATACAATGCCATGATGAAGGAATTTAATTTACCTGAAAATTATCTCTGGTTGATTAACTATTTGTTTGAAAATGTTTTGGTAGAAAGCAATGCCGTGATTACCCACGATATTGAAAAGGTACTGGGAAGAAAACCCGTAGACTTCACGGCCTATGTAAATGCAACTGAAAAAACAGGGGTATGGAACCCGGCAGGGTTAGGGCTCCAATAGAATTGCCCGGTTTAAAATATAACAACTTATGCAAATCGAATAACAAAAGAATAATGGAAATTAAGAGAGCACTAATAGCAACAGCAATCGTATGGATCTTGGGCGTTACCGCCTATATTTTGTCACATTTTGTAAGGGTTTTGGACAACCCGGAACTCCAGGCAAATTTGGTCCTTATCTTAGTTTTAATACCAAGTGTACTACTAGGTGCCAGGTTTTATTATAAGAACGGAGTACAAACCAATGGGTTTAAATTAGGACTATTTATGTTTTTGATTACCATTTGTTTAGATGCTTTAATAACCGTACCAGTATTTATTATCCCGGAGGGCGGAAATTATCTTTCCTTTTTTGGAGACCCCTGGTTTTGGATTATTGGACTGGAGTATATTTTGGTGGTTGTGCTCTATTCCAAATTTGGAGTAAAATCCTAAATAAGAGGGCCGATTCAAAATCTTTCTGTAACATTTTTAAATAAATGATGTCCTATAAAGAGCAAACCTTGCTCTTTGAGGCTAACTTCTAACGAATACTATTATGAAAAAATTACTTTTTTTAGCTGCCTTACTGCTGTTTTGGCAACTACCCGCACAACAAAAATTTACAAGTTCGCAATGGCAGGAAGACCTGCGTTTCCTTCAGGAGACGGTTCACAAGGACTATCCTTTCCTTTTTAAAAAGGTGAAAGCTTCAGAATTTGATGAGACTGTAGAAAAATTCTATACAGAAATCCCCAAAATGCAGGAGCATGAGGTCCTTGTAGGTTTTGCCAGGATCATAGGGATGTTTAAATACGGGCATACCAGGGTAAGTTTTTCGGAAGGTCCTGTAGCCTATCATAGCTTACCGATAAACCTTTACCAATTCCCGGACGGGTTATATATTACAGCTGCCCATAAAGATTATGAGTCGGTCGTTGGCGCCAAAATAACCGCTATAGAAGGTATACCGACAGATGAAGTACTGAAAGCAATTTATCCGGTTGTTCCCGCAGAAAATAACCAGTTCTTTAAAGCCTATGCAGGTCTTTATTTGATTGTGCCCGAAGTGCTGCATGCCCAGGGAATCACCAAAACCTTAAAACAAGATATTAGCCTTAGCCTTGAAAAGGATGGCAAATCTTTTGATTCGGTAATCAATGCCACCAGTAATCATGATACTCCCCTTCAATATGGTGAGCTAAAACCGGAAAGTGACTGGGTAGGGGTAAGGGACCAATCTCAAAATCCACCCTATCTTAAAAACCTGGATAAGATCTACTATTATGAATACCTGCCGGAACAAAAGGCTGTATATGTTCGCCATAGCCAGATACAGGATGATCCCGATGAAAATATCCCTGCATTTTACGAGCGCCTGTTTGAATTTGTGGAAAATAATGAAGTAGAGCGCTTAATCCTGGATGTACGTTTAAATGGGGGTGGCAATAACTACAAAAACAAACCCATAGTTACGGGTATTATAAAGTCTCAAAAGATTAATCAGACAGGAAAATTTTTCGTTATCATAGGCAGGCGTACCTTCTCTGCTTGCCAGAATTTAGTGAATGAACTGGATAATTATACCAACGCCATCTTTGTGGGGGAACCCACCGGTGAAAATATTAATTTCTACGGTGACAATCGCCGGGTAGAACTCCCTAATTCCAAGCTAGCAGTTTACCTCTCCTTTGCCTGGTGGCAGGATAAGCCCCAATGGGAGAATGGAGATTATACGGTACCCCATTTAGCGGTAGAATCTTCCTATGATGATTATAGCACCAACAAGGACCCTGTTCTGGAAACAGCCCTGAACTTTACCTCTGATAACTTCATTATAGATCCTATGGGCTATTTAACCCAGTTGTTTATGGATGAAAAATTTGAGTTTTTAGCCACAGAAGCACAGCGACTGGTACAAGATCCTGCATATAAATTTTTCAATTTTGAAGCGGAATTTAATAAGGCAGGCTATCAACTGCTGGGCTCCGGACAATTTGAGGGAGCGCTGTATGTCTTTGAAATGAATACCAAACTTTTTCCGGGATCTGCCAATACCTGGGACAGCCTGGCTGAGGGGTATTGGAAGGCCGGAGACCTTGTAAAGGCTAAAGAATATTATAACAAGGCCATTCGAATAGATCCTGATGGGCTTACAGCAGATAATGCGAGGAGGATGTTACATGAGATGGAAGGGGAATCCAAACAATAATTGTTTGTTTTTTTCTATATTCTTAAACCAGGATGCCTTGAACAAATTCTATGAGTTCATGGAAATACAGGGACTTAGGTGCGTGAACGCAGATTCACCCAGAGTGAACAAATCAAAGCAACAACCGCCAGGCCAAGAGTAAGCGAATTTACCAACTCGGTTCCTGGCATCCAACCTGTTAATTTTTCCACCAGGAAAGCAATATAACTTGAGGGCAAATCATTTTCTCCAAGTTGCCTTAAGATGGCATAATGCCAGTCGGTCAGGAAACAATACCCCCAGCCTTTCCAGAGCCCCAGGATACCCCAGGATGCAAAGGTTACTAACAAAGAAACCAGGTTAAGCTTTCGTGTTTTGGGAAACATCCAGCCAAACAGATTAAAGAGTATCAGTACTGTATGAAACAGGTAAAAAAAGTAATTAACCAGTTGAAGCACTGCTTGTTTCATAGGGCCGAGCTTATGTTGCAGCTAAAAGATAGGAAATTATACTTTAAAGCATACCACAAAGGAATCAACGACTAATTAGGGAAGGTATTTATAGGAAGTGCTATCTTACTTTTTGGCCTTGACATACTTTTCAATTACTTTTTCACTGCTCATTAGGGCCATTTTATCCAGTTTAGTAGAAATCAGTTCTTTCCCATTATCCTCAAGCTCTGTGATATGGAATTTCATCTCCTTATCCACCAGGCTGCCATAGCCAACATTGGTTTTCCAAACCCTGGCCAGATCACTTTTCCTGATAATTCGCATTTCAACCGCCAGGTTTAAATGGTAAGTTCTCCATTTAGTAGTCCCATAGGTGGCTTTCCATCCCATCAATGGAATAATTACTTCCACAATATAGTCCGCATCAACATCGGCATACTTTGAAACTTCTTTTAGTTCGGCAGGCATCATAAACTCTGATGCATCTTCTTTAACTTCAACATTAGTCATAAGTCCATTGGACTTAAATAATTCAGACAATTTTTCCTGTACCCTATCCTCAGGGTAAAACCTATGTAATTCGTTATTCCCGGCAATATCGGATTGGGTAAGGTCAGCTATCAGTCCTTCACCTACCACATCTTTTGGGGTCATAAAATATAATGGAGGCGCTTGGTATCGAACCATCAATACTTTTGCGGTTTTTAGTTCCTCTTTCGTTTCCGGGGTTAGCTTAGCTTTTTTCTGTGCGTTTAGACCTGGAGTTAATAAAACAACTACCAGTATATAAAAAACGATTTTAAGATTTTGACTTTTCATTATTGAAGCAATTAATAAAGATTATTACAATGGTATTATCCCAGGATAATCTTGTGCCAATTTGCGGTTGGTTTTATGATAAAACGCCATGTAATTGCCGATATTGCCTGATTATATCTTCGGAAATCTATAAAATGAAATCCAGGAGCTTCAATAATACGTCCCGGATACTTTTTTTAAATTATGTGTCTTTACTTATGGGAAATAGCACTTACTTAGTTCACAGTTGAGCAAAAGTCAATCTAAATTCTATTATCTTTATCAATAACCAACTAACCAATTATGAGACTTACACTTTACACATTTGCCATTTTCATTTTTACATGTATCAGTTGTACTACCGAAAAGAAAACTGAGGAGACCAGCCCTGTAGTAGAATCCAAAAACCCACTCCCATATTTCACCTATAATAAGGAGAATTTATTTCCCGGTGATGGCAGCTTACTCAGGGCTGAAGACGGGGTTGAACTGGAAGATGGACGAATTGTTGTCGTAGATCAGGCCAATGGCCTGAGGCTCATTGAAAAAGATGGTTCCAACCGTCCGTTTGGAGATTTCGCAGCTGCGGGATTTGAGCATCTTCCACCGGAGCAGATTGCATCGCCTAATGGCATGGTCCTGGAGCACGATGGGAAGCATATTTTAATGTCTGATGTTGCAGACGGAAAAATTTACAGGGTAGCCATAGACTCAGAAAAAGTAGAAATGATCTATGATCATCCTTATGGGGTTAATACGATTTACAGGGATAGAACAGGGGCATTATGGTTTTCTCAGTCTACCGAGAGTACTAATTTGAATGAAATGTTTCGTGATGTAAATATTCCCGTACCCCATGGTGCCGTTTTCAGAATGGCCGATTTAGAAACTCCGCCTGTTAAAATTATGGACAGTCTTTATTTTGCGAATGGGATTACGATGGACAAGGACGAAAAACATCTTTATGTCGCCGAAACTATGATGGACAGAATACATAAATTTGAAGTAGATACACAAAGCGGTTCGGCCAATTATACCGGCGTGGCTGCAAATGTAGGGACTCCGGATAATTTATTAATAGATAGTGAAGGTCGGTTAATCGTAGCTTCACCGCTAAACAATCAGGTAATTGTTATAGATTTTAAGAATCATTCTCAGCAAGTGTTATTTGATGGTTCCACAAAGGATAATTTAAAGATTACAAACGAATGGAATCGAAGGAGTCATCTAGGCATGGAGCGACTTGAATTACTGGCGCCGGATCTGTTTCATCCCCTTCCGGGATTACTTACAGGGATGTTCTTTTCCAATGATGGTCAAACACTTTACATTACAAATTTGGGTAATGATCTTATGAAATATGACTTTAATTGAAATAATTCTGGTGACTTCCAGATTGTTTAGAGCACGCTACACGGGCCTCAGGGCGGGATGTGAAGGGGTGATATTTTAATTATACCTATAAATTATTTAAGTAATCTGCTGAAATTTAAATTATTGGTGCCATCTTTGCAGTGTAAAAAGTAATATAAATACAATTAAATTAAATTACAATGAGTAAAGGAACAGTTAAATTCTTCAATGATTCCAAAGGATATGGATTTATTACTGAAGAAGGTTCAAACAATGAACATTTTGTACATTTTTCTGGATTAATTGATGAAATTCGTGAAGGCGATGAAGTTGAATTTGATCTGACAGAAGGAAAAAAAGGATTAAATGCAGTAAACGTAAAAGTTATTTAACATATACGATTCTACTTTAAAA
The DNA here is from genome assembly GCF_947258925.1 of uncultured Eudoraea sp. Classification (GTDB taxonomy): domain Bacteria; phylum Bacteroidota; class Bacteroidia; order Flavobacteriales; family Flavobacteriaceae; genus Eudoraea. The sequence goes on along the minus strand of NZ_CAMYKG010000018.1, from coordinate 22,006 downwards.
CAAAAGCCCATCAATAATTTGATGGGTTTTTTTGTATCCAAATATCCGGTAAAAGTTAAACCTCAGTTTGCTTAGCATCAGATTCATGTTCCATCACATTCAAGTCGAGCTCATTAAAATTATTTGCTGCCTTTACCAATAGGGTAGAGCCTATGGCTTCAAACAATTCATTGGTTTTTAATACAAATTGAGCCTGTTTTTCTATTTTAAAATTCGGTATACCCACCAGGGTCAGATCAGTAGACGCAGATTCCTCTTCAATAATATCATAAAATGGTTTTTGCTCAACAGCATTATTAATAATTCTTATATCAACATTAACTCTTAAATCCTCAACAAGTTTCGAAATATTGGAATGTATTTGGGTACTGTCCACATTATTGTTATTCACGAACAAAACCCTGATAATAGTATTGTTCCATTTAGGTGAGGCAATTATAAATCGGGCTATATTCAACATCATCTCTGCATTCTTGCTGTCTGTTTCCCGCCACCAGAGATCTACCGAACTGTAATTGCCAAATTTGGTTTTCCGATCAAAATCCAAATACAATAAATTGTAATCTAAATACAGCAGGGTTTTGGTCATTTTGGCATACTCCCATGAATTTTCCAAACCCTTCGGCCACCCCATCATAATGGTATTGGGCTCTACACCTGAAAACCCAAAAACAGTGGCAATATTGGTGATCCCGGTATAGATATTATCCACTTTTACCTGCCTTCCAAAAATACCCAGTTCCTGAAGGGATTCATCACGCACAATTTGCTCGGTTTTCTTTAAAGGGATATCATCCTTGGTATCGAGGATAAGTTTAAAATTAGTAACAATCCCTGTACGACCAGAGACCGTTTTACAGAGTTCTAATAAATAATGCTGATGATCACTTTTACCGCTAAAAAGGATAATATTTGGATTCCAATTGGCATTTTCATCCCCTTCGGCATCTATTTTTTTCAATCCTTTGTTTACTACATTCTCCCAAACACTTCGCCATACGTCATTGGATTGCAGCTTTACTTCCTTCCTTTGAAGGCCAAAATACAAGCCGCCAATGACCGCCAAGGCCGCAAACATGGCAATCATATCTAACTTAAACATCACCACAAAGCAGGCAATAAACCCAAGCAGGCCAATCCAGCGCTTTATTCTAAAACTCGGTTGAAAATCGGGATTCGCCCAACTTTCGAGGAAATAGGTAATATTGATAAAGCCATAGGCAGTTAGATAAAACATGGACACTACCCGCGCAATAATATCTAATTCCCCTATGAGAATACCGGCTTCTGCAATAATAAAAACCATTAAAAGGGCATTCACCGGTTCATTATTGCTTCCCTTGCCTTTACTAAATATTTTAGGGGTTACCTTATCCATGGACATGGCCTGTAAAATTCTGGGTCCCCCGAGAATACCGCCTAAGGCAGAGGAAAGGGTAGCTCCCCATATTCCCGCGACAACAGCCGGCGCGAACAGGGCAATTTTCATTAATATGTTATAGTCGGTTTTTAATACCTCCGAATTAATATTAAAAGCTATAAAGGTCGCAAGGATAAGATAGACTACCAGTCCAACGCCAATTGCTGCTAAGGTACCCACGGGAATTGATTTCTTGGGGTCTTTTAGATCCCCACTCATAGCAATCCCAGCTGTAAAACCGGTAACCGCCGGAAAAAAGATGGCAAAGACCACCTCAAGGGGTACGGAGCCTTCTGTTGCCAATAGGGGTAACGTTTCCGGTGCAAACTCCGAAGATCCTAAAAAGATAGCAACCAGGGAAACGAAAATGGCCGCCAGTATTATATATTGGGCCTTTAAAGCCAAAGATGTACTTATTAAAGCTATTATCGTTAATGATAATAAAGCAATGGTTCCGGTTATTCTGATATCGTTAACCGACATCCCAAACCCGAAATACGCATTAAAGCTTTCCGAAAAACCAACCAAATAGAGGGCAATGGAAAATGCAGTACCTACAGCCAGGGCTATCCCAATGGATCCGCCAATAGGAATACCCATACTCCGTGATAAGACATAATAAATACCACCTGCTCCAATCTTTTTGTCGGTGGCTACCGAAGACACACTTAAACCGGTTGTAACAGCAATAATATGGGCTATAAAAATGATCGCAATGGTACCTAACAGTCCCGCGTTACCTACTACCCAGCCCAAACGCATATACATGATAACCCCTAAAATCGTGAGTATGGAAGGGGTAAAGACTCCTGCAAATGTGCCAAACTTCTTCTTTTCTGCCATGGATTAGCGTTGGTTGCCAGTGAAGGTTCACAAAAGATGGGCAAGATAGCCAATATTTTTGAGTCAAATACTTCTGTATGGCTGTTACCGTGATCTCTACCTAAAAATGCTACCTATGAAATGGTTACCCCATCAATCTAATTCTGACCACAAGGTTTTAACAGATTTTTATAAGGTAGTACTATTATTTAGTAGTTATTTTGTTCATTCTTTATTGATTAAATCCTAAACATTATTATGCAAACACTGGGAAAGCTAATCTTCATTATCGTTATCTCACTTGTTTCGGGGAGTATTTATTCACAAGTTACGTCAAGCGTTTATGGTGAAGTGTTAGATGAACTCGAGGCACCCCTGTTCGGGGCTTCTGTTTTCCTTGAGGGCACCCAGCTGGGTGCACAGACCGATTTAGATGGCACCTATGAAATCAAAGAGGTACCACCGGGGTCCTACAATCTTATTGTTACTTATCTGGGATATAAATCCCAGACAAAATACAATATCATTGTTCGCTCAAAGGGAACCCCGGCCTATAATTTTGTTTTAGAAGTAGAAACGGAACAGCTAAAGGAAGTCGTAGTTTCAAACGCCAACATAATCAGCAGGCCAAAGGAAACCCCTTTGTCCACACAAACGCTCTCTGCAGTTGAAATTGCCACTTATCCCGGAAGTAATAATGATGTGGTACAGGTAGCACAGACCTTGCCCGGGGTATCGCCCTCTATTGGCGGATTTCGGAACGACCTTATCATAAGGGGTGGAGCGCCAAATGAATCCGTATATTATTTAGACGGAATGGAAATTCCAAATATCAACCATTTTAGTACTCAGGGTAGCGCAGGCGGCCCGGTAGGCCTAATCAATGTGTCATTTATAGATAATGTTACCTTATCTACATCTGCCTTTAATGCCCGTTATGATAATCCCTTATCAGGGGTATTGCAATTTGAACAACGCAATGGGAACAACCGGAATTTTGCGGGCAACTTCAGGGTAAGTGCCAGTGAGGCGGCCCTAACTTTGGAAGGACCCCTTTTTAAAAAAGGGGAAGAAACTTCCCGAACTACCTTCCTGGCATCCGTGCGACGAAGCTATTTAAAGTTTTTATTTGAAACCATTGGCTTACCATTCCGGCCGGATTATTGGGATTATCAATTTAAAGTAGACCATCAAATAGATGATTTTAATAACCTTAGCTTGTTAGGTTTAGGGTCTATTGATGATTTTTCTGCTGCTCCACCCGATGAGTTTGATCCGGAGTCCGAAGCCCAACTGGAACAGGCACCATTTATCAAACAACGTTCAAACACCATTGGCCTTAGTTGGCGTAAACGATTTAAAAACGGCAATGGTTATATGCTTACCACTCTAAGTAATAACAGGCTGGCAAATGACTTTACCAGATACGATGACCCCATAAACGAAACAGGGGTTATTTTTAATAATGATGCGACCGAATCTGAAACCAAACTTCGGTATGAATACACTCAATTTTTTACAGGTTGGAAACTAAGCACCGGTTTTAACGTTCAATATGCCGATTATAAAAACAACACCCTGGACCTTACCAATAGTGCTTTGTTTAACACGGAAATAGACTTTATGAAATATGGACTTTTTGCTAATTTGACCCGTTCATTTTTTGATAATAAGCTGGACCTTTCTTTTGGGTTCCGAATGGATGATGATGGCTTTACCAAAAATGAAAGTCTTTTGAGTACCTTTTCACCGCGTTTTTCGGCCTCTTATGAGTTTGCAACAGACTGGCGTTTAAACGGCACGGTAGGTCGATATTTCAAAATCCCTCCATATACCATTCTTGGGTTTAGAAACAATGAGAACGAATTGGTTAACCGCGATGTAGATTATACCAGAACAGATCATTTTGTATTAGGGGTACAGCATTATTTTTCCCCTTCCTCAAGTATTTCTGTGGAAGGCTTCTATAAAGCCTACGATGATTATCCGGTTTCCGTGCGTGATAGTGTTTCATTGGCAAATAAAGGGGGAGGTTTTGAAGTATTGGGAAGTGAGCCCATTGAAACCGTCGGAAAGGGAAGGAGCTATGGGTTGGAACTTCAATTCCAACAAAAATTATCAAAGAATTTCTACGGGATCTTTGCCTATACGTATTTCTTCAGCGAATTTACGGGCTTTGACCGGGAAATTTACAGACCCTCCGTGTGGGATAGCAGGCATTTGATATCCTTTACAGGCGGTTATAAGTTTGCGAGGAATTGGGAATTAAGTGCCCGTTATCGTTTTGCGGGGGAAACCCCTTTCGTGCCGGCAGATTTGGATGCTACATTAGAAAATTATCCGGTTGTTGTCCTGGATTATTCCCGATTGGGGGAGGAGAAACTACCTATTTTTAGTCAATTGGATTTGCGGATCGATAAGAAATGGAACTTTAAGAAATTTGCCTTTGATCTCTTTATTGAGGTCCAGAACCTTCTGGGACAAAATATCCCGAGTCCACCTGAATATGGACTTAACAGAGATACATCGGGGAACATCATTCAGCCGGAGAGCCTGGTGGTTATCGAAAACGAAAGTGGGCAGATCATTCCAAGTATAGGTATTGTTATCGATTTTTAATATTACTTAAAACAGGCACAATCCTAATTGAAAAAAGCTTGGACTTCCTGTAGCTATAATAGCCGGTATTATTCTGTCTCAAATAAACCTTGCGTTCTAGAAGTATTGTTGAGAAAAAAATGCCCTCTTTTTGAATAACTGATAATTGTCATACCCCGTACAATTGTGAATTTGTAGTTTTAATACTTCCTGCTATAAGTCCTTCGGTTATGAAACAATACATTTTAATTTGTCTGTCCGTTTCCATATGCTTTAATGTTGGTATTTCTCAAAAGAATACAGCCGAAAATGAGGAATTCAAAGAAATAATATGGCATGTAAAAGCCTTTAAGCCTGAAATGAAATATTTAAAAATAAAGGCAATTGATAAAAAGGGTAAAATGTACGATGTGAAAGCCATTCAAAATTCTGAACAAACAAGTTTTCTTGATGTTAAGGCATTCGTAAAAGGAAAAAGGTTGCCCGTTAAAATGTTGGTAGGTGAAGAAAAATATCACCCGGTTAAAGCCATTGACGAGGATGGCAATATAATAGATATTAAGGCGATTACCGAGGGTGGAATAGTGCTGCCGGTGAAAGGTGTTAGTAAATCAGGGAATATTGTACATATCAGGGCTATAGATGAAGGTATAAATTTTTATAATGTTGTTGCCGTTTCCCCGGATGGGACTACTAATGCTGTTAAGGGTATTAAGTTGAAACCCGGAAATGTAGAAACCACCATCCATGGGATTGATGTTTTTGCACATATAAAATCGATTCCTCAAGTTAGATATTAGAAATAGTATGCGTTTACTATCATTCTTCGTTTTATTTCTATTGTTATTCAGCTGTAAATTGGATAAGAAAGCAGCCCCTGTTAAAAACAATGTGATGCCCCAACGCGGGGAATTGAGTTGGGACTCTCAAATTTTTTTGGGCAACCGCTTATTCTCTGAAAAAACCTGTGTTACCTGCCATGATGTCCATAAGTCAACCGTCGGACCTTCCGTTAAAGAAATCATGCACATCTACCGAGCCAAAAATGGCGACATCTTTGAATTTCTAAAAGGCAGGGCTGAGCCTATTGTAGACACCACTCCCGAACAAGTTGCCATTATGCAGGCAAATATTGACGGCTTTCTAAAGGACATATCCGACGAGGAATTGCAAACCATAGCCACCTATATGCAGCATGTTGATGATCTAAACCCGGATTAGAAGCGATTTTTGGCGTATTACACACTTTATTGGGATAACGGTTGAATTATTGTAAATTCATACAATGATTAATCGGTTTTTAAAATGAAAGCACCCAGGATTTTTTTCGCAGCTTTACTCGCATTACTGATAGGTTGTAATACAGCTCCAAAAAAGAAAAAAGAGACCAAAGCCCTGGCTGAAAGTACTATTCCCAAGGTCGTTACGGCGGATATAGAAGCGGGGATTAAAGCAAATATCGCGCAAAAGGTGGAAGAAGGAGGGGGCTATTTTAACATGACCTCTAACGGCCAGGAGCTGCGGCTAAAATTAGTGCGCGTACATACCGAATACCTTTCAAATTTAGGTCCCAGGCGTCATTTTGCCTGTGTAGACCTGGCCGATGTAAGTGGTGATGTTTATGATGTAGATTTTTTCCTGGATGGAGATCCGGGGAGCATGACGGTTACAGAAACTACTTTACACAAGCTGAACGGGAAACCTTTTTATACCTGGAAACAACGTGAGGACAAGACCTGGTACAGGATGCCGGTACAGAACGCAACTTCAGATCTGCTCGGGGTCATTGAAGGCGAGGATACATTTGAATTCCATTATGAAGTTACCTTGCCGGAACTAAAAGAACCGGCAAAAATGTGGATACCTCTTCCACAAACCGATCGTTTCCAAACTGTAGAACTGGTAACTATTGAGGCTCCGGTAGAACATAAGTTACTGGAAGAAACAAACTATGGGAATTCCGTATTGTTTTTTAATCTAACCCCGGAGCATAGCGGAAAGAAATTGGAATTCGTTTATGATGTTGTACGACAGGAGAAAAAGCCTTATGAAGATGATTCATCTCTCGAGAAATACCTTAATCCCAGTTTACTGATGCCTGTAGGTGACCGGTTTAAGGTTTTGGCAGATTCCATTATCGGATCAAAAAACAGTGAAGGCACCATCATGCAGGCAAGGGCCCTGTATGATTATGTCATAGACAACATGCGTTACATAAAGGCGGGCAAATATGGTACGGGGGATGCCGTTTACGCCTGTGATGCCCTGACCGGGAATTGCACGGAGTTTCACTCGCTTTTTATTTCCCTTGCCAGATCTGCGGGAATTCCTTCACGATTTGCGGTGGGGGCCTCAATTCCATCAGATCGTGATGATGGTGGCATTGATGGGTACCACTGTTGGGCAGAATTTTATGCAGAGGGAAAATGGTGGCCGGTAGATATCAGTGAAGCAAATAAATACAGTGCGCTGGCCACATATTACTTTGGACGGCATCCCGCAAATCGCATTGAATTCACCCGGGGACGGGATCTCATATTAGAACCCGGTCCGGTTACGGGACCTATCAACTTTTTGGCATATCCGGTCATGGAAATAGGCGAAACGCCTGCATTTCCAAAAACATTTTTCTCTTTTAAAAGGAAATCAGCGAAAGAAACCTCCTAACAGCAGTATCCTAGGATACGGTATCCTTTGGATGTTCTTCTCCTTCTTTAGTGGGGTGTTCTTCACCTTCTTTACTAGGATGTTCTTCACCTTCTTTACTGGGGTGTTCTTCACCTTCTTTCTTTGGATGTTCTTCTCCATCGGTGGGGTGTTCCTCACTCTCAGCTTCTGTTGCCGACTCTTCGGTACTTTCTTTTTTCTTCTGGTCCCTGCAAGAACTAATGGTGCCGGCTGCAATAAAGCCAAATAAAAGTAGTACCAAAGTGAAGTATCGAAGTTCTTTTAATCGTCTCATGATTTCAAATGTTTATTAATTAATATTCTCAATTCTGCGTATGTCTATTGCCTGATTCTTCTAAAGGTAAAAAAATTTGTCTTAACGCCTAGAATTCACCGAGAAATTTAGTGGTATATAATTACGTGTCAGAATTCACAAGAGGATCAATATACCCAAACTATCGTATCTATTTTTCTCAATATTAATAAATAGTTACGGCTCTTATCTTAAGCTGAAGAACTAACTCAGATTACGTATATTTATCGATGTCATAATAAAATTAAATTCAGACATCTAATCACTAAAATAAGATAATAAAATGAATACTAAAGTTGTAAAAGCATACGGAACAGAAGCTGCCGACGCCGCAATTGAACCCTTACAAATTAACCGAAGGGAAGCTACTGCAGAAGATGTTGAAATAGAAATTCTATATTGTGGTGTTTGCCACTCGGATCTGCATTTTGCACGCAATGATTGGGGGTTTAGTGTCTATCCTGTGGTTCCCGGTCATGAAATTGTGGGAAAGGTTATAAATGTAGGGGAAGGAGTCACAAAGTTTAAAGCAGGTGATGTGGTAGCTGTCGGATGCCTGGTAGATTCCTGCAGGACCTGCGGCAATTGCAAAAAGGATTTGGAGCAATATTGCCCGGAATGGGTAGGTACCTATGGTGGTCATGATAAGCATTTAGATATGCCAACTTTTGGCGGTTATTCCGAGAGCATTGTTGTTGCCGAGCATTTTGTTTTAACTATTCCCGACAACCTTGATCTAGCCGGGGTTGCGCCTGTGCTTTGCGCAGGAATTACTACCTGGTCGCCTTTACGCCACTGGAATGTTGGAAAAGATAGTAAAGTGGCCGTAGTTGGTTTGGGTGGTCTTGGACATATGGCTATAAAACTGGCCGATGCCTTAGGCGCGGATGTAACCTTGTTTTCAAGGTCCCCTAATAAGGTACAGGATGCCCTGGATTTAGGTGCAGACCGGGTTGTGATATCAACTGATGAGGAGCAGATGGCAGCTGTTATGAATCATTTTGATGTCATTATTGATACCGTCCCCTATGAACATGATATCAATCCTTATATAGGAACCTTAAGCACAGACGGCACCCTGGTATTGGTAGGCTATTTAGGCCCGTTAGACCCCATGTTAAATTCGGTACCAATGATAATGGGACGTAAAAAGGTCGCCGGTTCTTTGATTGGTGGAATAGCGGAAACTCAGGAATTGTTAGATTTCTGTGGGAAACACAATATTACCTCGGAGATCGAGATTATTAAAATACAAGACATTAATCAGGCTTATGAAAGGATGCTTAAAAGCGATGTACACTATCGATTTGTCATTGATATGGAATCGCTGAAAAGTTAATAACAAATGCAATTTTATATGAAAGAGCCAATCAACACCGAATTGAATAAATCAGTGAAAAATAAATTTTAAGATGGCATTAGGTGTAATGCCCAATGAGTTTTGATTTACTTGTTGGGCATTGTCCAAATCATCCAATCTAAAGAAAGTATTGATAATATTTTTCTTGTTTAACAAGTTCCAGATAGATATCCCTGCCTGCAAATCAGTTTTATTACCAATAGGGGTGGTATAGGTTGTTGAGATATCCAATCGCAAATAATCGTCTAATTGATCGGAATTTACTGCATCATAATTAATAGCACCATCAGCAATTTCATTCCCCGGAACTGTTGGGGTAAATGGTTTCCCCGTACGCCAATTGAGTCCGGCTGCCATTAGTAATTTTTTGGTAGAAAAAGTAAGCCCGGAAGAAACAGCGTGTTCAATGTCAAAATTGCTGCGAAATTCCGGCTCCGGGAGTTCCTCAAAAATGTACTTGCTATTCAAATAGCCATAACTCAACCAAATATTCCAGTTCTGTATTTGTTTTCTAAGCAAGAACTCCATCCCGTAGGCATCATATTGTCCTGCAGTTTTTACGAATTCATAGCTATCCTGGAATCCCTGGCTTTGCGTAGTGATGCCATTAACCTCTTTAAAAAAGCCAACGGCATGTACCAGCCAGTTATATTGTTCATAACTCAAACCCAATGAAGCTTGTTTACTTTGGATTATCGGAATATCATCATCATTGGAAAGTTGCCATCGTCTCTTTTCCAGGCCCAAAAAGTCGCTTTGAAAGTTGATCACCTGGGAGGTATTTTGATGCTTAAACTCACCGAGAATCTCAACATTGAACCATTGGAGAAACTTTTGATTAAAACTAAGTCGTGGCTCCCAAATTTGTTTCCCAAATTTTTCCAGATAATTAAAACGTAAGCCTGCATTAACAGATGTATTGTTGTCGGGGGTTGACCAATCAATTTCTGAAAATATCCCGTGTGTTCGCAGCACCTTACTTTCCAGTCTGCGAAAGATCGGATCGTCTACATCATCCAAATTTGTGATTTTAGTCTCTACAAAATGGTAGCCGTTGCGCCATTCAAAATTTTCAAACATTTTGTTTCGGGCCACGGCGCGGACCCCGGTTTCCGAGACTACGTTCTCTTGTAAAAAACGCTGTTGCTGCAAGACATTAGAGTTAATGGCCTTAAGCTTATAATCTGTTTCATAAATGGAGAATTCGGTAATCATATTTGGATTCCATTTACGGCGATAAAACAGGCTACCTGCAATACTGTTCTGGTCCAGATTACTTTCACGTATTTCCTCGCTGTCGTTGACCAGGGCACTTTCGTTAAAAACTACCTGGTTGGCTGTATAGATGAAATTGAGTCTTACAAAATCTTTCTCCGTAGGTTGCACTAATAGTCGAAACGAGGCATCATAGAAATCGAATTTAATATCCGAATTTGTTATGGTATCTACATTTGCCGAGATCTCAGTGTCCTGAGTTATACGATCAAAATATTCAGCGTAGGTAGGGGTCTCAAAAAAATCACTTATTGACTTTCTTGCTGCCACTTGTATCGAGGCCTTTTCACCCAACGGAATATCAATATAGCCATTGGCATCTATTAGATTAATACTAATACTTCCATTCGTATCCGGATTGATTTTCTTATCCGAACTCATAGCAATAGTGCCCGAAACCCCATCGGTATAAGCGGCAGAACTCCCATTTTTTTGTAAAGCCACCTTTTGTGTGATATGTGGGTTGTACATTGAAATGAGTCCGAAAAAATGTCCGGATTGATACATTTTAATCCCATCCCATAGAATCAGGTTCTGATCATTACTGCCTCCGCGTATATTGATATTAGATACCGTTTCATCAATGCTTTGAATACCCGGAAGGGCTTGCACAGAGCGTAGTACATCTTCTTCAACAAGCCCGGGCAAGATAGAAAACTGGTCAAAATTCAATTGAAAAGAACCGTTGTCCAACCTGTCCATCCCCTTTATCAGGTAATCGGACAATATAATTTCAGGTAACTGTTCCTGCTCGGACACCAGGTATATGATAGCACATTCTCTTGTGTTGAAAAAACGCAACTCACGCCGTAGGGTCCTATGGCCAATATGTCTGATGAGGACAACATCTGAAATTTTTGTCATAGGCAATTCAAAATACCCCTCATCGTCAGAGACTGTTCCCCGTCCATTACTTTGGACTGTGGTGTAAGACAAGGGCTCCTGGGTATCCTTATCGCGAATGTACCCGCAAAGTTTCAGGGGTCTGGACGTAATAGAAATTACAGATTCTGAAACAAAAACAAAATCGAGCCCTGTCTGTACTTTTAAATAGTCAATGACCTCTTTTAGTTCAAGATTCTCCCTGGGCTGTAATAACTGTAGGTCTTCAATAAGTTCTGAAGCATAATTAAACTGTACCTGATAGCGTTCCTGCAACTCCGTCAAGATAGAAACGAGTGGTTTGTTCACCTCAGTTTGTTGCCCAAAAGATAAGGCACAGGACAGTAAAGTAATAATGTTAAAAAGTAAAATGAGTTTATTTCTCACTTGGTTTTACCCTGACTTTATTGGTTGGTAACATTTTATATTCCAAATCCAGAGGTTCAGTAATAGATCTCAGGGCATTCTCCAGACTATCATGTACAAATCCTCCGGTAAAAAGTTGTTCCTTATTCACATTTTCCAGGATAACGGTTACCCCATATTGTCGCTCCAGTTCTTCAAAAACCTGAGATACTTCAACTCTTTGAAAATCGCTGACATTCTTGGTCCACTGGGGTACACTATACATATTTTCGCCCAAAGTCACAATTCCCTTTAGAATTCGAAAACTATCCCCTTGCTCCAATATCTCCTCATGACCCTCTGTGTTCACTTTTACGACACCTTCAAAACAGCGTACCTCAAAAAAACTTCCCCTTTGCCTGACATTAAATTCGGTGCCAAGAACGCTGACCGTCCCATTAGGGGTAACTACATCAAATTTTGCCCCTTTGGCTACATCAAAAAAGGCTTCTCCTATTAGTTTTATTTCCCTTTTTTGGTTCCAACGTTTTTCGTTGTATGCCATTTCAGATAAAGCATTTACGGTAACCGTAGTAGCATCGGGGAGGGTGATGGATACTTTTTCGCCCACCCGGGTTTCTATTTTGGTTAAATTTTCATTAAAAAAGAGGTAATACAGCGCAAATCCCATTACAAAAACACTGGCTATACGCATCAAGGGTCTTATCCAATGTAACTTTTTGACTTTTGTCTCAGGATACTTCAGTTGTTCTTTAAATTCTTGGTAATTATCAACCCTGGAAAATTGGGATGCCTTAAAGGCTGAGGCAGTATCGACTATATCTTTGAAAAAAGGGGTCTCATCCAAATTTTCAAAAACATCAGATTCCTCAGGGCTAAACTCGTCCGCTAACCATTTTTTTATCAAGTAATCCTTATCCATAAACACAACTGTTTAATTATATAACAACTTAATGTGGGTTTTTCCTGATTATTTTAATTTAAATCCTTCCAATTCATTTTTAAGGACATTAAATGCCGTGTAAATTCTATATTCCACAACCTTTCTGGTAACGCCTAACATTTGGGCTATTTCCTCGTGCTTTTTGCCCTCGGCTTTATTTAGCAAAAAGGCAGTTCGCTGTTCATCTGTCAACGTTGAAAGCACCTTTTGATATTTTTTTAAATATTCTTCTTTCTCCATTAGAAATTCGGGCGATTCGTTGGTATGTCCTTTTGGCTTTGTAGCCTGGTATTTTAAAACCACCTTTTGGTGTTTAATTTCGTTCAACATCAAATTATTAGCTACGGTATATAAAAATGATTTGGCCTTGCTTACCGTTACTTTTTTACAGTTTTCCCATAGTTTAATAAATGCTTCCTGTGCCTTATCATTTGGATTAAGCGTATCGCCATACTTATAATACAGATAATTATGGAGGTCGTTGGCCAGTCTGTTATAAAGCACTTCAAAAACGGAATCTTCGCAAATATCCTTATGTAAATCTTTCTTCAAACCACAATGTTTAAGCTGCTCCAAAGCTATGAAAATAATTTTCTTTAAAATTTTTCAGGAGTTTTGGAAGTAGGGTTGTTTTATATATAAACACCAAAAAAAGATTTGGACATGAAAACCCCATTTAAACATTTAAGCTTACTTATTTTAGGACTAACCTTGCTACTTACCGGCTGCAGGGAAGAAGAATCTGTTTTAATTGAAGGACCACAGGAAGAAACTCTTAAAGCCAACTCCAAGGTTGCAAACCTGTTGCAGAATACTACTTCAAAAGATGGTTCCGATGACAATATCATAGACAATGCAAGTTGTATTAGCATAGAACTACCGGTAACAGTGCAGGTTGGCGGTCTTGAAATTATAGTGGATGACCCTGGTGATTTTGAAATCATTGAGGACATTTTTGATGAATTTGATGATGATGAGGATGTTGTTGAAATAATCTTCCCCATTACTATTATCCTGAGCGACTTTACCGAGGTAGTCATCACAGATATGAATGAACTTGAAGATTTCACTGATGATTGCAACGGTGAAAATGAGTTAGATGATGACATAGAATGTGCGGATATAAAGTATCCGGTTATGGCAACCTTATTTAATTCCAGCAATGAGATCATTGACACAATTACCTTTTCAAATGATCAGGAACTGTATGAGTTTCTTGATGATTTAGATGACGATGATATAGTTAATATAAGCTTTCCCATTACCGTAATTCTATATGATGGCACAGAGGTACAGGTTTCCAACCTTCAAATGCTTGAGACTATTCTGGAGGATGCGGAAGACGATTGTGATGAGGATGACGACAATGATTACAATGACGATGATTGTGACAATTGCACCTCAGACCAGCTCTCCAATGTATTGGTAGCCTGTTCGGACTGGAGTGTAGATAAATTGGAGCGCAATGACCAGGACCTGGAAGATTTATACACGGCTTACCAATTCAATTTTGCCAATGACGGTTCCTTAACCGCTGAATCTGATACCGATATGTTCACTGGAACCTGGGAAACCAATGGTTCAGGCAACAATATTACCGTTGCTATCAACATACCCAATCTATCTGACTTCAACGCCACATGGAACCTTCATGAAATTGATCAGGATTCCGGTGAAAGTGATGTAGATCTGAGAATGGGTGACGACCGTTTACGCTTTCGAACTGCTTGCACCAACAACGGTGGAAATGATAATACTGGCGTTGATGACAGTACACTGGTCCAGGCATTGACTACCGGAGACTGGTACATAACCAACTACTTCGACGATGTTGATGAAACCGCTTCTTTTACTGATCTGGTTTTTAATTTTGCAGCAGATGGTACGGCCATGGCAAACAGGGCAGGAATGACCACAGATGGTACATGGTCAACATCCTCTGGTGATGAAACGCCCTTGGAATTGAACTTGAATTTTGGCGTCACCCCACCATTTGACGAATTGGAGGAAGACTGGGACGTATTGGAAGTTACCAATGAAATCATAAGGCTAAAAGATATTAGTGGGGGAGATGGCTCTACAGACTTCCTCACCTTTGAGAGGAACCCTGCAAGTAACGGCAATGGCGGATCAGATTTAAGCACCGTATTGGTAGATGGTAGCTGGATTGTCTCTTCCTATCTGGATGACGGTAATGATCAAACCAATGATTATTCGGCTTTTACATTTTCTTTTGCGGCCGATGGAAGTGCTACGGCAAACAATGGAAGTGTCACTAATGGTACCTGGTCAGCGCAAAACGGGGACAACAAATTGGTGCTGGATTTCGGTGCCACCATCCCCCTGGATGAATTTAATGATGACTGGGATGTCATTGCGGTGTCCGATACACAAATTGAACTACGTGATGTTAGTGGCGGAGATGGAACTACTGATACATTAATCTTTACAAAACAATAATCCTAATACAAATACAATAATCCAAATACAATTACTATGAAAAAGAATATTTTAAATTCAGGAATTTTTGTCGCCTTATTACTCATAATGGCCTGTTCCAGTGACAATGAAAATGATGAAATTGCCAATCTGGCCCAATTACAGGCAGATGTTGATGAAATTACAAATACCGCAATGACCGGTCCATGGGTAATTACCAACTTTGTGGATTCCGATAAGAATGAAACGACAAACTTTAATGGGTATGGCTTTAGTTTTAACAGCGATGGAAGCCTCGTGGCCGATAATGGCAACACTACCATATCGGGTACCTGGTCGGTTACTATAGACGATGATTCTAGTGATGATATGGATGACGATTCCAGTGATAATAGCATGGATGATGATTGCAATAGTTGTACAGTAGATCAACTTACCGATGTACTGACGGCCTGTGATGATTGGTTCGTAGACAAATTGGAAAGAAACGACAATTCACTTGAAGATAACTTTACAAGTTACAAATTCAACTTCTCGGCAGATGGGACGGTGAGCGTAACCGATGGTTCAGAAAATTATTCGGGCACCTGGGAAGCATCAGGCAGTGGTAATAACATTCAGGTAGTCCTGACCATAATGGGCCTGACCGATCTTGAAGATACCTGGACCTTACATGAAATTGAGCTCTACAACGGAGAAACTGATGTAGATTTGAGGATAAATGGGGAAGACAGGCTTCGCTTTAGGAATCGTTGTACCCTTGGCAATTTTAATGGTGGTACATCTACAGGTGAGATTGATTTTAACATATTCTTCGCCTCCCCGGCAGACTTCAATGAACTATCAGAAGATTGGAACATTATCTCATATTCTGCAAATAAAATTGAGTTAATCCATGAGAGTGGTGGTAATGGCGGAACCGACTTATTAACTTTTGAAAAGCAGTAGACCCCGAACTTAGATACCTACCATACCTTCTATTGCCCCGCTATGAAAAGAAGGTTTTATGAACCGTCCCTGACCTATATTCAGGGGCGGTTTTAGTATATTTATGGTTATTAATCGTTTTTATTTTAAATATTCCTATGGATTCTGGCCAGGTACCTTCAATATCATATAACTCACTTCTCAAAAAAATAACAGCGTCGAGAGAGCTTATTAAAATTGAAAAGGGCACTGAGATCCTTCGTGAAGGGCAATATGTAAAGGTCATTCCACTCGTTCAAAAAGGACTGATAAAAGTCTATACACGCTATGAGCACCGGGAACTCTTGTTGTACTATATTCAGCCCAATGAAAGTTGCATCATGTCTTTTTCGGCCAGTATCAATAATGAACCCAGTCAGGTATTTGCTGTCACTGAAGAAGACACGGAAGCAATCCTTATCCCAGTTACTGAATTAGATTCCCTAACCAGGGAAAATCCGGGTTTAAACAGCTTCTTTTTTCAACAATACAAAGGCCGGTATGCAGAACTTTTGGATACCATACACTCCGTCTTGTTGGATAAGATAGACAAACGCTTATATCGGCATCTTAAGGATAAAGTTAATCTCAAAGGTGAAAACCCCATTAAAATATCCCATCAACAATTGGCCAATGAGCTTGGGACAGTTCGGGAGGTAGTCAGCCGGGTATTGAAAAAATTGGAGGGCGAAGGCCTGGTCAAACAACAAGGCAATACGATTATGGTATTAGACCTGTGACTAAAGTCACTGCACAGCATATTTCCTTAGCCTAACTTTGTTTAGAAAGAAAATGGGCAGGAAGATCATAAAACTGTTATTGGTATGTTTACTTTGCATATCGTTCGTTGCAGGTATAGTCTGGCTCATAAAACAGTTGTCTAATTAATATTTTATATCATGAAAAAAAATATGGGATCTGCAGATCGAATCATTCGTTTAATTGTAGCTGCAATCATTGCAGTACTTTATTTTAATGGAACAATAACTGGTACGCTTGGGATAGTACTCTTGGTATTGGCAGGCGTTTTTGTGCTTACCAGTTTCGTAAGCTTCTGTCCATTATATGCTCCTTTTGGATTAAGTACATGTAAAGTAAAACAGGCGGAGCAAAAATAGCTCTAAACCTATAATACTAAGTAAAGAGAGCGATTTATCGCTCTTTTTTTGGTTAGAAATAGTTGTGTACTTCTGGCTACTCCAAATGGGCAATCAAACTGAGCTCAACAAGTTCAGGTATTCTTTCATTGAACACATACCCGGGAGGGAAGCGCCATTATTATGAGATGTAAATGGCCCTAAATAGTTCAGCTTGACAAAAAAAATTGTAAGTTATCGGTTATAGCCCCTGATTATAAAATTGTGGTGTTATCTTAAGGTCATTAAAATTTAGAAGAATAGGTCAGTAATGCTTCGTTAAAGTATATATTTAGAAAAAATTGATTTTATAATACATAACTAGCTCTAGTTTTTATGCATGCGTACTTATTTCCTGGTCAGGGCACACAATTCCCCGGGATGGGAAAAAAATTATATCAGAAATCTGATTTGGCCCGGGAGTATTTTAACCGGGCTAATGAACTTTTAGGATTTTCTATTACCGATGTCATGTTTGAGGGCTCTGCCCGAGACCTGAAACAAACCAAGTTTTCCCAGCCTGCAATTTTTCTACATTCCTATATTCTGTCAAAAACCATGGGAGCGGATTTTAAACCTGATATGGTGGCCGGGCATTCCCTGGGCGAGATCTCAGCATTGGCAGCTATTGATTCTTTGGAATTTGAATTGGCCCTGAAACTTATCTCCAGGCGCGCCGCAGCAATGCAAAAAGTATGTGAAAATGAAAATACGGGGATGGCTGTAGTGGTAGGCTTATATGATGTTATTGTTCAGGATATCTGTGAGAAGGTAGACGGGGTAGTGGTCCCTGCCAATTATAATGCATTGCATCAGGTCGTGATATCAGGGGAGAAAAAAGCCTTGAAAGAGGCTTGTGATAAATTGAGACCGGGGGCAAAGGCTGTGGTAAATTTACCGGTAAGTGGGGCATTTCACTCACCTTTTATGGAACCTATTGTTGAAGAGTTTAAAACAGCCATAGAAGAAACCGAATTTAAAAAACCCATTTGCCCTATTTACCAGAATATTGCAGGTAGACCAACAGAAGAAGTAGCTTTGATAAAGAAAAACTTACTGGATCAATTGACACATCCGGTGATGTGGAGGCATACTATTCTGCACATGATAGAGGATGGAGCGACTGAATTTACGGAGATTGGTCCCGGTAATTTTTTAAGGAGACTTGTTCATCAAATTGATAAAAAAGTAAAAACCTACGGCATCTCCTAACAATCATTTTGTTTTAGATTGTCTTACACATAATGCCAAACGGCATGGGAAGTACTATAACAAAGAGATATAGAAAATATAACCGGGGTTTTTGAGACGCTCTGGTTTTAGATAAAATCTTCTATGGCTTCCAGCCATAAAGGAATTTTAAAGGGGGTAGTTTTCATATACACGAAAAAGGATTCAATCATCAGGGTATAAATTAACAGGGTGAAGTTAATCCCCATTGAACTGAACAGGCTAAAGTAAATGTCATAGACTGCAGCGGAAATTCCGAACAATTTAATCGCTTTGGTGAATATTAGGATTGAGAAATGAAACATCACTTTGGTTTTCTTTAGTTGTTGTCTTTATGCAATAGACGACCAATAGCATGTTATGTTACAGTACTATGTATAAAAAGGTAGTCTTTTAAGAAATATTTAACAATTTTATGATTTGCAAGGGGAGGGGTATCAGGGACTGGATAATGGTGTGTCATCCCCGGGTGTACACTTTTTAAGTATATTTAATGCGCTAATGCATTAAAAACCCAGCTATGGTCAACAGGATTTATATTATTATAACGCTTCTTTTTTTTGTCACTGCCTGTAAAAACGATAAGAAAACAGATCATAAAACGGTAGTCAAACACAATCAGTTAACAGAAGATGAAAAAGCTGAAGGGTGGGCCTTGTTATTTGACGGTAAGTCTACAGCCGGTTGGCATTTGTATAATTACCCGGATTCATCATCGGTTTGGAAAGTTGTAAATGGTGAACTTTACTGCAACTCAAAAGAAGGAAAGGGCCAGCACGGGGATTTGGTCACCGATAAGGAATTCGAAAATTACGAACTGACTTTTGAATGGAAACTCTCTGAAAAAGGCAATAGCGGAATCTTTATCAATGTGCAGGAACTCCCTGATAAACCCGCAACCTGGCATACCGGACCTGAATATCAACTTTTAGATCCCACCCATATGGACTATCCCATTGAGACAAAACGTTCTGGCTGCCTGTACGGTTTTGCACCTCAGATAAATGCCGTAGAAGCAAACCCTGCGGGACAATGGAACACTTCCACTATTAAGCACAGTAATGGAAAAATAGAATTCTACCTTAACGGCAGGCTAACGGCCCAGGCAGATTTTAAATCGGATACATGGAAGGAGTGGATTGCAACTTCGAACTTTAAGGTTTTCCCCGATTTTGGTTTGGCCACCAAGGGACATATAGGCCTACAGGACTGGTTTTCTGATGTTTGGTTCCGAAATATAAAAATTAAAACCCTTTAGATTACGATTACGGCTTTTATAAAGGAATTATAATGTTTATTAACAACTCATTCTATAAGAGAGTACGATACCTTTACAATTGAAATTTAATTTAAAATGTATTTTCCCTAATTTCGAAATCAACTTTTATCAAATAGCCAAGTAAGTTGAGTCCACTATCCCTATCTTTAAGGCTTCCAATTATTTGTACCGTTTTGGCCCAAATAAGGACTACTTTTAAAAATTTGAAAATGAAATTTTTATCTTCCATTATTGCTTTGATTACCTTAGGGAGCATGGTAAATGCCCAGGATCGATTAACCGGTGAAACCTTTACCACGCGCTCTGAAATTTTGGCACAAAACGGCATGGCAGCAACAAGCCAACCTTTGGCCACACAAGTTGCTTTGGATATCTTAAAAAAAGGAGGGAGTGCAATTGATGCCGCAATAGCTGCAAACGCTGTGCTAGGACTTGTAGAACCGGCGAGTTGTGGTATTGGGGGTGATGTCTTCGCAATAGTCTGGTCCGCTGAAGAAAAGAAATTATATGGTTTAAATGGCAGCGGCAGGGCACCCAAATCCATATCTATCGATTATTTCATGGAAAAAGGATTAAAATATGTTCCCTTTTATGGCCCATTACCAGTATCGGTGCCGGGCTGTGTAGATGGCTGGTTCAAGTTGCATGCGAAATTTGGTCGGTTATCCATAGAAGACATTTTGCAACCTGCTATAGATTATGGCAGAAATGGATTTCCGGTATCCGAAGTTATTGCCTATGAAATGGCATCAAATTATGAAGCGGTAAGGGATCAGCCGGGTTTTGCCCAAACATATATGCCTACAGGAAGACCTCCGGTTAAAGGGGAGGTGTTTATAAATCAAGATTTGGCCAATACCTATGAACAAATTGCCAAAGGTGGTCGCGATGCCTTTTATAAAGGTACCATTGCGAAGACCATAGATAGCTACATGAAAAAACATGGCGGATTTTTAAGATATGAAGACTTGGCAAGCCATACCTCCAATTGGGTAGCGCCGGTTTCTGTTAACTATCGGGGTTATGATGTTTGGGAACTTCCACCCAATGGACAGGGTACAGCTGCACTGCAGATGTTGAATATTCTTGAAGGATTTGATATTGGCGAAATGGGTTTTGGTAGTCCCGAATATTTGCATGTGCTTACAGAGGCCAAAAAGTTGGCCTACGAAGACAGAGCCAAATTTTATGCTGATCCCGAGTTCAACAAGATTCCGTTGGAAACATTATTATCAGATGAATATGCTGCGCAACGAAGAAACCTTATGAGTTCCGACAAAGCTGCTGATACCTATCCTGCTGGTGATATGGAAATAGAAACAGGGAATACGACTTATCTGACAGTAGCCGATAAGGAAGGCAACATGGTTTCGTTCATACAAAGTATTTATTCCGAGTTTGCATCGGGTATGGTACCTGATGGATTGGGTTTTGTTCTTCAAAACCGTGGGCAAATGTTCAATGTTCAAAACAGGAGCCATGCCAATGCTTTGGAGCCCGGTAAACGCCCATTTCACACCATTATTCCCGCATTTATCACCAAAAATGGTAAACCCCGGGTAAGTTTTGGTCTTATGGGCGGTGCAGTGCAGCCTCAAGGCCATGCACAGATTGTGGTGAACATTGTTGACTTTGGAATGAATTTGCAAGAAGCCGGGGATGCACCAAGAATGCGACATCGGGGCAGTTCGCAACCTACAGGGTCTAAAATGACCAATGGGGGTACCTTATATCTTGAAAGCGGTTTTGAACCCCAAACCCTAAGGGAGTTACGGAAAAAAGGCCATCGTATTGGCTTTGGTGTGGGGATGTTCGGTGGGTACCAGGCCATAGGTATTGATTTAGAAAACCAGGTGTATTCGGGAGCATCAGAATCAAGAAAGGATGGTCAGGCCGCAGGGTATTAAGATGCAAATCCAAACCGAATATAGTATGGGTTGTATTACAATTCCGCCATATTTGAACCATAATGAGTTTCTTTTGACATACTTGGCAAAATAAATCCACCAGTGGCTGATTGAATTTTACGGTGAGTTTGGCCGTTGGCGTTTATTGTAGAATTCCCTTTTACATAATACCTGCCGATATAGTTCTGAAGAAGCTATATCTGGTATTATGCAAAACAGCGAGCTGTACGGAAGTCTTGCGACGTTTTGCACAATAGGCATATTTGTACTATAATTTATATTATGTCAAATAGACTTTTTCAATTCTCCCCTTTATCTATGTAGTTGACATAATTCCCAGCCGCATCATCTCGCACACTTTAAAATCATCCACAGGATAATTTATAAAGATGTCGTATGTCAA
>NZ_CAMYKG010000017.1:48869-69861 GCF_947258925.1 uncultured Eudoraea sp. | reverse complement strand
CCCCGTTTGCTCTGACGCGAACTTTTAAAAAAGGCCTCTACAAGTTCTATTAAAATGTCTATCCAGGAACCGGATTTATTGCTTTTCGCCATTTGGCATATTTTGCTGTTCCCGAAGATACTATTTTCAATTAAGAAAATAGTATACGTAACGGGAGCAGGATGCCAGCTTAGATGGAGTTTATCGGCCTTGTTTAATAATTCCTTACCTTAGGAATAACAACTAACTTTTGCTCATCATGATTGGCTTCTTTAGAGAACAAAGCGTTAAAAAAACATTCAATGATCGTTTTTAGCGAATGGGCCAGCCTGACGCGCTAGCTGAGGGTTAATGTATGATGATTTGGAATTTGATACTTGCGAACTTTAAACTAACCTATTCTCTCTTACGTTCTTGGTCAAGGAGTGCCGCAAGGCTATCTCTAACAACAGTCAGGTGGATTATGATAGGGTTATCCTCATTGGAAGATTTTAGTAAACGAACTTTTTCTCTTTCCAGGTCAGCTATCATAGTCTCTAAGCTGTCTATTCTGCCTTGAGACATTTCTGGTGACTTCTTAACTACTTCACCACAGCTAATAAGGAGAATCAGAATGGACAATACAACTTTTGCTTTCATAGCCTCTAATATATTTCTTTTATCCGGGTTTTTTCCTTAAGCGATAGCTTACTTTTAAGTCTTTGCTTTAGGTGTCAAAAAAGAACCTTCTCTTCTCAAAATCCATAAACCCTTAACCTTCCTAACTGACCGGGATCATTGACTAAGTAAGTAATTTCCTATAAGTTTATCCTATAGTATTTGATAACTTTTTAAAGTATACAGATATGAGATTACTTCATAAGATATTTCTGCTAATTCCCGTATTATTTCTGGTTCTTGGATGCACAAAAGATGATGATGTTCCTGAAAATTTCATTCTATCAGTTACCATAACTCCTGAAGATGGAGGAAGTGTATCCCCTGATGGGGGTGCATTCCTGGATGGTACGGTTGTTACCCTCACGGCTACTCCTTCCGAAGGATATATTTTCAAAGAGTGGATGGGAGGTCTAACAAGTACAGAGAACCCGGTCTCCGTTTCTATGGAATCTGATATGAATGTTATCCTGGTTTTTCTAAAAGCCGATGGGGACGAAGATGGGGATGAAGATGGGATTTTTGATAATGTGGATATCTGTCCGAATACCCCTCCCGGAGAAGACGTAGATGAAAACGGATGTTCTTCTTCACAGTCCGATACCGATGGGGATGGGGTTACCGATGATATAGATGTTTGTGCAAACACTCCTGAAGGAGAGGGAGTAGACGAACAGGGATGTCCGCTCACCTCACCTATTTACCTGGATGTAAACGGTGTTACCATTAAATCTTATGATTGGGCAGAGGTTGGGCAGCAAGGAATTCTTGATGGTGTGGTCTATACCATTGTGGATGAAACCATGCTAAGGGAAATGGTTCAAAATGATGAGGATGTCACCAAGGTTTGTACAACCAAGGTTACCGATATGAGTGGTTTATTTGTTGGGAATATCTTCTCTTCTGAAATTAACCCTTTCAATCAGGACATCGGTTCATGGGACGTAAGTAATGTAACTAATATGAATGCTATGTTTATGCTGTCTTTTTTTAACAAGAATATCAGTTTCTGGGATGTGAGCAGTGTTACAAGTATGGTTAGTATGTTTTCAAACACCCCATTTGATCAGCCCATTGGAAGCTGGGATGTGAGTGGTGCTAATGATATGACCTCCATGTTCTCTTCTTCTTCTTTTAACCAGGATATAAGTTCGTGGAATGTAAGTAACGTCACCAATATGCGTGAAATGTTTGGTGGTTCAAGCTTTAATCAAAATATCAGTTCATGGGATGTCAGCAACGTTACCAGTATGGAATCTATGTTTGCAGGATCACCATCCTTTCAGCAACCTACCGGATCATTTAATCAGCCTATTGAAACCTGGGATGTGAGCAATGTAACCAATATGGCAGGAATGTTTTGGGGGAGCTCTTTTAACCAACCTATCGGAAATTGGGATGTCAGCAATGTTACTGATATGAGTGGTATGTTCATGAGCTCAAATTTTAATCAACCTATTGATAACTGGGATGTCAGCAATGTTACAGATATGAGTGCAATGTTCATAAATGGCTCCTTTAACCAGCCTATTGGAAAATGGGATGTAAGTAAGGTTACGAATACAAGTTATATGTTTAGTGGATCGAGTCTCCTATTCACAATTAACCCTTTTAATCAGGATATTAGTTCCTGGGATGTGAGTAGTGTTTCTGATATGAGTGAAATGTTTAAAGAATCCAGCATAAACCAAGACTTAGGAAATTGGAATGTTGATAATGTCATCAACTGTGAAGAATTTAGTGCAAATACCCCTCAATGGACCCTCCCCAAACCATCCTTTACAAATTGTAATCCTGATTAACCAGCGAAAGACAGGGTGCTCGCGCTAGCGGGGGAGATTTGGAATTTGGTGCTTGCCATTTGGAATTTAAACAGCTTTCTTTTTTCGTAGAAAGCTGTTTTTAAACCCCCGGATCTATTTCCAATTTTGAGTTTTAAGGTTCCTGGTCGCTATTAAAATGTCCTTTTGAGAAATTTGTCCAACCAATTTACCATCTTCAACAATTGGGAAACGTCTTCGTTTGGCTTTCAGGAATTTATTGGCGGCATCAAAAATATTCATCTCTCCGTCAATGGTTTCAACATTTTTAATCATATTATGTTCAACCTTTTCGTCTTCAAGAGGCAAATTATAATACCTGCTCTTACTTATATGACTAATACAGTCGCCCTCGGAAATAACGCCAATTAACTCGTTTTCTTCATTAACCACCGGCCCTCCGGAAATTCTGTTAGATATTAGTGTTTCAATAACTTCCTGCATGGACTGTTCCGGCTTAAAAGTGATTAATTTCTTTGTCATAAAATCGCTTACCTTAAAAGGTATTTCGTCCCCTGATGGCTGTGACATTCTGGGACCTTGAAAACTTTTGATTCCCATGGTATATGTTTTTTGGTGTTCTTATAAGTTACTATATCCGGGAAAAATAACCTAAAAAACGGTCATATTTTAAGGAAACATTCACATTGTCTCGCCTGTGGATGCCTGATTATCAGAATTATATAGTTGGTGATTTGATGATTGCGAGTAAAAACTCCAAGTTCCATCCCGATAGCTTCTCCTTCGTAATACTATGGAGAAGGAGCTATCGGGACCAAAATCCAATGGTATTGAATGATACCTTGCGATTTTTAAACTATCTTAACCTGGCAAAATGATTTAAATGGCCAGCCATGAAAACACAGACCTTACTAGATGCTATACGCTTTATAGATACCCATAAACCTACCAAAACCTATATACAGGAACATGAAGCTGCTCCCAAAAACTTTGAGATTTACCAGATTTCTGCAACGGTAGGGAACCAGGAAGATAATATTGTCCGGGTTTTAATAAATTTTGCCAAAAGGGCCAATGCAAAAGGCCAGAATGAAGATGTTTTTATAGACATTCAGGGCAATGATCTGTCCGATTTCAAAATACTAAAGATTACCCCGGTGGAGTTTCGGCCATGATCCCAATGGGTGTTTTTAGATGTGAAACACAGGCATGATGCTCACACTGGCTGGGGAAAATTATGCTGGAAGATAAAAAGCAAAAAAAATGTCCCGCCAGGTGGCGGGACATTTTAAATATATTAAGTGTAAGTTCTTAATCCTCAATAGTGAAGGTCCCGGTCATGGATCCGTGGAATTCACAGTTGTAAAAAAGGGTGTCTGGAGCATCCATAGGCACGGTGAATGTGACTGATCCTGATATGGCCCCGTTGTTGGTGACCCCTTCATTATATAGGTTTGCCGTTCCGGTTCCCTGTACTTCCTTAACCAGAAATGGGTGTCCGGGTGCATCGATATTAAAGGTGTAGGTGGAACCGCGCTTCAGGGTAATGTCCGGGTTACTGGCATCGGAGAACCCCTCTCCATTAAAAACGTATGCGCTGGCTCCGTTGTTTACGACATCGTAGGTTTTTGATTCCGTACCGCTATCAGTATTGTCCCCTGCATTGGAGCCAATATTGCCCTGTGCTACGATGGTTGCCAAATCCTCATCGCTTAAATGGACGTTAATGTAAGCGTTTATCGATAAAAGTTCCGTGTAGGTAACCGGTGCCCCGCCGACAAGTTCGCTCACCTGGGTTTTGCTAAGTCCGGTATCCCCGTCTACGGCATTTAACCCAACAATAATAGGGCCTGTAGTGGCCACATTATTCTCATGGATGTGAGCGGGATGCGAACCTCCTTCCGGGGTTCCCATTAATTCGATGGTAACCAGTGTGGTTCCGTTTACGCGTTCTTCGAAAAGAGCTGTTCCGCTGATGCCTACCACATCTTTTTCGGCCAATTCATAGCTTACTGAATTTCCGGTCAGTTCGTTTTGACCAACATCTCCCTGGGCAACTATTGTAGCCAAATCATCAGCGCTGAGGTGAATGTTGATGTAGCCGTTGATTGTCAGCACATCGTCATAACCGAATGCGGTTCCATCATCAAGCGCAGCCACATTGGTCTTGCTTATTCCTGTGTCTCCATTTACAGGATTAAAGCTGAATGCAATGCCTCCTCCTTCGGCGGCGGTGTTGTTGTGAATATGGCCCGGGTGCTCTCCACCCTCAGGGGTATTGGCGAGCTCTATGACGGCCAGGGCTTCTCCATTAAGGCGTTCTGAAAAGGTGGCTGTACCGCTGATGTCAGGAACAGCAACAGATCCTAGGTCATAAGACTTGGTCACACCGGTTAAATCGTTTTGCCCAATATCTCCCTGGGCGACCAGGGTTGCCAACTCATCTATACTAAGGTGAACATTTATATACCCATCGAACTCCAACAATTCTTCATAGGTAACCGGGGTTCCGTCATCCAGAGCGGTTACTGTAATACTGCTTTCGCCGGTGTCTCCATCTACGACCCCTAATGTCAGGGCAATACCTCCACCTTCCACAGCGGTATTGAAGTGGATATGGGCCGGGTGCTGACCTCCTGCAGGAGTGTTTTGAATGGTCAAATCAATTGTGACCGAACCATCTTCATTGTCCGTAAATGTAGCAGAACCGGAGATGTCAGGAACGGCAACTGATCCAAGGTCATACGTCTTGGACTCCAGGTTGATAGGATCGGGATTATCATCGCCATACAAAGAGCCGTCGTCGTCACTGCAACTTTGAAGTCCAACGGATAGCCCCAGGGCAAGGAAGAAATAAATAAATTTTTTCATAGCTATTTTGTTTAATTTTTTAATATAATCATCAAACAATATTACTAATTCAATTTTTGTTTCCCTGTTAATTAAATGATAAAACTGGCTTATTCCTAATACGCAGCGGACACTCGTTAACTCCGTTTAACGCCCTAATTCCCTTAGGCCCTGGGTTCATTTCCTGTGGAAATGCCCCAGAGAATTTCTTCTCATCAAAATACCAAAACCCGACTTTGTTTAGGCCAAGCAATAGGACCATTTTTTATGTATAATAGTTCTAATGGTAAAAACTTCCTATTGACCTCATTATGAGTCAGTCCCAAGTGCCCGGGATAACCAGCTGAGCTATGTGTCCTGAAGAAACGAAGATTACTTCGGAAAGGACCAATTTCGCTAACGCGTATTTCAAATTCCAATGGTACTGTAGGATAATTTGTCATTTGGTATTTGTAATTTGGTGCTTGTTTCGTCCTTCATTTCATTTCGGACGACAAGGTCCGACGATTCGCTATTGTTTTTTCAATTCTGTTTTTATCATTTTGTCCAGTGAAACAAATGATTGCTGCCATTGTTCGTACCATCTGATTTGTTCCTTTCTATTCTCCTTAGAGGTTTTTAATATACTAATGAACTTATTAGAGTTTCCTAATTGTTCGTAGTCAAAAGGTTTCATTTGAGTTCGCATTGCAACTATTTCGAATAATTCAGTTAAAACGGGAGAAGCCGTGTTAAAGAAATATTCTTCTTGTCTTTGTGCCAGAGTTTCCATCCAACCAGAATCATAGATGCCCAGTTCTTCTCTAATAGTTTCATTTGTTACGAGATTTCTGCCATACGTTTTAAGGCTTTCATATCCTGCATTGTTAAATACCGGACTGCACCATTCAAAAGCTCTTGAAAAATGAAAATCTAAAGAATCATTATAAGGTAAATTTTCATCTAAATGTTTTAGTATTAAATCAGCAGATATAATGGCCTTCTTATTACCTCTTAAACACATGTCTAGCTGAAAGAAATTTCGTTCCATTGATGTTTCAATATCCTTTAGAATCCTATATTCGAATTGTTTTAGTTTCCTATCCTCATTCCAATTATTGATCTGCAAGGCAATTAATATCCCAATCACAACCAAAAGTATCTCCCCAATGGCATATCTGGAATATTTGAAGAATTGGTTATCATCAGCCAGTTTTTTGCGCATTTTTCTAAAGAAGCCTATCATAAGAAAGAAGAGGTTGGTTGTTCTTCATAAGGTAAGGAATTATCTAACAGGTCTAGTAATAGGATGATTATAGAAGATTAAACAGACCATCACATTTGACAATATCACTGATGTCACTTTAGTTGGTCTTTCATAACATAGGATAGGGAGTAGGCAGCTATGAATTATTTATTGATTTTACTCAATATTTGTTATAAGTTTTGTTGTACGAATTTTTTCTACTTCAAGACTATTATTATCAATTTTGATTATTCTGAATGTTGAGTGTACTGGGGGATTTGGGATTTCCAATTCGGGACGAGCCTCTCTTAAATGTTCCCACATTTCAACTAAGTAATCTTTTGGATAGAATAATTGTAATATTCCAGAATTTGAATCAAAAGCCCAAGTTCCATTTATAGCTATCGTACCAAAACAATAAAATGGAGTAGTCGTTTGAATTTCAGCCTTATTAAATGCCAGAATCGAGAATTCAGAACTCATCATTACGAGTTTAGAATCTGATTGTTCACAACGTTTGTAAAACCTTTTTTCCAAGGGCTGTCCATCCGTATTGCGCTCCCAAATCCAGCACCCATATAAATCAAATTTTGTTATGGGATTCTCTTGCCCATAAGTGACGAGGCCGATAGTATGAAATAATAGAAAATAGATTAGGGTTCTATTCATGCTCTTAAACTATCAAAGATTGCTCCAAAAACTGCACCAATTGGTAATTTTTATCCACTGCAGGTCTTTTATCCAAACTTAGATAATATATCTAATGGCATAACTAGAAAACAATTAAAAACAAGACCAATACATTAGATAGAATCACAAATGTTATAGAGCTGGGTGGGTAAATCTTTAATTTGTAGAATATATTTTTGGGAAGTACGATAATGGCATAATGTTTTGGCACTCAGTTTATGGGCCAATGTAGTGTTATGATACTCAAAAATATCAAGTAGACTATGAATTTTAATATCCTCTCCTAAATATCTTGATTTTATCAGATTGGCTGTTAAAACCTTCCCCTCTTGTTTTAAATCTCTATAGCACTGAAATATATCAGTCTTCACTTCATCTAAATAGAGATTGACCGTTCGCGATTTGACACTATTGCCTTTCGACTTTTGACGCTTTGAGTCCCAAGTATGGAGATCTACTTTCTGCTTTAAACTTATATTGGCTTTTTGACCATTTACTGTTATTCTTACATAAATATACGTTTTGTTGTTTTTAGATCGCGCAGCGTAAGTCCAAAATAGGATGGAAAATGTTAATTTAGATTGCATGTTTTTCGTCTTAATGGTGAAACAATTAGTGAGACGAAAGTCAAAT
Source organism: uncultured Eudoraea sp. (assembly GCF_947258925.1). Classification (GTDB taxonomy): domain Bacteria; phylum Bacteroidota; class Bacteroidia; order Flavobacteriales; family Flavobacteriaceae; genus Eudoraea. The sequence goes on along the minus strand of NZ_CAMYKG010000017.1, from coordinate 62,046 downwards.
CAACAAAGCAATTATTTATAGTGTTAGGAGCTCAATTTATAAAACTGTTGACAATTATGTTGACGATTTTAAAAAATGTTGACGATTTGTGAACTTTTAAAACCATTTAACATCAAATAAAATGAGATTCCTAAAAACATAAAACCTTGCCAATCATAAGATTAGCAAGGTTTTGGTTTTATTTGATAACCTTAAAAGTGACCTGGCTGGGGCTCGAACCCAGGACCCTCTCCTTAAAAGGGAGATGCTCTACCAACTGAGCTACCAGGTCTTTTTGGCGGGCTTGTCCGCCGTAGCAACCCAATCAGGTTGCGTAAGCGGATGCAAATATACTATCATTAATTAATTTTTCAAGTCCATTTAAAGAATAATTTAGGTTTTCTTTGAATTCCTTTATAATTAATACATTTTTACGAAAAGTTTAAAAATGAAGGTAGTCCTTATTGGATATATGGGTAGTGGTAAAACCACGGTAGGTAAACTGCTGGCTAAGGACCTAAAATTTAAATTCATAGATCTTGATGATTATATAGAAGACAATTTAAACGAGAAGATTTCCACCATTTTTCAGGAAAAAGGAGAGATTTACTTCAGAAGAAAAGAAAGTGAATTGCTGAAAGAAGTTCTGAATGATACTGGTAATTTAGTCATAGCTGTAGGAGGGGGAACACCTTGTTATGGTACCAATATGGATCTAATTCTTAAAGAAACGGCATTTGTTTTCTACCTTAAATTATCAATCGCTTCATTAATTGAAAGACTCCATAACGAAAAAGAGCACAGGCCATTAATCGCTCATCTTAAGGATGAGGATATACCTGAATTCATTGGGAAACATATTTTTGAACGAGGAGGGTTTTACTCACGTGCCCATTTCACTATTAATGCAGATAACAAAGATGCGGTTACAGTAAAAAATGAAATTCTGGGGCTACTCAGCTAAATAAACCGCATCATTTTTAGACTTGAATTCTACTTTAACATGTTCCTGTAAAGAGGTGGAAAGAGAAATCCCTTTAAAATCTGCTTTTACCGGATATTTTTTATGGTTCCTGTTTACAAGAACAGCGGTCTTTAATTGCTTTAGAGGGGTTTTAAGAAAATGATGGACCCCATAGATTAGCGTAGTCCCTGAATTTAATACATCATCAACCAGTACAACTGACTTATTTCTATATTCACTTTCCGGAATGGACATGTTTACCCCACTTTTAATAGGATTCTTTTTATCCATCGTCACTTTGCACAATACTATTTCAGCAGAAGTTATGTCCTTTAGTACCACTTGTAATTTTTTTGCAAAATTTAATCCCCCTCCTTCGATACCAGCGATGATAATTTTTTTTTCAGATACATTGGTCTCATAAATTTGATAGGCAATCCTTCTAATCTTATGTTGAATCTGGATATGAGAAAGTATTTTGTTTTGCATAATGGCAGCGTATTATTTTTCAAAGATAAAAAACAGTTCTTTACCTTTTCTTGGTGCTATGGAGTTGTTTGCACGCTCCAGTACTTTTATCTTGAAAAAAGGATGAAATAATGCCCTATATTCCTCTGCATTACCCCCAAATGGAGGACCTTTATCCGTTAAAGGAAAATCAAATAGAAGTCCGGCTAACCTTCCACCGGGCTTTAACAGCTGAACCATTTTTTGTACGTAGTTTTTGCGAAGTTCGGGCTGCAATGCGCAAAAAAATGTCTGCTCAAGAATTAAGTCGAAATCTTTTAGTTCCAGATCAAAAAAGTCACCATGGATTAAATGTGAGTGTTGAGTTGCTGGTAGGGCCAATTTTATTTGTTCCAATGGTTGGCTGGCAATATCTATGACATACACATTTTGGAAACCACACTTATGGAGATAGATTACCTCATAACCATTGCCGGCTCCCGGAACAAGGATCTTCAGCTCTTTGTTTTTAAGCTGGTCAATATACTCTTTTAAAGGTGTAGAGACGGTACCTATATCCCAACCCAAATGTGCATCGGCATAGCGCCCTTCCCAATAGTCTTTATTCAGCTTCATCAAGATAATCTTCCATATCGCGCCGGTCCTTTTTGGTGGGCCTGCCGACACCTTTTTTTCGATAATGATTTTTACTAAGTCTTAACAGTTCACTATTGTCAAATGCTTCTTTTGGTGTGGTGTCCTTTCTATAGAGGTCAACCAGTTTGGCACCAACCCTTCCCGGGGGCACGTCGAGAACACTGAATTCATAGTTGATTTGATTCTTCCTCACAACGATCTTATCTTGCTTATAGACCTCTCTGGATGGCTTTACCGTATTGCCATTAATACGTACATGTCCCTTTTTACAGGCTACAGAAGCCATATTTCTGGTCTTAAAATAACGTGTACTCCATAAATACTTATCTATACGCATTTGCAATTAAAAATCTTTGTTAATGACTTCAACAAAAATAGGGGAAAATTGTATCTTGCGGGCTTCAAAAGAAGATCTATGAAAGAAAAAGGAGTTCTACTCTTTATAGCTGTCCTGACTATTTTGTTTTCATGTAGTAATGATGATGAATCAGGTGTACAGGTTGTACCACCAAGACCCCTTGCAGAGGTTGAGGCAGAAAATGACGCGGAAATTTTAGAATACTTACAAACGCATTATTATAACTACGAAGAATTTGCTAGTCCACCTGCGGATTTCAATTTTAAGATAGTTTTGGATACGATAGCCGGTGATGCTCAGGATAAAATTCCGCTGATAGATCAGGTATCTACCATGACAATTCCTGTTTCCTCAGAAACTTTTAATTTAGATGAGGATGTAACTGTAGACCATACCCTCTATTATCTTGCCGCCCGTGAGGGAATAGGTGAAAGCCCGACAGTAGGAGATTCAACCCTTTTGGCCTATGAAGGACAATTGCTTAGCGGGGAGGTTTTTGACGGTAATGTTACATACACCTGGCAATACTTGCCATTTTTCCTCAGAGGATATGCTGCGGGAGTTTCTAATTTTAATGTAGGTACCGAAGTGGTTTCTAACCCTGATGGAACTGTGGAAATAACCGGAAGTGGGGTTGGATTGATGTTCCTTCCTTCCGGACTTGCATACTATGATAACCCACCACTAGGCAGTGGGATTCTAAATTATGATAATCTTGTTTTTCAGGTGAATACCGGATTGTTTATTGAAGCTACGGATTACGATAATGATGGTATACCTTCCATCATGGAGGATTTAAATAATGATGGTAATCTTTCCAATGACAATACAGATGAGGCTTCCGAATTATCATCCGGATTCGGGTTTGTACCTAATCACTTAGATATTGATGATGATCAGGATGGTACCCTGACGAGGGATGAAATTTCTATCGATAATGAAGGAAATATAACATTTCCTGATTCAGATGGTGATGGGACCCCGGACTACCTGGATGCAGATAGTTAACAGCTAAAAAAATTATTAGTTTGTAAAAAAGCCCGCTTGTAAGCGGGCTTTTTGTTTTATTATCTGATATACTATCTAGAACTTAAAAGATACGCTAAAAATTACCTGATCAGCTCGTGTATCTACCCTACTTTCAGGTAGGGACGTAATATTCGTATTAATAAAGGTGGCTATGTTTTCTCCAAACCCCCTTTCATAACGTATTTCTAATCCTATCCTTCCCAGATTAACTCCCGCTCCTACATTCAGGCCAACTGTAAAATCGTTTTCTACATCATCGATAGAGATATCACTGAACTTGGTATTAAAAATATACTGAAAGGAAGGTCCAACAAAAATATTTAAAGGGCCAATAATGCGCCAACCTCCCAATATTGGGATATCCAATTTGTCTATTTTTAAATCTCCATCGCTGTATCCCGATTTAGTGTGGGTATATACAACCTCTGGTCTAAGATAAAATTTACCTCCAAGTTTTCCATAAAATCCAACGTGATACCCCACATTTGCATCCGGATTTTGCAAAGCTTCCCCAACAGCTTCAAGATAATCGCCGTTGGAACTATAGTTTAGTCCCGCTTTAATACCAAAACCAGATTCTTTTTGTGCAAATGTCGATAAACAGCCTAATAACAATAGGGTAAGAAAGAATACTTTTTTCATTTTGTTCTCATTTTAGTGGCTTATTTGGAACCTAAAACTTTGCCAACAGTTTTACGCCTTTCTTGTCAATACCTCTAAAACGGCTTTTTCAATCGCTTTATTATTCAAACCGTATTTTTCCATCAATTGATCCGGGGTGCCGCTTTCACCAAAAGTGTCCTGAGTGGCAATAAACTCCTGCGGCACAGGATAATTAGTAGTTAAAGTCCTGGCCACACTTTCTCCGAGGCCACCTAAATAATTATGCTCTTCCGCAGTTACTATGGCACCCGTTTTTTTAACAGATTTAATAATGGCTTCCGCATCCAAGGGCTTAATAGTGTGGATATTGATCACTTCCGCTGAAATTCCTTGATTTTCAAGGTTTTCGGCGGCAATTAGTGATTCCCAAACCAGATGTCCGGTGGCAACTATAGTAACATCGGTGCCTTCATTTAAAAGAATTGCTTTTCCAATCTCAAAATTTTGATCTACAGCTGTAAAATTCGGTACTTTAGGTCTTCCAAATCTTAAATATACTGGCCCTTCGTGCTCTGCAATTGCTATAGTTGCGGCTTTTGTCTGGTTAAAATCACAGGTATTAATAACCGTCATCCCGGGTAACATTTTCATTAGCCCAATATCTTCAAGTATTTGATGTGTTGCACCGTCTTCACCCAAGGTTATCCCTGCATGTGAAGCACAAATTTTAACATTCTTGCCGGAATACGCTATGGACTGCCTGATTTGATCATATACCCTACCCGTTGAGAAGTTGGCAAATGTTCCGGTAAAGGGAATATACCCGCCAATTGTAAGTCCAGCCGCAATACCCATCATATTTGCCTCAGCAATGCCAACCTGGAAAAAGCGTTCGGGATTTTCATCAATAAATTCCTGAATTTTTAGAGATCCCACCAAATCTGCACAAAGGGCTACTACTTTTGGGTTTGTGCGCCCAAGTTCTGTCATACCTGCTCCGTAACCACTTCTGGTGTCTTTCTTTCCTTGATCTATATATTTTTTCATCAATTCGATTTTACGTTTTACGGATTAATAGTCCCCTAATGTTTCTATATTCTGACTTAATGCAATTTCCAATTGTTCGTCATTAGGTGCTTTGCCATGCCAGGCATGAGTGTGCATCATAAAATCTACCCCATTTCCCATAACAGTATCCATAATAATGCATACCGGTTTGCCCTTACCTGTTCTCGTTTTGGCCTCCTTCAGTCCTTCTATAACCTCTTGCAGATCATTACCATTACTAATATGCAAGGTATCCCATCCGAATGCCTCAAACTTTTTATGCAAATCACCCAGGGGCAATACATCTGAAGTGGCACCATCTATTTGCTGACCGTTATGATCAATTGTGGCTATAAGGTTATCAACGTTATTTCCTGCCGCATACATCATAGCTTCCCAATTCTGTCCTTCCTGTAATTCACCATCTCCATGTAAACTAAAAACCAGATGTGGATCCTTATTTAATTTTTTTGCCAGTGCCGCACCAACGGCAACAGACATTCCCTGCCCTAATGAGCCGGACGCTATGCGTACCCCCGGGAGACCTTCATGCGTTGCGGGATGACCTTGCAGGCGTGTGTTTAATAATCGAAATGTTTGCAATTCTTCGACAGGGAAATAACCCCGGCGTGCCAGAATACTGTAATATAATGGCGAAATATGGCCGTTGGACAAAAAGAAAATATCTTCATCACGACCATCCATATCAAAACCTTCTTTTAACTCCATAATCTCATAATACAAAGCGACCATAAATTCTGTACATCCCAAAGATCCTCCGGGGTGACCCGAATTTACTTTATGTACCATTCGTACTATATCCCGGCGGATTTGTGAAACTAGATCTTGTAAACCCTTTAAATCTGACATCTTATCTTGTTTTAACAGCGTCAAATGTACTGGCAAACTTTTGCTTGAACAAGAGTAGTTATTAGATTTTATTAACCTTGCAAACCTTTAGAGAACTTTATTTTTTTGTTAAGTATTTTATGCATCTCAGTTGAGTATATTTGCCGTGTAAACCTTGCTTTGAAATTTAAGTTAGAACATACAGATACCGGGTCTAAAGCCCGTGCCGGAGAAATAGTAACGGACCACGGTGTAATTAAGACCCCAATCTTTATGCCCGTAGGAACTGCGGCATCAGTAAAAGGGGTGCACCAGAAAGAACTTCGGGAAGAAATTGATCCCGATATTATTTTGGGGAACACCTACCATTTATTCCTCAGACCAAAAATTTCTATTTTGGAGCAGGCCGGCGGTCTTCATAAGTTTATGGGCTGGGATAGTAATATTCTAACTGATAGTGGTGGCTACCAGGTATATTCCCTTTCGGCTAATAGGAAAATAAAGGAAGAAGGTGTAAAGTTTAAATCACATATTGATGGTTCTTTGCACATGTTTACGCCCGAGAATGTCATGGAAATCCAAAGGGCTATTGGTGCTGATATTATCATGGCATTTGATGAATGTACCCCATATCCCTGTGAGTTTAAGTATGCCAAACAATCCATGCATATGACCCATAGATGGTTAGATCGATGTATACAACATTTAGAGAAATTACCATTCAAATATGATTATTCCCAATCCTTTTTTCCAATTGTTCAGGGGTCTACATTTAAGGATTTGCGTATTCAGTCTGCAGAATATATTGCAAATGCAGGAGCTGAGGGTAATGCCATCGGAGGACTTTCCGTTGGGGAACCCGCTGAGGAAATGTACGCTATGACCGAAGTGGTTTGTAATATTTTACCTGAAGACAAACCGCGATACCTTATGGGGGTTGGAACACCAATAAATATTTTAGAGAATATTGCGTTAGGAATTGATATGTTTGATTGCGTTATGCCTACAAGAAATGCCAGGAATGGCATGTTGTTTACTGCACATGGAACAATAAATATTAAAAATAAAAAATGGGAAAATGATTTTTCCGTTATTGATGAGGAGGGTACAACTTTTGTTGATAAAGAATACTCTAAAGCTTATTTGCGCCATTTATTTGCCGCTAATGAATATTTAGGGAAACAAATTGCCACTATCCATAATCTGGGGTTTTATATGAGGTTAGTTAGGGAATCCAGGAGGCATATTTTGGAAGGCAATTTTAGGATTTGGAAAGATCAGATGGTAAAGCAAATGGATAAGAGATTATAAGGATGACCATTTTAGATAAGTACATACTAAAAAGATATCTGCTTACTTTCGGAACGATGTTACTATTATTTGTTCCAATTGGAATTATGCTGAATCTGGCGGAACAGATAGGGAAGATGATTGATAATGAAGCTCCATTGAATGAAATTCTTATCTACTATCTCAATTTCACCATTTATATTGGCAGTCTGCTGTTTCCAATTTTTTTGTTTTTATCCATTATTTTCTTCACATCCAAATTAGCCAACAATACAGAAATTGTGGCTATCCTGAGTTCCGGGGTTTCATATAGTCGCTTTCTGCGTCCATACTGGATAGGGGCAAGTATAATTGCTGTAATCATGTTTTTCATGGGGATGTTTATTGTACCCAATGCCAGTAAAAGGTACAATGAGTTTAAGTATGAGTACCTGAAAAAAGGAAATAAGGACCGGATTACAAGTAATATTTTCAACCAACTTAATGAGAATGATTTTATATATGTCAGTAGTTTTGACCCGGCCAGGAGGATAGGTTATAACTTCACATTCGAACACTTTAATGACCAAAATCAACTGGATTATAAGATATCTGCAAGTAATATCCGTTGGGTACCTAAAGACAGTTTATATAGATTAACCTCATATACAAAACGTAAAATAAGGGCCAACAAGGAAATAGTTGAAACAAAGAGAAGATTAGATACTTTGTTTATATTTAAAATCGAAGACCTGACACCTGTTTCCTATGTAGCTGAGACAAAGAACCTGGTTGAACTTAATAAGTTTATAGAGGATCAGAAAAAGAAAGGGGCATCAAATATTAACACCTATATTTTAGTAAAGTACAGACGCTGGGCTCTGCCCATTACCGCTTTTATTCTTACTGTTATCGGGGTAGCCGTCTCTTCGGTTAAACGCCGTGGTGGCATGGGAGTAAACCTCGCCTTTGGCATCGGGGTTGCATTCATTTACATATTTTTCGACAAAGTCTTTGGCACCCTGGCCGAGCAATCTGGTTTTTCTCCGTTATTGGCTGTAATAATACCTAATCTTACTTTTGGGATTTTAGGATTTTATTTGCTAAGAAATGCCAAGCGATAAGTTAAAGAACTACCTTCATCTTCACCTGATTGTATTTATTTGGGGCTTTACGGCTGTACTTGGCAAATTAATTTCAATAGATGCCCTGCCCTTAGTCTGGTACAGGATGATTATTGCTTCAATTTTGATAGGGATTTTTATTTTTTATAAAGGGTATTCCCTTAGAGTTGGTAAAAAAGCCTTACTCGTTATGTTAACCGCCGGGGTTATTATTGCATTACACTGGGTTACATTTTTTAAAGCTATTAAAGTTTCTAATGTCTCGGTTGCTCTGGTGACAATGGCTACAGGTGCCTTATTTACGGCTTTCCTTGAACCAATATGGTATGGCAGAAAGATGGTTTGGTACGAAGTGGCCTTTGGTTTGCTTGTTGTTTTTGGCTTATATCTCATTTTTAATGTAGATACCAGCTATAGATTAGGTATTGGCCTGGCTTTGATTTCAGCCTTATTGGGATCGATTTTTACCCTGATCAACGGACAATTAATAAAAACTCACAAACCATCAACAATTTCCTTTTACGAACTAACGAGCGGGGCATGTTTTATCTCAATTTTTCTGGCAATCAGCGGATCTTTTGATGAAACCTTTTTTGCACTCTCATCCAATGACTGGTTTTTCATTATTATCCTGGCATCCGTGTGTACTGCCTATGCTTTTATAGCAGCAGTAAAAGTGATGCGATATATAAGCCCCTACACAGTAATGCTTACCATTAACCTGGAACCTGTTTACGGGATTTTACTTGCCCTTATAATTTTTGATCAGAGTGAAAGAATGAGGCCACTTTTCTATGTTGGAGCGGTCTTGATTGTTTTTACAATTGTGGCAAACGGGATATTAAAAAACAGGAGGAAGTTAAGAATTGAAAAAGGTACAAATGATGAGGTTTCATGAAGTGTATGAGAAATTAATAAATAAGACCACATAAAATTTTATATTTGCTTACAAAATCTAACTAATGCTAATATGACATTAGCATAAACCTTTTTTTAATGGAATACCTGGAATTTGAACTTCCTATTAAGGAATTAGTAGAACAATTAGAGAAATGCCAGATTATAGGCGAGGAGAGTGAAGTTGATGTCACAGAAACCTGCAGACAAATTGAAAAGAAATTAGAGGCTACCCGGAAAGATATCTATAAAAACCTTACTGCATGGCAGAGAGTTCAGCTTTCCAGACATCCGAACAGACCTTATACATTAGACTATATAAAAGCTATTTGTGGTGATACCTTTTTAGAATTGCATGGAGACAGGAATGTGAAGGATGACAAAGCCATGATTGGCGGGTTGGGAAAAATTGGAGACCAGAGTTATATGTTTATTGGCCAGCAGAAAGGTTATAATACCAAAACCAGGCAGTATAGGAATTTTGGGATGGCGAATCCGGAAGGATATAGGAAAGCATTAAGGTTGATGAAGTCTGCTGAGAAATTTGAAATCCCTGTGGTTTGTTTAATTGATACACCAGGGGCTTACCCGGGTATTGAGGCCGAACAACGGGGACAGGGAGAAGCGATAGCCAGAAACATTTTGGAGATGACACGACTAAAGGTCCCGATTATTGTGGTAATTATCGGAGAAGGTGCTTCTGGTGGTGCCCTTGGGATAGGGGTAGGAGATAGGGTATTAATGCTCGAAAATACCTGGTACTCTGTCATATCTCCGGAATCCTGTTCTTCAATTTTGTGGAGAAGTTGGGAGTATAAGGAAATAGCAGCTGAAGCTCTCAAACTTACCGCAACAGATATGAAAAAGTTAAAACTTATTGATGAGATCGTTAGGGAACCTTCCGGAGGCGCTCATAGCAACAGAGAAAAAACTTTTGAAATTGTCAAAAATAAAATTGCGAAGAATTATGATGATCTCAAAAAGTTATCACCAAAAGAATTGGTAGAAGCACGCATGGATAAATACGCAAATATGGGTGTATTTAACGGGTAATCAGCCATTTTATCAGATACCTAAATATCCGGGGAATTCGTTCTTCGGATTTTTTTGGTTATCAACACAAATTCGTAACTTATCAACATACGAATTGTTAATTAACGGTTGATATCCGAAAAGTGGAATTTTATATTAACTTAAGGTTAATTGCATACTTTAGCAGTCATGGAAAAACCCCGGACAATTATTGGTCACAAAGTAGGTAAACCCGCCATCATTAACTTGGAGAAGGGTAAAATACCTCCTCAAGCTGTTGATTTAGAGGAAGTTGTTCTTGGAGCGATGATGATTGATAAGAAAGGGGTTGATGAGGTTATTGATATTTTACACCCGGATGCGTTTTATAAAGATGCACATCGCCATATCTACGAAGCAATCTTCAAATTGTTTGAAAGTTCCGAACCGGTCGATTTATTAACCGTTTCGAGCCAACTACGGAAGGATGAGCAACTTGAGGCTGTTGGTGGAGACTTTTATTTAATAAAATTGACTCAAAAAGTGGCTTCATCGGCACATATTGAGTTCCATGCAAGAATTATTCTTCAAAAGTATATTCAGCGCAGCCTTATCAAAATTTCAAGTGAAATAATTGAGGATGCATATACCGATTCGACTGACGTTTTTGACCTGCTTGATAATGCAGAAGCAAAATTATATGAGGTTACTCAAGGCAATTTAAAACGTTCTGCGGAAACCGCCCAAAACCTGGTAATTCAGGCAAAAAAGAAAATAGAGGAAATATCAAATAAAGATGGTTTAAGTGGAATTCCCTCCGGTTTTGATAAAGTGGATAGACTAACATCCGGATGGCAACCCAGTGATTTGGTAATCATTGCAGCGAGACCCGGGATGGGTAAAACCGCTTTAACATTATCAATGGCAAGGAATATGGCTGTCAATTCTAATATTCCTGTGGCCTTTTTCTCCCTGGAGATGTCTTCGGTTCAATTAATTACAAGGTTAATTTCTTCAGAGACAGGATTGCCATCTGAGAAACTTAGAACAGGAAGACTGGAAAAACACGAATGGGAACAATTAAATGTAAAAGTTAAAGCACTCGAAAAAGCGCCTTTATTTATAGATGACACTCCTTCACTCTCTATTTTTGATCTTAGGGCAAAAGCCAGGAGATTGGCATCACAGCATAAAATAAGATTAATTGTACTGGATTATTTACAACTTATGACTGCTGGCGGGAGCCAAAAAGGAGGGAACAGGGAACAGGAAATTTCTACAATTTCAAGAAATTTAAAGGCCCTGGCAAAAGAACTAAATGTTCCCGTAATTGCCCTGTCACAGTTATCCAGGGCCGTGGAAACCAGAGGAGGAAGTAAAAGACCCATCTTGTCAGATTTACGGGAATCAGGGGCTATTGAACAGGACGCGGATATTGTTTCCTTTATTTACCGACCGGAATATTACAAAATTGATGAATGGGATGATGAGGAGCGAACACCTACTCAGGGACAGGCTGAGTTTATCGTGGCCAAACACAGGAATGGTGGTTTAGATAATATTAGGTTAAAGTTCATTGCTCAACTGGGTAAATTTGATAACTTGGATGACTTTGATTCACCATTTGAGTTTCAGTCAAAGATGAATATAGATGGGGATAACCCATTCATTACAAAAAACCTTCCCAACGCTGATGAAGCTTTTGGAAGCGCTATGAATGAGGATTCCGATTTAGACCCGGATGATAATGATGTACCTTTTTAAAGCCTGCGTATTTATATATAGAAAGTATATTTCTACTGCATTACTCTTAGTTATTTTTTTCGTTTTTTTAGCTCCATTTCAGGCCAGGTCCTCAGCGATTCTTATCCCCATGGATGCAGATAGTCAGGAAAATCATTTAAAGGCCTACGGTATCACATACTGGGTGTTGACAAAACAGCAAAAAGTACAATGGTTACTCAACTATAGAGGTGGTTCATTTCTACTTCCGGATGGTGAAAACATCCGAAAAGAATGTCAGATTCGGGGTGTTTCCTTTGAAATCCTATCAGATGGGCAAACCCAATCCATTTTGGACGAGATTAGCAGTCCTTCAAAAAACCAGGAGGCTGTAATCCTTGAGAAAGCACCAAAAATAGCAGTTTATTCGCCTAAAAATAATCAACCATGGGATGATGCTGTAACTATGGCCCTAACCTATGCGGAAATTCCTTATGTCACCATATATGATGAAGAAGTCCTGGATAATAAACTGGTATTATACGATTGGCTCCATTTACATCATGAAGACTTTACAGGCCAGTATGGAAAATTTTATGGGGCATACAGGGCAGCTCCCTGGTATATTGAAGGAAAGCAAGAGGCCGAGACTTTAGCTCAAAGCCTCGGATTCAACAAGGTTTCAGAAGAAAAAAGAGCGGTTGTACTTAAGATAAGGAACTATGTAATAGGTGGTGGGTTTATGTTTGCCATGTGTTCGGCCACAGATAGTTTTGATATAGCACTGGCTGCTGATGGGGTAGATATTTGTGAACCCATGTTTGACGGGGATCCTTCTGATGCCAACTATCAAAGTAAGTTGGATTATAGTAAAACCTTTGCGTTTTACAATTTTACCCTGGAAAGAAATCCACTGCGCTATGAATTCTCCTCTATAGATATGACCAGCAAACGAAGCAGTGTTGCAAAAGAAACCGATTATTTTACTTTGATGGATTTTTCAGCAAAATGGGATCCTGTTCCAACCATGCTGTGTCAGAATCATACTTCATTGGTAAAAGGGTTTATGGGGCAGACCACATCCTTCGAGAGAAAGGAAGTAAAGCCTACGGTATTGGTTTTGGGAGAGAATAAAATCAATGGTGAAGCCCGTTATATTCACGGCATAAAAGGAAAAGGGTTTTTTACTTTTTATGGGGGCCACGATCCGGAGGATTACCA